>NZ_RZQL01000241.1 GCF_003997935.1 Mesorhizobium sp. M7A.F.Ca.US.006.01.1.1
GCAAAAAGTTTCGCGGTTGCCCAAAGGATTGGCGATGTTCGTTCGTCCAACCCATGTCGAGGTAGGATTGTGGCCGCCGGCATGCCGGGCGTGACAGCGGACAAGGCCTATGCCACATTTTGTACCTAATTTGTCCTGCAAAAGCCCCTTCTCTACGACAGAAGGGACAGCTCATGAGGGAGCCGCTTGAAATGGCAACAATCGCGCTTGTCGATGACGACCGCAACATTCTGACATCGGTGTCGATCGCCCTCGAATCCGAGGGGTATCGCGTCGAGACCTACACGGATGGTGCGTCGGCGCTGGAAGGCCTGGCGGCACGCCCGCCGAACCTTGCCATCCTCGACATCAAGATGCCGCGCATGGACGGCATGGAACTGCTGCGCCGCATGCGCCAGAAGTCCGACCTTCCGGTGATCTTCCTGACCTCCAAGGACGACGAGATCGACGAATTGTTCGGCCTCAAGATGGGCGCCGACGACTTCATCCGCAAACCCTTCTCGCAGCGCCTGCTGGTCGAGCGGGTGCGCGCCGTGTTGCGCCGCGCCAGTGCCCGCGAGGCTGCCGCCAAGACGCCAAGCCAGCAGGCCCGCTCGCTCGAGCGCGGCCAGCTCGTCATGGACCAGGAGCGCCACACCTGCACCTGGAAAGGCGAACCGGTGACGCTCACCGTCACCGAGTTCCTGATCCTGCATTCGCTGGCGCAGCGTCCCGGTGTCGTAAAAAGCCGTGATGCGCTGATGGATTCGGCCTATGATGAACAGGTCTATGTCGACGATCGCACCATCGACAGCCACATCAAGCGGCTGCGCAAGAAGTTCAAGGCCGTCGACGACGACTTCGAGATGATCGAAACCCTTTACGGAGTCGGATACCGGTTCCGCGAAGCATAAGTAGCAGGGCCTGCTATTCGATGGCAGTGGAAGCACAGCGAACAAGACCGGCGGGCGCCTCCAGGCGGCCGTCGCGGATCATGCCGTCCTTCGTCTCGAAGATCACGGTGCCGATGCGCCGCTTCCTTGGCCATCATATCTTTTCCAGCCTGACGCGGCGTATCCTGTTCCTCAACCTTGCCGGCCTCGCCGTGCTGGTGACCGGCATCCTCTATCTGAACACCTTCCGCGACGGGCTGATCGATGCCCGCGTCGAAAGCCTGATGACCCAGGGCGAGATCATCGCCGGCGCGATCGCCGCGTCGGCGACGGTCGAGACGGATTCGATCAGCATCGACCCGGAAAAGCTGCTTGAGCTGCAGGCCGGCGAAAGCCTGGGACCGGGCTCCGACCAGCTCGACAATCTCGACTTCCCGATCAACCCCGAGCGGGTCGCCCCGGTGCTGCGAAGGCTGATCTCGCCGACAAGGACCCGCGCCCGGATCTATGACCGCGACGCCAATCTGCTGCTCGATTCGCGCCACCTCTATTCGCGCGGCCAGATCCTACGCTACGACCTGCCGCCGGTTGAGGAGGAAGAGCCCGATCTGGTCGAGCGCATCCAGAAATTCGTCTTCGACTTCTTCCGCAACACCGAGCTGCCGGTCTACCACGAGCAGCCGGGCGGCAATGGCGCCGCTTTCCCGGAAGTGGTCAAGGCTCTCACCGGCAGCCCGTCGACCATCGTGCGCGTCAGCGAGCAGGGCGAGCAGATCGTTTCGGTGGCGGTGCCGATCCAGCGCTTTCGTGCCGTCCTGGGCGTGCTGATGCTGTCGACCGAAGGCGGCGACATCGACAAGATCGTCGCCGCCGAGCGCAAGGCGATCCTGCGCGTCTTCGGCATCGCGGCCCTTGTCACCGCCATCCTGTCGATGCTGCTCGCCTCCACCATCGCCAATCCGCTGCGCCGGCTGTCGGCGGCGGCGGTGCGGGTGCGGCGCGGCGTCAAGAGCCGTGAGGAAATCCCCGACTTTTCCGACCGTCAGGACGAGATCGGCAATCTGTCGATCGCCATACGCGACATGACCAACGCGCTCTACGCCCGCATCGAGGCGATCGAAAGCTTCGCGGCCGATGTCTCGCACGAGCTGAAGAACCCGCTGACGTCGCTGCGCAGTGCGGTGGAAACCTTGCCGCTGGCCAAGAACGACGATTCGCGCGGCCGGCTGATGGATATCATCCAGCACGATGTCAGGCGGCTGGACCGGCTCATCACCGATATTTCCGATGCATCGCGCCTGGACGCGGAACTCGCGCGTGAAGATGCGGGGACGGTCGACCTGAAGAAATTCATCACCGATCTGGTCGCCGTTTCGCGCGAAGCGACGCGTAACAAGAAGGCGGTCGAGATCGAATTCAAGGCCGCCAAGCTGCCGCAGGGCGTCAAAGGCTATGTCGTCGTCGGGCATGATCTGCGCATCGGCCAGGTCATCACCAATTTGATCGAGAATGCCCGTTCCTTCGTTCCCGAGGATCATGGCCACATCAGCTTGTCGCTGGCGCGTGCCGGCAAGTTCAACATCGTCACCGTCGACGACAATGGCCCCGGCATCCGGGCCGACAACATCGACCGCATCTTCGAGCGCTTCTACACGGATCGGCCGGCCGGCGAGGCATTCGGCCAGAATTCGGGCCTTGGCCTGTCGATATCCAGGCAGATCGTCGAGGCCCATGGCGGCACGCTGACCGCCGAGAACATCCCCGGCACCAAACCCGGCGAGATCAAGGGCGCGCGTTTTGTGGTGACATTGCCGGCCGAAGGCTGAGGGCATGAACCCCACCATGCCTGGTCCAGCCGTGCAGCCTGAAAACATTCACGCGACAATGGTTTTGATCGGCGAGCGCGGCATTCTCGTCACCGGAGCCTCCGGTTCGGGCAAGACGACGCTGGCGCTGGCGCTCCTCGACCATTGTCGCCAGCGCGGAACGTTCGCGCGGCTCGTCGGCGACGATCAGCTCTTTGTCGAGGCGCATGCCGGGCGGCTTCTCTGCCGCGCTCCCACCACCATAGAAGGCCTCGTCGAGGTGCCGGGGCTCGGGCCGCGAGCGGTGCCGTTCGAGCCCGCCGCCATCGTCGATTTGCATGTCCGCCTGACGCCGGCCGGTGAAACGGCACGCTTTCAGGAGGATGCCGACACCAGCATCGCCGGCTGTCGGGTGCCGCGTATCGATGCGGTCGAACGCAACGTCGCTGCCGCCTTACCGGTCGTGATGGCGCGGCTGTCGATCGCGCCTTTTCTATGATCCGCTCCGGGTTTTTTGCTGCAATGCGTCAAAATGGCATGCGCCTGCGCAATTTTGGGCTTGTCAACGGGCCGCGCGTCGACAAGATAGCGCTCCCGCCGCCTGGATTGGCTGGCGAGCATAAAATGCGCCTGTGAAGCGGCGATGACGGGAGCCACCAAAGAATGATCGGACTCGTGCTTGTAACGCACGGTCAACTGGCCACCGAGTTCCGACATGCCGTCGAACATGTCGTCGGGCCACAAGACAATTTCGAAACCGTGGCGATCGGTGCCGACGACGATATGGAGCAGCGTCGCCGCGACATCGTCGACGCGGTTGCCCGTGTCGACACCGGGGCGGGCGTCATCGTGCTGACCGACATGTTCGGCGGCACGCCCTCCAACCTTGCCATCTCGGTGATGGAGTCCGGCCGCACCGAGGTGATCGCCGGCATGAACCTGCCGATGCTGATCAAGCTTTCCTCGATCCGCAAGGGCGACAACATGGCGGCCGCCCTTGATGAGGCCCAGGCCGCCGGTCGCAAATACATCAATGTTGCCAGCCAGCTCCTGAGCAGCAAATGACCGCGCTGTCCCCGGAAAAAGATCAGATAGTCCGGGATTTTCCCATCATCAACCAGCGCGGCCTTCATGCGCGCGCTTCGGCGAAGTTCGTCCAGCTGGCCAGCGGCTTCGATGCCTCGGTGCATGTCGAGAAGGATGGCGTCAAGGTTGGCGGCACCTCGATCATGGGCCTGATGATGCTGGCGGCAAGCCCCGGCTATTCGATCCGCGTCACCGCCAGCGGGCCGGAGGCCCAGCAGGTCATCGACGCCCTGGAGCAACTGGTGGCGTCCCGCTTCGGCGAGGAATGCTGATCTGCTAGAGCGCCGATGCGTGTCTGAGAGACATGCAGGGATAAAGATTTCTTTATATCCCATTGTCGTCCTTGCTCCGATCTGCTAGTCAGGCCGGCAATTCGCGCCCTTCGACGCGCCGACCGGCGCGGGCGCATCCGCAACAAATTCGCAAGCACATCATTCGCATCGGAGTACTGCCATGACGGGTAGCAAGGACTATGTGGTCGCCGACATCTCGCTTGCCGGCTGGGGCCGCAAGGAACTCGATATCGCCGAAACCGAAATGCCGGGCCTGATGGCCTGCCGTGAGGAATTCGGTCCCAAGCAGCCGCTCAAGGGCGCGCGCATCACCGGCTCGCTGCACATGACGATCCAGACGGCGGTGCTGATCGAGACGCTGAAGGTGCTGGGCGCCGATATCCGCTGGGCCTCCTGCAACATCTTTTCGACCCAGGATCACGCGGCCGCGGCCATCGCCGAAGCCGGCATCCCGGTTTTCGCCGTCAAGGGCGAGTCGCTCGAGGAGTATTGGGACTACACCGACAAGATCTTCCAGTGGGCCGATGGCGGCCTCTCCAACATGATCCTCGATGATGGCGGCGACGCCACCATGTACATCTTGATCGGTGCCCGCGCCGAGGCCGGCGAGGACGTCCTGTCCAACCCGCAGGGCGAGGAAGAGGAATACTTCTACGCCCAGGTCAAGAAGCGCCTGAAGGCTTCGCCCGGCTTCTTCACCAAGCAGAAGGCGGCGATCCGCGGCGTCACCGAAGAAACGACCACCGGCGTCAACCGCCTCTATCAACTGCAGAAGAAGGGCCTGCTGCCCTTCCCCGCCATCAACGTCAACGACTCGGTCACCAAGTCGAAATTCGACAACAAATATGGCTGCAAGGAATCGCTGGTCGATGGCATCCGCCGTGGCACCGACACGATGATGGCCGGCAAGGTCGCTGTCGTGTGCGGCTATGGCGACGTCGGCAAGGGCTCGTCGGCCTCGCTCAAGGGCGCCGGCGCCCGCGTCAAGGTCACCGAGGTCGATCCGATCTGCGCCCTGCAGGCGGCGATGGACGGTTTTGAAGTCGTCACGCTGGAAGATGCGGCCCCCACCGCCGACATCGTCATCACCACCACCGGCAACAAGGACGTCGTCACCCTCGACCATATGCGCTCGATGAAGGACATGGTCATCGTTGGCAACATCGGTCACTTCGACAATGAGATCCAGGTCGCCGCGCTGCGCAATTTGAAATGGACCAACGTCAAGCCGCAGGTCGATATGATCACCTTCGCGGATGGCAAGCGGATGATCCTTTTGTCGGAAGGGCGCCTGCTCAATCTCGGCAACGCCACCGGCCATCCGAGCTTCGTCATGTCGGCATCCTTCACCAACCAGGTGCTGGCGCAGATCGAGCTCTACACCAAGCCCGGCCAGTACGAGAACCAGGTCTATGTCCTGCCCAAGCATCTCGACGAAAAGGTCGCGCGCCTGCATCTCGACAAGCTCGGCGCCCGCCTGACCGAACTGTCGGGTGAACAGGCCGCCTATATCGGCGTCACGCCGCAGGGTCCGTTCAAGCCGGAACACTACCGCTATTAACCAAAGCTAAAATTACTACCAGATATTGAGGCCGGGCGATTGACTTTTCGCCCGGCCATATTTTTGCGCGCCATCAGCCTTCACGGCGATTCGGCGAGGGGTTATTGTCAGGTGATTCGGCGATGCTTCCAGCCCGAGAGGGTCAAGAGAGGCACGCATCAGGGCGGTCTTGCATTCAGGCGGCGGAGAGGACCAAGACATGCCGGGGCAACACCCGCACAGAGCGGGACGGGCCGTTTCCGGCGGCCATGACGATTCGGGGATTGCTGGTTCCGTCCTGGAAGGCGGGAGCCTGTCCTGGCGCGCTCGCGCGTCGACATTCCTTGCCACCTCCGCCCTCGCGGTCCCCTTGGCTGGCGCCGTCGCGCATGCCGAAACCGCTGCTGCCAGCGTGGCCGGACTGTCGGTGAGCGCCATCGAGGTCATGCAGCTTGCCGTGTTCGTCGGCGTGACGGGTGCCGCATTCATTTCGGCCATCGTTCTCATCCGCGAAAGAGCCCGCACCTCGGCGGAGAATGTCGAACTCAGGAGCCGCCTCGCCGACATCAACGCGGCGCTCCGCCGCTCCGAGGCGCTGCTCAATCTGCGCGACCAGCGCGTCGTCGTCTGGGCCACGGAAAACAAGAAGCCCGAGCTTATCGGCACATTGCCCGTCGAAAGCGGCGCTCCCGAGGATAGGGCCGCTTTTCTCGCTTTCGGCCGCTGGCTGATGCCGCGTTCGGCGGCGGCACTCGAACATGCCGTCGCGGGATTGCGCGAGAAGGCCAAACCCTTCGACCTCGTCATCGAATCGCAGGCCGGCGCGCCGCTCGAAGTGCATGGCCGCAAGAGTGCCGCGCATGTGCTCGTGCGTTTTGTCTCGCTTTCGGAGACGCAGCGCAGCCAGGCCAGGCTGAAGATCGAGAACCAGCGGCTGGCCGCCGACCACGACACGATGATCGGCCTGCTCGACGCGCTGAACATGCCGGCATGGCTCCGCGGCGAGGATGGAGGGCTGAAGTGGGTCAACCGCGCCTATGCCGATGCCGTCGAAGCCGAAAATGCCGAAGCCGCGGTTCGGGAGAAGAAAGAGTTCCTCGGCGGCCAGGCGCGCGATGCGATTGCCGCCCAGCACAAGACGCATCCGGTTTTCGAGCAGTCGCTGTCCACCGTGATCGAAGGGGATCGCCGTGTGTTCGCGGTCACCGATTTCGCCGGCAGCGATGGCTCGGCCGGCCTTGCCTGCGACACCAGCGCCATCGAGACCGTTCGCGGCGAATACGAACGGACGGTGCGAAGCCACGCCGACACGCTCGACCAGCTCAACACGGCGGTCGCCATTTTCGACACCGACGAGAAGCTGCGGTTCTTCAACCAGGCCTTTCAGAAGCTTTGGGGTCTGGACGCAGGCTTCCTGCACAGCGCTCCAGACAATGCCTTGCTGCTCGACCGGCTGCGCAGCGAAGGCAAGATCGCCGAACAGCCTGAATGGCGCCGCTGGAAGGAAGGCCTGCTCGGCGCCTATCGCGCTGTGGAATCCCAGGAACATTGGTGGCATCTGCCGGATGGCAAGACCATCCGCGTCGTCGCCAACCCGCAACCCAAGGGCGGCGTGACCTGGGTGTTCGAGAACCTGACCGAGAAGATGGACCTCGAGAGCCGCTACCAGACAGCGGTGCGGGTCCAGGGCGAGACGCTCGACAATCTTGCCGAAGGCGTGGCGGTGTTCGGACCCGACGGCAGGCTCCGGCTGTCGAATCCCGCCTTTGCCACGCTCTGGGGTTTGAGCGGCGAAGCGGCCAAGCCCAGCGTCCACGTGTCGGCGATACGCGACCTTTGCGACCGGCAGGCCGCGGACAGCCCCTGGCCCAGCTTCGTTGCCGCCATCACCGGCTTCGACGACGAGCGCCGCGACCGCCACGGACAGACCGAGCTCAACAACGGCAATGTGCTGAGTTACGCCATGATCCCGCTGCCCAACGGGCAGGTGATGATGACCTTCGTCGATGTCACCGACAGCGTCAACGTCGAACGGGCGCTGAAGGACAAGAACGAGGCGCTGCAAAAATCCGATCAGCTCAAGAACGAATTCGTCCAGCACGTTTCCTATGAACTGCGCTCGCCGCTGACCAACATCATCGGCTTCACCGAACTCCTGTCACAGCCCACGACCGGTCCGCTGACGCAGAAGCAGCGCGAATATGTCGAGCATGTCAGCTCGTCCTCCTCGGTCCTGCTCACCATCGTCAACGACATCCTCGACCTGGCGACGGTCGACGCCGGCATCATGCAACTCGACATCTCCGAAGTGCAGGTCGATCGCACCATCGCCGCTGCGGCCGAGCTGGTGGCCGACCGGCTGGAAGAGCATTCGATCAGTCTCCAAGTCGACGCCATTGCGGCGCCGAAGACGTTTCACGGCGATGAGGTCCGCGTCCGCCAGATCCTCTACAATCTGCTCAGCAACGCCGCCAATTACGCACCGGAAGCCAGCATCATCCGGCTCAGCTGCCGCCATCTGGCGGACGGGGTGGAATTCTCGGTTCATGACGACGGTCCCGGCATGCCGCCCGATGTGCTCGATTCGGTGTTCCGCCGTTTCGAGCCGCGCGCCAATGGCGGCCGCCGGCGCGGCGCCGGCCTCGGCCTATCGATCGTCAAGAGCTTCGTCGAGCTGCATGGCGGCAGCGTTCGCATCGAAACCGGCAAGGACAAGGGCACGACCGTCATCTGCACCTTTCCAGACATGCCGGGCATCCGCGCCGCGGCCGAGTAGCGCGTTCGATGACCGGACTGGTGCTGGAGCGATTACTCGCCGACGAAACCCACACAGCGCGGCTGGGCGAAGATCTGGCGCTGTCGCTGCGCCCGGGTGACGTGCTTGCCCTCAAGGGCGATCTCGGCGCCGGCAAGTCGACGTTGGCGCGGGCCTTGATCAGGACCTTGGCCGACGATGCCGGCCTGGACGTTCCGAGTCCGACCTTCACGCTGGTGCAGAGCTACGACACCCGCATTCCGGTCCATCATTTCGATCTATACCGCCTGTCCTCGGCGGACGAGCTCGATGAGCTTGGGTTCGACGAAGCCTTGGCGCAGGGTGCTGCTTTGGTCGAATGGCCGGAACGGGCGGAAGCCTATCTGCCGAAAACCACGGTCCTGATCGAACTCGTCCAGCATGGCGATGGCCGGTTGGCGAGATTGTCGGGGCAGGGCGCTGCCTTCGATCGTGCGGCACGGTCACTGGCCATGCGCGACTTTCTCGAAAATGCAGGCTGGGGGGAAGCGCAGCGCCGCCATTTTATCGGCGATGCCTCGGCCCGCTCTTACGAGATCGTTTCGCTGCCGGATCGGAAGCCGCAAGTGTTGATGAACTCACCACGGCTGGTTCTCGGTCCGCCTGTGCGCGACGGCAAGCCCTATGCCGAGATCGCGCACACCGCCCAGTCGGTAGCTGCTTTCGTCGCCATCGACCACGCCTTAAAGGCAGGCGGCGTCAGCGTTCCGGAAATCCATGCCGAGGATCAGGAGCAAGGTTTCCTTTTGCTCGAGCATCTTGGTTCGGAAGGGTTTCTCGGCAGCGATGGCCAGCCGCTGCCCGCGCGCTGCGCGGCGGCGGCCGAGCTGTTGGCCATGATGCATGGCAGGACCTGGCCCCGGCGCCTGGAAACAGGACACGACGGCTTCCACGAGGTGCCGCCTTTCGACCGCGATGCCATGATGATCGAAGCCGATCTGCTGGTCGACTGGTACGTGCCGGCAATCACTGGCGGTCCGGCAAGTGACAGTTTGCGCGCCGGTTACCACAAGCAATGGAACACGCTGCTCGACCGGCTGCATGGCCGCGAAGTCACGCTGATGCTGCGCGACTTCCATTCGCCAAACATCATCTGGCGCGGCGACCGTTCAGGGCATGATCGGCTGGGCATCGTCGATTTCCAGGATGCGCTGATCGGCCCTTCCGCCTATGACGTGGCCTCGCTCGCCATGGACGCGCGTGTTACGATGTCGCCCGAGATCGAGAAAAAGACGCTGGATGCCTATGTCGCGGCGCGCCACGCAGCCGGCGTTTTCGATGAGGCAAGCTTCCTGGAATCCTACGCCATCATGGCGGCGCAGCGAAACTCCAAGATCCTCGGCATCTTCGTCCGTCTCGAAAAACGCGACGGCAAGCCCTATTATCTGAAGCACCTGCCGCGCATCCGCGATTATCTGCGCCGGGCCCTGTCTCATCCGGCGTTGGCAAGCCTGCGCGAGTTCTACGATGCCAACGGTTTGCTGGAGGAGCGAGCGCTGTGACAGCAGGACCGGACACCGCCATCGTACTTGCCGCCGGCCTCGGCAAACGCATGCGGCCGATCACCGACACCATTCCCAAGCCGCTGGTCAGGATTGCCGGCAAGACGTTGCTCGACTGGAGCCTGGACAGCCTGGCAGCCGCCGGCGTCGGCAAGGCGGTCGTCAACGTCCACTACTTTCCCGAACAGATCGTCGCTCATGTCGCCGCGCGTCGCGCGCCAAAAATCGTCATTTCCGATGAGAGCGAACAACTGCTCGATTCCGCCGGCGGCATAGTCAAGGCGTTGCCGGAACTGGGCGATCAGCCCTTCTACATCCTCAACGCCGACACCTTCTGGATCGATAACGGTCCTCTCAATCTCCAGCGCCTCGCCCTTGCATGGGACGCGGCGAAAATGGATATTCTGCTGATGCTGGCGGATCTCCAACAGGCGACCGGACACTGCGGCTCCACCGATTTCCTGGTGGCGCCGGATGGCGGCTTGCGGCGTTCAAAGGGGGATCCGGCAGGGCTGATCTATGCCGGCGCGGCGATCGTCCATCCGCGCCTGTTCAAGGGCGCACCGGCCGGGCCGCACTCGCTCAACGCCTATTTCGATTCCGCCATCGCCGCCGGGCGCCTGTTCGGCATGCCCATGCATGGCCACTGGATCACCGTCGGCACGCCCGATGCCGTACCGCTTGCGGAAGCGGCGGTCGCCGGTGCGCTAATCGAGTCGCAATGAGC
>NZ_RZQL01000242.1 GCF_003997935.1 Mesorhizobium sp. M7A.F.Ca.US.006.01.1.1
GCGCTTGTATTCGCCAAAATACTTGGTGATCGCCGCCGTCAGCGACGTCTTGCCATGGTCGACGTGGCCAATCGTGCCGATGTTCACGTGAGGCTTGTTACGCTCGAATTTACCTTTTGCCATTGTCTCTTTCCTTGGACGGCCCGGATCTTCAGTTCGGTCGAAGACCTTCAGTTCAGTCGAATGCGGGGCGATTAGCGACAAAGGCCAAAAAACACAAGCGTCTTTTGGCCGGGTGCCGTCTCACTCAGTCCGAACCATCGATCCGATTGCGGGGATATGACGCTGATATAGGAAGGCTCCGGGCAAAATGAAGGGGTAGCGGGCCGACCGATCGAGGCCGCGAAAGCGCTGGCGTGCTTGCCCGGCCCTGTCTGAATCATGGCCCGGCCATGGACCATTGCCGCCGCCACCCGCCTCTGATCTTGTGGCCGGATGCATTTCATCCCTGCCTCTATCCGCGGCCCGCTGTTCATGATCGTCTCGACGGGGTCGTATCTCGTCAACGACACGATGATGAAGCTCGCGACGGCTGGCCTGCCGTCCTACGAAGTGCTGTTTCTGCGGGGTGCCGCGGCAGCACTCTGGGGCTTCCCGCTGCTGTTCGCGCTGGGCTACGGCAAGCAGATCCCGCTGATCTTCGACAAGCGCGTCCTGAGCCGTAACATGCTCGAACTGGCGGCGATCCTTTGCTATGTCGTCGCACTCGCCAACATGCAGATCGCCGATTCCACCGCGCTCGGACAGATCACGCCGCTCTTGATGCTGGTCGGCTCCTCGATCCTGTTTGGCGAGCGGATCGGCGGCCGGCGCATGGCGCTGATCGGGCTCGGCTTCGTCGGAGCGCTGATGGTGGCGCAGCCGAGCATGCAAGGCATTTCGGTCTACGCCTTGCTGGCGCTCGGCAATGCCACATTTGCGGCGGCGCGCGACCTTGCCGGCCGGCGGGTCTCGGCCGAGGTGCCGGGGATGATCGTGGCGATTTCCGCCGTCGTGGTGGTGCTGATCGGCGCCGGCGCCGCACATCTGGTTTCAGAGCGCTGGGTCATGCCCGGGGCACATCACCTGCTGCTGATGGCGGGGGCTGGATTTTTCCTGATCTTCGGCCATTTCTTCATCTTCATGGCCTATCGCATCGGACCGACCAGTGCCGTGGCGCCGTTCTACTATTGCTTCACCGTCTGGGCGGTCATTTCGGGCCTGCTGGTGTTCGGGCAGTTCCCAAACGCGCTGGCCATCTGCGGCATCCTGCTGGTTGTCGGCAGCGGGCTGACCATCGTCTCGCTGGATCAGCGTCAGCGCCGGCTGGCCGTGGTCGCGTAACCTCGGCACCCAGGCAGGTGCTCACGAGGCGTTGCCGGGCCGAAAAAGATCGTCTAATCGGCGAAGCAACGTTCGACCGACGACGACATGATCAATCAGCCAAGGGAGTTCCCCGTGACCGATTTTGACCAGAACAAGAGTTCCGACGCCGAGCACAAGGCCGCCATCCGCAAGTCGCTTGTCGGCTGGGCGGTGTTCATCGCCGGAACGCTGATCTTTTTCGTCGCCGCCGATGCAGTGTTGATGCCATAGACGAGCCGCTGCACGTACAGGCCTGAAGCCGGTCCTGCCTTCAGAAACTCGAAACCTCAGACGATCCGCAGGCGCCTAAAGCGTCCGCCTTGCGCTGAACTGATGGTAGGCCCACAGAACGACCACCGCCCCGATGACGGCCACGATCAGGCTGTAGATGTTGAGACCGGTGACGCCTGACGCACCGAAGGCACTGAAGATCAGACCGCCGACAATGGCGCCGACGATTCCAAGCACGATATCCATGATGACACCCTGGCCGGTCTTGTTGACGATCTTGCTGCCTATGAAACCGGCGACCACGCCGAGAATGATCCAGCTGATGATACCCATTTTTCCTCTCCATCCCCTCGCCAGCTGAACATTTTCATAGGATTGTCAAAACCTCAAGCCAGCTTGAAATTCCGCCCGAATGCTTCATTGTTGAGGAGGGGTCGGGCCTTGGTCGCTATGGAGGATCCACAATGGGACTTTTTGACAATGCCGTTCCCGGCGGCAACATCACCAAACCCCTGATGATCGCGCTCGGCGCATTGCTGGTCGGCAAGATGCTGAGCGGCAGAAGTGCCGAAGAGCCGGAGCAGTCTCCCGCGCCCGCTCCGACCGCCCCCGTGCCGACGGAAACCACATCCGCCGACGGTGGCCTGCTCGGCGGCCTGGGCGGACTGCTCGACAAGCTCCGGGATGCCGGACACGGCAACACCGCGGACTCCTGGGTCGGCACCGGCCAGAACCAGTCGATCAACGCCAACGATCTTGGCGCCGCGATCGGACCGCAGATCATTCGCGAGATCGCGCAACGGACCGGACTGGACGAGCAGGAACTGCTCAAGCAACTGTCCACCGCCCTGCCCGGCATCGTCGACAAGCTGACGCCGAACGGCCAGGTGCCGCAGCAGCACCAGGTCGCATCCGCGTTCAACAGCTGACGCGGCGCAGCCACGACAATTGGAGCGCTGCGCCTCGTGCGCAGTGTTTCGGCTTGCCGGGGATGGGATGAGTGTCTGGAGCGGGTAGCGGGAATCGAACCCGCATATTCAGCTTGGAAGGCTGCTGCTCTACCACTGAGCTATACCCGCGCCGTTCCTGAAGTACCGGATTCATCCGAAAAGCGCCATGCACTTTTCGGTCCGATTCTTGTCGCGTTTCAGGGCTTCCGGGCCGGCAGTGGTGGAGAGGGTTGGATTCGAACCAACGTAAGCTAAGCTAACGGATTTACAGTCCGTCCCCTTTAACCACTCGGGCACCTCTCCAGTCTGCCGCCGGAGCCATGCAACGAGGCATTCACGCCGATCCGGACCCGAGTTATGTGTTCTCCGAAACCAGCGCAGCGCCTTATGGCGGCAAGCCCATTGGGTGTCAACCGCGCAACCCCGGTTTTTCGTTTCTGTTCGCCGGCTGTAGTGACGGGCCATATCCTTGGCCGGAGGACACCGCTATAGAAGCCAGCCATGAGCGATAAAACCAACACCCCCAAAGACACCCATTACGCCAAGCTGCGCCGCGCCTATCGCGACGAGAAAAGCGGCGGCGCGCCGGCGTTCCGGCCCCGACAGCCGGTTCCGCCGGGCGAAAATGCCGCGGACGGCCTGGTGCGGCTCTACGGCCTGCACACGGTGCGCGCCGCACTCGACAATCCGCGCCGCAAGATCAGAAGGATGCTGGTGACGCGCAATGCGGCCGAGCGCCTGGAAATCGCCGATCTCGCCGCCCTGCCCTTCAAGACGGAACTGGTCGAACCCAGGGATATCGACAAGATCACCGGGTCGGATGCCGTGCATCAGGGTGTGCTGATCGAGGCCGAGCCGCTGAAAGCCAAGCGGCTCGATGCGCTTGGTGACGCGAAGCTGGTGCTGGTGCTCGACCAGATCACCGACCCGCACAATGTCGGCGCCATCCTGCGCTCGGCGGTCGCCTTCGGCGCCGGCGCGCTGATCACCACGGCCCGCCACAGCCCGCAGGAATCGGGCGTGCTGGCGAAATCCGCCTCCGGCGCGCTGGAGCACATCGACCAGATCGAGGTGAAGAACCTCGCCGACGCGCTCGGCCAGCTGCACGAGGCGGGCTTTCGCACCATCGGGCTTGATTCGGACGCGCCGGCGGAACTCGAAAAGAGCTTTGCCGGAGAAAAGATCGCCCTGGTGCTGGGCGCCGAAGGAAAGGGCCTGCGCCAGAAGACCCGCGAGACGGTGACGACGCTGGCACGGCTCGACATGCCCGGCGCGATCCATTCGCTCAACGTATCGAACGCCGCGGCGATCAGCCTTTACGTGGCGCGGACATTTTTGAAGCGCAGCTAAGCCAAAAACATCTCGAAACGAGAAACGGGTTCCGGCCATAGACGCCGGAACCCGTTCTTCGATGGCCAGGAGTTGGCGGCTTGGGAACGTTGCGCCGCCCTCTCCTGACCTATGCCGCTTTGCCCCGGGTGCCGGCTGCCTCGCTGCCGACCTCGAAATTGGCCATCCGCTCCAGCGCCCTGACCAGAGCCGAATGATCCTCCTTGGCGCCGCCATTGGCGGCGCAGGCGTTGAACAGCTGCTGAGTCGTCGAGGTGTTGGGCAAGGAAACGCCGAGCGCCTTCGCGCCCTCCAGCGCGAGGTTCAGATCCTTCTGGTGCAGTTCGATCCGAAAACCCGCCGCGAAGGTGCGCTTGACCATGCGCTCGCCATGCACTTCCAGAATGCGCGAAGCCGCCAGCCCGCCCATCAGCGCCTGCCTGACCTTGGCCGGATCGGCGCCGGCTTTCGAAGCAAAAACAAGCGCTTCGGCGACGGCTTCAATGGTCAGCGCGACGACGATCTGGTTGGCCACCTTGGTGGTCTGGCCAACGCCGTTGGGCCCGACCAGGGTAATGTTCTTGCCCATCTTCTCGAACACGGGTTTGGCGCGCTCGAACGGGTTTTCCTCGCCGCCGACCATGATGGTCAGCGACGCCGCCTTGGCGCCGACCTCGCCGCCCGAGACCGGCGCGTCGAGATAGTCGCAGCCCAGATAGTTGATTTTCTTGGCAAAAGCCTTGGTCTCGATCGGCGAGATCGAGCTCATGTCGATGACCAGCTTGCCCTTGGTCAGGCCGGACGCGACGCCGTTCTCGCCGAACAGCACATCGGCGACCTGCGGCGTGTCCGGCACCATCAGGATGATGATGTCGGCGGCCTTGGCCACCGCGGCGTGGCCGGTGACGGTCTTTAGCCCCTTGGCGATGAGATCGGTGGGCGGCTTGGACCGATGGTCGCTGGCGATGACATGATAGCCGGCGTCCAGCAGATGCCCCGCCATCGGTTCGCCCATGATGCCAAGGCCGATGAAGCCGATGGTTTCCATTGTGGTTCTCCTGAAGCTTGTGTGAAACGCCCCCTCATCCGGCCCTTCGGGCCACCTTCTCCCCGGTGGGGAGAAGAGGTCGCCAACGGTGGTGCCTGTCTCTTCTCCCCACCGGGGAGAAGGTGGCCGCTCAGCGGCCGGATGAGGGGGCCTTGGCCGCTAAGCAGCAGCGCTACCCTGCCCGCTCAATTCCCGAAACCACCCCAACCCAGCCTCCGTCCCGGCCTTCGGCTTGTACTCAGCCCCGACCCAGCCGGAGTAGCCGATGCGGTCGATATGCTCGTACAGAAACGGATAATTGATCTCGCCCGTCCCCGGCTCGTGACGGCCGGGATTGTCCGCAAGCTGGATATGCGCGATGCGGTCGAGATTTGCCTCGATGGTACGGGCGAGATCCCCCTCCATGATCTGCATGTGATAGATGTCGTATTGCAGGAACAGATTCTTTGAGCCGACACGGTCGATCAGCGCCAAGGCCTGGTCCGAATAGTTGAGGAAGAAGCCAGGAATATCGCGCGTGTTGATCGGCTCGATCAGCAGCCTGATGCCGGCCTGCTCCAGCTTTTCCGCCGCGAAGGCGAGGTTTTCGGCAAAGACATCCTCCAGCACCTTGCGATCGGCGCCGACGGGCGCGATGCCGGCCAGGCAATTGACCTGCTGGCAGCCGAGCGCCTGCGCATAGGTGATCGCCTTGGCGATGCCCTGGCGGAATTCCGGCACGCGGTCCGGCAGCACGGCAATGCCGCGCTCGCCCTTGCCCCAGTCGCCGGCCGGCAGGTTGAACAGCACCTGGGTCAGGCCGTTCTTCTTCAACCCGGCGGCGACGACATCGGGCGCATGGTCATAGGGGCCGATATATTCGACGCCCTTGAAGCCGGCGCGGGCGGCGGCGTCGAAACGGTCGAGGAACTCATGCTCGCCAAAGAGCATCGAAAGATTGGCTGAAAAACGCGGCATTCCTTTTCTCCTTTTCTCCGCCAAGCCTAATCCAGCATGACGATCGCCGTCGGCGCATCTTCCTGATGTTCGGCAAGCTCCTCGAATTCGGTGATCTTGTCGATCTCGGTGCCCATGGAGATGTTGGTGACGCGCTCGAGGATGAATTCGAGCACGACCGGAACCCGGTGCTCCTTCATCAGCCGCTGCGCCTCCTTGAAGGCACCGGCGAACTCTTCCGGCTTGCGCACCCTGACCGCCTTGCAGCCCATCGCCTCGGCGACAGCAACATGGTCGACGCCATAGCCGGCCTCGGGATCGCCTGCCCGGTTGATGTTCTCGAAGGCGAGGTCGACCTCGAAGTCCATCGAAAACCCGCGCTGCGCCTGGCGGATCAGGCCGAGATAGGCGTTGTTCACGACAACATGCAGATAGGGCAATTTGTGCTGTGCGCCGACCGCCAGTTCCTCGATCATGAACTGGAAATCATAGTCGCCCGACAGCGCCACGATGGTGCGGTCCGGGTCGGCGGCGCGAACGCCAAGGGCTGCCGGCAAGGTCCAGCCGAGCGGGCCGGCCTGGCCACAATTGATCCAGTTGCGCGGCTTGTAGACATGCAGGAACTGCGCGCCGGCGATCTGCGACAGGCCGATCGTGGTGACATAGGTGACGTCGCGGCCGAACGCCTTGTTCATCTCCTCGTAGACACGCTGCGGCTTCAGCGGCACCTGGTCGAAGTGCGTCTTGCGCTTCATCGTCTTCTTGCGGGCCTGGCATTCCTTCGCCCAGCCGGACCAGTCGCGCAGTTTTCCTGATGTCTTCCATTCAGTGGCGACGTCAAGCAGCATCTTCAGTGCGGCGCCTGCATCCGAAACAACGCCGAGATCCGGCGCGAAAACACGGCCGATTTGGGTGGGCTCGATGTCGACATGGATGAATTTTTTGCCCTTTGTATAAACATCGACGGAGCCGGTGTGGCGGTTGGCCCAGCGGTTGCCGATGCCGAAGACGAAGTCGGCTTCCAGCATCGTCGCATTGCCATAGCGGTGCGAGGTCTGCAGCCCGCACATGCCGGCCATCAGCCGATGGTCGTCGGGGATCGCGCCCCAGCCCATCAAGGTCGGGATGACCGGCACGCCCGAAATCTCGGCGAATTCGATCAGCAGGTCCGACGCATCGGCGTTGATGATGCCGCCGCCGGCGACGATCAGCGGCTTTTCGGCCGCGTTGAGCATGGTCAACGCCTTTTCGGCCTGGGCGCGCGTCATCGCCGGCTTGAACGGCGTCAACGGCTCATAGGCATCGATGTCGAATTCGATTTCGGCCAGTTGGACATCGACCGGCAGGTCGATCAGCACCGGGCCGGGCCGCGACGAGCGCATCAGGTGAAACGCCTTCTGCAGCGCCATGGGGACGAGATAGGGCTCCATGACGGTGACCGCCCATTTGGCGACCGGGGCGGCAATGGCTGAGATGTCGACGGCCTGGAAGTCTTCCTTGTTCAGTCGTGCGCGCGGCGCCTGGCCGGTGATGCATAGGATCGGAATGGAATCCGCTGCCGCCGAATAAAGCCCGGTGATCATATCGGTGCCGGCCGGGCCCGATGTGCCGATGCACAGGCCGATATTGCCTGCCTTGGCGCGGGTAAAACCTTCCGCCATGTGCGAGGCGCCCTCGACGTGACGGGCTAGCACATGGCGGATCGTTCCCCTGGCCTTCAGCGCCGCATAGAACGGATTGATCGCCGCGCCCGGCACGCCGAAAGCGCAGGAAATGCCTTCCTTTTCGAGAACGAGAACCGCGGCATCGACAGCGCGCATCCTGGCCATTTTCCAGCCCTCCACGGGTTTGTCATTGTTGGACTGGCCAAGGATGTCAGCACGCCGGGTATTTTTCAATTTTTTCAGAATATTTTTTCATTTCTAGAAAACGGCGTCAGTTTTTTGATTCTATTGGGTTTTCCGTTTTCCAGGAATCCGGCTAACGATCGCAGTGAAAAACTTTTTCATTGTGCATTTGGCGAAATCGGTCGAGAATGGCGCCATGGAAACCACCGAAAAACGCCAGCGCGGCCGGCCGCGTGCTTTCAACGGGCCCTCGGAGGCCAGCTCGGTGCAGTCGCTCGACAGGGCACTGCGCATCCTGGCCATTGTCGCAGAAGGCAGCGGCCTGTCGCTGAGCGAGATATCGGCACAAAGCGGCCTTGCCGCCTCCACCGCCTACCGCATGCTGACGACGCTGCAAAACCACGGCATGGTCGAATTCGACACATCAGACCAACTGTGGTCGATCGGCGTCGAGACCTACCGCATGGGCGCGGCCTTCCTGCGCCGCCGCAAGCTGGTCGACCGCGCCCGTGTCGTCATGCAGGAGTTGATGGAGAAAACGGGCGAGACCGCCAATCTCGGCGTCGCCGAGGATGATTGCGTGGTCTTCGTCAGCCAGGTCGAAACGCATCAGGCGATCCGCGCCTTCTTCCGGCCGGGCACGCGCAGTCCCTTCCATGCGTCCGGCATCGGCAAGGCGGTGCTGGCGCATCTCGAGCCGGAGCGCGTCGGAACCATCCTGCGCAAGGCCGGCCTGCAGCGCTTCACCGACAGGACGCTCTCCGACATTTCGGCGCTTGCCCACGATTTGGCGAGAATAAAGCTGCGCGGCTGGTCGGTCGACGACGAGGAGCGGCACCCCGGCATGCGCTGCGTGGCCGCGGCCATCTTCAACGAATTCGGCGAGCCGATCGGCGGCGTCTCGGTGTCGGGACCGACCGTGCGGGTGACGCCGGAGCGGCTTGCCGAGATCGGCCCGCTGGTGCGCGATGCCGCGGCCGAGGTGACCCGGATGATCGGCGGCGTGCGAGCCGGCTGATCAGCCTGCCCCCGGCAGCGCGCTCCTGGTCGCGATATCAAAGAAATCGAGAAGGATGGCCATGCCGACGCCGCAGGCGGTGAATATCAGGCCGGCCATGAAGATGCGGTTGGCACGTTCATAGATGCGCCGCTGCAGGCATTTCGTGTCGAGCAGCAGCGAGAGCGCCCGCATCTGCAAGGCAATGCCGGCCAGGATCGGCAGGACGGCGGCAAGATGGTAGGTCTGCCACGGGATCGGGTTGGCGGCCCAATGGGTGATGAAGCCCAGCGAAAACGCCAGCAGGATGCCGACGGTGGTGACGGTGCCGTTGCGGAAAACCGTTTCGACCAGGTCTTCCCTGGGGTCCTGCTCGTCCAAAGGTCTCTCCCCGCGTTTCGCGGTCAGCATAGACGCTCGGAAAATCTCTGTACACCGCCCGGTTTGCCGCCCAGGCAATCCTTTCAGTTCTGCGAATCGAGCCGATGGAGCACGCACCGCTACAATCCAGACAACAGAAGAGGGGCTCGCATGGGCCCCTCTGTTGCTGAAACGGTCCTCCCCTCTAAAGACGGCAATAGTGGCGGTATCCGTCGCGGCCGAGATAGGTATCGGAGTCCGCGTCGTAGCTGGCGTAACGATCGTAGCAGCGGCGCACATGCCACGAGCTGCCGCCTTCGTCGACATAGACGGTGCGCGGCTGGGCGAGCAGGCTGCCGAGGACAAAACCGCCGACGCCGGCCGCAATGCCGATGCCGAGGCCGTGATTGTGGTGATGGCTGTGAGCGGCCGAAGGCTGCACGGTGCCGGCCAGCGTGGCGGCGGCGACGGCGGTGGCGATAAGTCCGGAAACGAGTGTGTTCTTGAACATGACGATTTCCTTGCTTCGTTGACCGAGGCGATCCATCCGCCTCTTGATCATCTGTCGTCGCGGCCAAGAAAAAGGTTCGAATCTTTTTTCGATTTTTCTGGGATCCGGGAAATCGGATGGACCGAGGTCATGCTGACGGCGACCTTGCGAGAGCTTGGCGAAGACGTTGATGCGGCTGATCTCCCCCCGCTCTGGCGCTACGCTATGCACATATCTTCTGCGGCTGGCGTGACTGATCGGCCGAGACCTGATTACCACGCGGTTCCCCCAATCCGTCGCTGCTTCGCAGCGCCACCTTTCCCCCCTCCGGAGGGAAAGGAAAGGAGCGTTTCTGGACGAGTGTTGCCAGCAAAAGCTTGGCGCCCTTCCTCTACCCCGTCGATCGGGGGAGAGGTGGCTCGGCGAAGCCGAGACGGAGTGGAGGTCGACCAGCGCCGCAAAAGACAATGCATGCGCGAGGCTGCCATGCACCCTATCGCCAAAGACCAGTTGTTTGGAAATGTGTGCATGCCGTAGCTTGCGGGGGAGATCGCTAGCTTGCCCGCCTACATCGCAAGGTGCCGAACGCAAAAAGGGCGGCCGAAGCCGCCCTTTTGGGGAATTGGGTCCCTCCATCAAAGGAAAATGATCACCCTGCCGTGCCTGTGGTGATGATTGTGGTGGTGGTTGTAGTGCTTCCACCAGAACTTCTTGAAGTGCTTCTTGTGATGGTTGTGGTGGTGGTGATGATGGCCGTGCATGCCGTGGGCTGACGACGTGCCGACAGTGCCGGCGAGCGCGCCGGTGGCAACGAAGATGGCGACGAGGCCTGAGGTAAGAGTGCGCTTGAACATGATGATCTCCTGGATCTTTTGATCGAGGCGACCCATTCGCCTCTCACCATCAGTCGGCGCGGCGCGGCAAAAGGTTCGAAAGGTTGAGGAGATTTTTTGTGGCGCCTTTGGCCCAAGCGAGTAGCGAAGGCAGACCCCCTATTCCCCTATTCCC
>NZ_RZQL01000243.1 GCF_003997935.1 Mesorhizobium sp. M7A.F.Ca.US.006.01.1.1
GATCGAGCAGCCCTTGCGTGTAGTCGCCCATCGTGCGGTTCGAACCATCGAAGACCAGCCCGCTGAGTTCGATGTGGTCGGCCTGTTCAGCCATGAACAGGTGGCTGTCACCGCCATAGACGATGCGCGTCGCGCCCGGCACGCCGGAAAGACGTACGCGGCCGGGCAGCGAAATATTGGAGACGACATAGGTGCCGGGCGGCAGGAATATCGGCATGTCGCGGCTGATTGCGTCACGCAGCAGTTTGGCGAACGCCTTGCTCTGATCGTCTGATGTGCCGGGCTGCACGCCGAGTTCGGTGGCATTGATCGAGCCGCGCATCGAGGCTTTCTCGATGCCGGTCAGACTGGCAGTGGCCGCCTTGCCGAGCGCAAGGCCCATCACGGCGAAGCCGGCGGTTCCGGTCAGCAGCGTTCGTCTGTTCAGCATCGGCACAGAATCCCAGCGTTCAACCTTGGCGTCGCAGGAATCGTGCCAGACGGTCTGCCTCTCCTCTCGACGGAAACGACAATGGCTTGTCGAGGAGCCTCTGCGGGCCTAAGTTCAGGAAATGAGCAGAGCTTTCACCCGCGAGGAAGACAGCGAAAATGCCATCGCCGGCGTCGGTGAGCGGCCGGTCAGCCAGCATCGCAATCTGGTGACGGAACGCGGCCTGGCGCAGATCGAGGAGAATCTGGCCGATCTGCGCGACATATTGGCAAAAGCCGAACGCAAAGCCGACCGCGAGCGCATCGCGGTCGTGTCGCGCGACCTGCGCTATTGGACCGCGCGGCGTGAAAGCGCCGAACTCTCCGTACCGGAGCCGGGCAGCGACCTGGTACGCTTCGGCATGGGCGTCACGATCGAGGGCGATGACGGCAGGAAGGTGCACTGGAAGATCGTCGGTGAGGATGAGGCCGACCCGGCCAAGGGCACGATTTCTCATGTGTCGCCGATGGCAGTTGCTCTGTTTGGCAAGAAGGTCGGCGACGTGGCCAGCGTCAACGGCAAGGAATGGGAAATCGTCAAGCTCTCCGAGAGCTAGGACGTCTCAAATCCGCAGCACTGATTGGCGGGTCATTTGGCGAGTTTCTGAAGCCCGACCTGATACTTGTCCATGACCTCGCGTGCGGCCTTCATCTGCCGTTCGAACCTGTCGGCCACCGGTCTTAAAATGATGCCGTCATCAGTTTCGATGATCTGGAGCTGATCGCCCGATTGCAGATTCAAGCTGTCCAGCATTTCCCGTGGCAAGATCAGGGCATCTGATCCATCGTCGAGCTTGTGAATGGTCGTCTTCACGGTTACTGCACCTTGGTTGCAGTGTCAGTCTAGCACAACCTTTTCAGAGATGCAGCAGTCCTAGTCTGTGGCCAGCAGCCGGTCCAGCAAACGGTCCGCTGCCTCTGGAATGACTGTACCCGGCGGGAAGATCTCGGCAGCGCCCGCTTGCCGCACCGCGTCATAGTCCTGCGGTGGGATGACGCCGCCGGCGACGATCAGCATGTCGCCGCGGCCGAGCTTTTTCAGCGCGTCGCGCAGTTCGGGGATCAGCGTCAGATGTCCCGCCGCCAGCGACGAGGCGCCGACGATGTGGACGTCCTGTGCGACCGCCAGCCTGGCGATCTCATCTGGTGTCTGGAACATCGCGCCGACGGTGACGTCGAAGCCGAGATCGGCGAAGGCCGTAGCGATGACCTTCTGGCCACGGTCGTGGCCGTCCTGGCCCATCTTGGCGACGAGAATGCGCGGCTTGCCGCCGGTCTTCTTCTCGAAGGCGCCAAGCTTGTCCTGCAGCCCGTCGACCACGGGATGATCGCCAAGCGCCTTGCGATAGATGCCGGAAATGGTCTGCACCGTAGCGACGTGGCGCCCAAAGGCTCTTTCCAACGCGAATGAAATCTCGCCGACCGTGGCATTGGCGCGCGCGGCTCGGATGGCGAATTCCAGCAGGTTTTCATTGCCTTGCGCGGCACGGGTCAGCGCATCGAGTGCGCTTTCGACGGCGGCGACGTCGCGTGTGCCCTTCAGCCGTTGCAGTTTCGACAATTGCCGCGCCCTGACCTCGGCATTGTCGATCTTCAGCACGTCGACCTCGATGTCCGTCTCGGGACGGTGGGCGTTGACGCCGACCAGCATCTGCTCGCCGGAATCGATGCGCGCCTGCGTGCGCGCGGCGGCTTCCTCGATGCGCAGCTTGGGAATGCCCTGTTCGGTTGCGGCGGCCATGCCGCCGAGCGCCTCCACCTCCTCGATATGCGCAAGCGCGCGCGCCGCCAGATCATGCGTCAGACGTTCGAGATAGGCCGAACCGCCCCACGGGTCGATGATGCGCGTGGTGCCTGATTCCTTTTGCAGGATGAGCTGGGTGTTGCGGGCGATCCGCGCCGAATGGTCGGTCGGCAGCGCCATCGCCTCGTCGAAGGAATTGGTGTGCAGCGACTGCGTGTGCCCTTGCGTTGCCGCCATCGCCTCGATCATGGTGCGGACGATGTTGTTGTAGGGATCTTGCGCCGTCAGCGACCAGCCAGAAGTCTGGCAATGGGTGCGCAGCGACAGCGAGCGCTCGTCCTTGGGCGAAAAATTCTTCTGCATCAGGGTCGCCCACAACAGGCGCGCGGCCCGCAGCTTGGCGACTTCCATGAAGAAATTCATGCCGATGGCCCAGAAGAAGGACAGGCGCGGCGCAAAGCGGTCGATGTCGAGGCCCGCCGCGACGCCGGCGCGGGCATACTCGATGCCATCGGCGATCGTGTAGGCGAGCTCAAGGTCGGCCGTCGCGCCGGCCTCCTGCATGTGATAGCCGGAGATCGATATCGAATTGAACTTCGGCATGTTCTTCGATGTGTACGAGAAGATGTCCGACACGATCCGCATCGAGGGTTTCGGCGGATAGATGTAGGTGTTGCGGACCATGAACTCCTTCAGAATGTCATTCTGAATGGTGCCGGCAAGATCCTTCTGCGCAACGCCCTGTTCTTCCGCGGCGACGATATAGAGCGCCATGATCGGCAGCACCGCGCCGTTCATCGTCATCGACACCGTCATCTCGCCGAGCGGAATGCCGTCGAAGAGCTGGCGCATGTCGAGAATGGAATCGATGGCGACGCCCGCCATGCCGACATCGCCGGCAACGCGCGGATGATCGCTGTCATAGCCGCGATGCGTCGCGAGATCGAAGGCGACCGACAGGCCTTTCTGACCAGCGGCAAGGTTGCGCCGGTAAAAGGCGTTGGAATCTTCGGCGGTCGAGAAACCGGCATATTGCCGGATCGTCCAGGGCTGCTGGACATACATGGTCGGGTAAGGGCCGCGCACGAAGGGTGGCAGGCCGGGATAGGTGTCGAGATGCGGCAACCCCTTGAGGTCGCTTTGATTGTACAGATGCTTGGCGACGAGCCCTTCCGGCGTGGTCCGCTGGCCTTTGACCTCGACGGGAGCGCGGCGTGGCGGGACCCAGCCGATCTGGCCGAAGTCCGGGATCAAGAGCCGGCTCCGATCGATTGGTCGATGGGGGCCGGAAATAGAGCCTCGCAGACGGCGACGCCTTCGGTGAAGGCGGGTCGCCGTTCCGCCGCCAGCGTCTCAACCGGCCGTTCGTCTTTCGATGGATAGAGCGTGGTGCCGATGATGGCCCGTTCGCCTGTGCGGTAGGCTGCGTTACGCTGCGCTGCCGCTGCGTGGACGCGCTTCTGGATGTGTCCGTCCTGAAGGCTGGACAGGACACCGCCCTCGGCTTCGATCGTCTGCAATTCCGCCCAGGCCAGCTCGCACAATTCCGTGGTCAGCGCCTCGACAGCGCCGGAACCATAGGCGGGATCGGTGACATGATCGATATGGCTTTCATTGGCCATGATTAGCTGCGCGTTGCGGGCAACGCGACGGGCAAAGCCAGCCGGGAGACCATGCGCGATCGTGTGCGGCAGGATGGAGATCGAATCGGCGCCGCCGCATGCCGCGGCAAAGCATGCAATGGTGGTGCGCAGGATGTTGGTCTCCGGATCCATCGCCGTCATCATGCGAAACGACGTCTCGGCATGGATATTGGCGGTGGATGTCGGGATCGAACAAGCCTCCTGCACCCGCGCCCATAGCCTGCGCAGTGCCCGCATCTTGGCCGTCGACAGCAACTGGTCCTGGTCGACGCTGAGCGCAAAACCGATATGAGGTGCGGCATAAACAAGCGGCTGCCGCGCCGTCTCGAACATTCTGAGATAGGAGACAGCCGAAGCCAGCATGATGCCAAGTTCCTGCGCTTCCGTGGCGCCGGCATTGTGGAACACACGCCCGTCAGCTTCCAGCAGCACGCCCGGAACGCCCATCGCGAAGAAATGCGCCAGCGACTGCGGCATAGAGGCCTGCAGCGCCTCGATCGACATGCGCAGCCGACCGGTTCCCGCGAAGATCGCCGCTGGATCGATGCCGAAGGAGAGGTTGAGTTTTGCCGGGTCCGACCGCCGCTTACTCAGGAAAGCGACCAGCCAGTCGGCCACGGCGCGGCTCCAGGGATGGGCGTCTATGCGAACCTGGATGCGATTGAGCGGTATGCCGTCCAGCACCGCCTCCAACGCTTCCGCCGTTCTCGGCAAGCCGTAGCCGAACGCGTTCGGCGCCCCTTCGAAGACCAGCGACAATCCCGTGGCACCCTGTGCAACATCCTCCAGCGCTTGGCTTCTGGCGCGGTCGATGTCGGGATCGTCGACCCGCTGGCTGACGATCCATGGGGATTTCGGGTTTGCGCGCACGATCGGTTCCGCCGCGGTGCTGCGGTCGTAGAGCGGTTCGATACGGATGTTGTCGTCGCTGTGCGAGACCAGCTTTTCCTCGAAGGAAGCGCCTGCCAATGCCTTTTCCGCCAACGCGAGCCATCGCTGACGCTCGGCGTTCTCGGGTTCCACGTCCTGGATCAAGGCTCCGGCGCCCATCCGTCCTCCTCGTTTCATGCGGCCGCACCAGCCGGGAGTGGTTCAGTCTACGGTCCCCGGTCCGATATCGCAATGCAATGCGCTTTCAGAGACCGGATCTGATCCATCAGATATAGGTCAGTCCGCGTGGACGACGATTGCCAAACAGCGGCAAAATCCGCAAGCTCCAAAAACCCGATTTGAACGAATGGGGCCGATTTGGACGAATGGCCCCGATTTGGACGAATGGCATTGTCGCTGTGCAATGGCCTCACTATACCTGCGGCAAGGCCACTGGCTTTAGACACATCAGTTTGCGGAGACCGGACATATGGCTGACGACACCAGTATTTTCATCGGCGCCAGCCGCAAGCCCGACGACAGCTATCAGCGTGCCGAGCAACTGTTGCTGCAATATGGTAATCGTCATGGCCTGGTGACCGGCGCCACCGGTACCGGCAAGACTGTCACCTTGCAGATCCTGGCCGAAGGATTTTCCAACGCCGGCGTGCCGGTGTTCTGCGCCGACATCAAGGGGGATCTGTCGGGCATCGCGATGATGGGCACGGCACAGGATTTCCTCGTCAAGCGGGCCGAACAGGTCAAGCTCGATCCCTATGACTTCCAGGAATTTCCCGTTATCTTCTGGGACTTGTTCGGCGAACAGGGCCATCCGATCCGCGCCACGGTCTCGGAAATGGGGCCATTGTTGCTGTCGCGCCTGATGAACCTGACCGAGGCGCAGGAAGGCATCATGAACATCGCCTTCCGCCTGGCGGATGAGGAAGGCCTGCTGCTGCTCGACATGAAGGACCTGCAGGCGCTGCTGGCCAACATCGCCGAGCGCGCCGACGAGATCGGCTCGCGCTACGGCAATGTAACGAAGCCGTCGGTCGGGGCGATCCAGCGCACGCTGCTGGTCCTGGAACAGCAGGGGGCCGCAAACTTCTTCGGCGAACCGGCACTGCGTATCGCCGACATCATGCGCACCACCCGCGACGGACGCGGCGCCATCAGCGTGCTTGCCGCCGACAAGCTGATGATGAATCCGCGGCTCTACGCGACCTTCCTGCTATGGCTGATGTCGGAACTGTTCGAGGTGCTGCCGGAAGTCGGCGACCCCGACAAGCCGAAGCTGGTGTTCTTCTTCGACGAGGCGCATCTTCTGTTCGACGAAGCACCCAAGGTGCTCATCGATCGCGTCGAACAAGTGGTCCGACTGATCCGCTCGAAAGGCGTCGGCGTCTATTTCGTCACGCAGAACCCTTTGGATATCCCTGAAAAAGTCCTGGCCCAGCTCGGCAATCGCGTCCAGCACGCGCTGCGCGCCTATACGCCGCGTGAGCAACAGGCGGTGAGGACGGCAGCCGAGACGTTCCGGCCAAATCCCGATTTCGACTGCATGACCGCCATTACCCAGCTTGCCACTGGCGAGGCGCTGGTCTCGACGTTGGAGGCCAAGGGTGTTCCGTCCATGGTGCAGCGGACACTGATCCGCCCGCCATCCTCGCGGCTTGGACCGATAACGGCCGCTGAGCGGCAAAAGCTGATCCAGGAAAGCCCGGTCGCCGGCCAGTACGATCAGGCCGTCGATCGCGAATCGGCTTTCGAAATGCTGCAGAAAAAGGCCAAGGACGCGCAGGATGCCGAAGAGCAGGCCCAGCAGGCCGGCAGCGGCGGCTCGCGCTGGACCATTCCGGGTTTCGGCAATGACGATCCCGCGCCGCAATCCGGTGGCAGGCGCACATCTGCACCGCGCCCGTCCAACCGCCAGACGGTGGCCGAGGCGGCGATCAAGTCGGTGGTGCGCTCGGTCGGCTCGTCGGTCGGCCGGGCAATCGTGCGCGGGATATTGGGGAGTTTGTCGAGGGGGCGGTAAGACTCGAGGCAGCGGCGTCGCCGCTGCCTCGTCAGCTCAGAAGATCGAATTCGTGATCGCCTTGACCGGTCCAAGCAGCACCGAACCGTCCGGCACGCCGGCGTCGATCGGGATCGCCTGTCGGTTGGCCGTTGCCACCATGGGTTGGCTGGCGTCGCTGGTCACGATGACTGGCGTCTTCGAGGGCACGCGGTCATAGAGGTCGATAATGTCCTGGTTCATCAGACGCACGCAGCCTGACGATACCGACTTGCCGATCGACCGCCACTCCGGGGAGCCGTGCAGACGATAGAGCGTGTCAACATTGCCCTGGAACAGATATAGCGCGCGTGCGCCGAGCGGGTTCTTCAGGCCGCCGGGCATGCCGCCATTGTCGGCGCTGTAGGGCTTCAATTCCGGCTGGCGGGCTATCATTTCATCCGGCGGCGTCCACTTTGGCCATTTCTGCTTCCACTGAACGACGGCGTCGCCGGACCATTCGAAGCCGGCACGGCCGAGGCCGACGCCGTAGCGTATCGCCTGACCGCCTGGACGAACCAGATAAAGGAAGTGGCCGGTGGTATCGACGACTATGGTTCCCGGCTTCTGTCCCGTCGGATCGGGAACGATCTGACGCAGGAACTGCGGATCGATCTTGTCGACGGGGATGGCCGGCAGATCGAAGCCGCCGTCGCTGACTGCTGCGTACATCGTCACATAATCGGCCAGAGGCGGCTCGACATAGGTAGGTGGCGGCGGCTCGACCGGACCCGGCCCGGTGGTGGCGCATGCGGAAACCGCGATCGAAGCGGCGCCCAGGGCTGCGGCGTTGAGAAAGCCGCGACGGCTCAGGCGAAAAGATTCGATTTCGGTTATGGACATGGTTGCCTTCTTTAAGTCTCAAATCGCAACAAAGCGTGAATTCGCCGACAGTTGCGCGGGTGCCTGACAACACCTGGGGCGATAGGCGGTTCCGATTCTGGCCCGAACGTGGGCAAACAAAGGCGAAGCTGTGACCAGGCTGCTACTGTGGCGCCAGAGACACAGGTCTCCTAGCTGCCGGGCACAAGGGCTTCGAGCGATGGCAGGATCAGGGCCGGCGGGAAGTCCCGGTATTCTTCGGGCTGATTGGAACGGTTGATCCACACCGTGCGAAAGCCGAATTTGGTGGCGCCTGCAATGTCCCAGCGATTGGACGACTGGAAGGAAACCGCGCCGGGGTAGAGGCGCCAGCCGGTGGCGACCATATCGTAGACCGCCGGGTCGGTCTTGAAGCGCCGCACCCTGTCGACGGAATAGATGTCATCCAGAACCTGGTCGAGCGCGGCGGATTTGACCGCCGCCTGCAGCATTTCGGGCGAGCCGTTGGACAGGATCGCCAGCCTCGCTCCCGAAGCCTTGAGCGCCTTGAGCACGGCCGGCACTTCCGGATAGCAATCCAGCCGCCAGTAGGCATCCAGCAATGTCGCCTTGAGACCGGGGTCGGCCGAGGGAACCTTGCGCAAGGCGAAATCGAGCGCCTGTTCGGTCAGTTGCCAGAAATCGGCATAGGAGCCCATCAGCGTGCGCACCCAGGAATATTCGAGCTGCTTGGCGCGCCAGATCTCGGACAGCAATTGGCCGTCCGGCCCGATCCGGTCGGCATGGCGGCGCACGGCGGCATGCACGTCGAACAGCGTGCCATAGGCGTCGAAGACATAGGCGGCGTATTGCATGACAGCAGTTTTGAGGGCAGGTGCGACAAGGTGCAAGCGTTGATTGTATTGCGCCCCGGCGCTGGCCTCAACAAAACTCCATGATGCCGGTTGACGGCGCCCGCCAAAGCATCTTCCAATGGCTGTCACAAGAGACCGATTGAGACGGGACGACATGATGACACTGGCGGCTGCGGCGCAATCCACGACATGGACTTTCGTCGATGGTGATTGGCACGAGGGCAACGTCGCCATTCTGGGGCCGCGCAGCCACGCCATGTGGCTCGGCACCAGCGTCTTTGACGGCGGCCGCTGGTTCGAGGGCGTGGCGCCGGATCTCGACCTCCATGCCGCCAGGGTGAATTCCTCGGCGATCGCTCTCGGCCTGAAGCCGAACATGAGCGCCGACAAGATCGTCGGGCTGACATGGGATGGGTTGAAGAAGTTCGACGGCAAGACGGCGGTCTATATCAGGCCGATGTACTGGGCCGAGCATGGCGGCTATATGGGCGTCCCGGCCGACCCGGCGTCGACCCGCTTCTGCCTTTGCCTCTATGAATCGCCGATGATTCCGGCGACCGGCTTTTCGGTGACCGTATCGCCGTTCCGGCGTCCGACCATTGAAACCATGCCGACAAACGCCAAGGCCGGCTGCCTTTACCCCAACAACGGTCGGGCCATTCTCGAAGCCAAGATGCGCGGCTTCGATAACGCACTGGTGCTCGACATGCTGGGCAACGTCGCCGAGACCGGAACCTCGAACATCTTCCTGGTCAAGGACGGTCACGTCTTTACGCCTGCGCCGAACGGCACCTTCCTGTCCGGCATCACCCGCTCGCGCACGATAACGCTGCTTGGCGAGTATGGGTTCAAGACCACGGAAAAGACGCTGTCGGTGCGAGATTTCCTCGAAGCAGACGAAATTTTTTCGACCGGGAACCATTCCAAGGTGGTGCCGGTCACGCGTATCGAGGATCGCAATCTGCAACCCGGGCCGGTGGCCAAGAAGGCGCGCGAACTCTATTGGGCTTGGGCGCATTCGACTTCCGCCGCTTGAGCGGATAAAAAGGCAATCGACGCTTCATCCGGAGTTGTCCCAACCCATTCCAGACCTATCTTACTCCGGTATCGACACCGGATTTTTCCACGAGGGAGTACTATCCATGGCCTTTGAATTGCCCGCTCTGCCTTACGACTATGAGGCCCTGCAGCCTTACATGTCGAAAGAGACGCTGGAATATCACCACGACAAGCACCACAAGGCGTATGTCGATAACGGCAACAAGCTCGCCGCCGAGGCCGGCTTGGGCGAGCTGTCGGTCGAAGAGGTGGTCAAGCAGTCGTTCGGCAAGAATGCCGGCCTCTTCAACAATGCCGCCCAGCACTACAACCACATCCATTTCTGGAAGTGGATGAAGAAAGGCGGCGGCGGCAACAAGCTGCCGGGCGCCTTGCAGAAGGCCGTCGATAGCGATCTTGGTGGCTACGACAAGTTCAAGGCCGATTTCATTGCCGCCGGCACGACCCAGTTCGGTTCCGGCTGGGCCTGGGTTTCGGTCAAGGATGGCAAGCTGGCGATCTCCAAGACGCCGAACGGCGAAAACCCGCTCGTCCATGGCGCGTCGCCGATCCTCGGCGTCGATGTCTGGGAGCACTCCTACTACATCGACTATCGCAACGCCCGGCCGAAATATCTCGAAGCGTTCGTCGACAGCCTGATCAATTGGGATCACGTGCTGGAATTGTACGAAAAGGCGAAGTGATCGATTTCCAGAAGCCCCGGTATCACCCGGGGCTTTTCTTTTCTGCGTCCCGTAAGAGCAAAGGTCCGGCAAAAATCATCAGGGGGAAGGGAATTTTTCCTCTGTAGCATCCGTTAACGTCCTGTCCCGAAATGCCTTCATCATGGAGCCAATTGAATGAGAAAGCTTGTTATCGCCATCTCTATGCTCGCACTCGCGGCTTCGGCGGCCTTTGCCGACCCGATCCTCGACCGGCAGGCACTGATGAAGGAACGCGGAAAGATCGTCGGCGGCCTGTCGAAAGCGGTCAAGGGCGAGGAACCCTTTGATGCGGCTTCTGTGTTGACG
>NZ_RZQL01000244.1 GCF_003997935.1 Mesorhizobium sp. M7A.F.Ca.US.006.01.1.1
GCACTCGGGAGCGACGGGGCGAGCTTCGAGGAATTCGTGTTGTTTCTTGGTCTTCCCGAGGACGCGACTTGGCGTCAGGCCGCGCTTTCGTCGCTGGAAAGGGCAAGATTGCCCATTTCCGAGGCCGCAAACGGCGGCGACACCTTCCGCGGGCCGGTTTCTGCCGTGCGCTGGCTGCTCCAAGAAACGTTGCCGTTCCCCGGAGCTTTTCTGTCCGACACGCATGTGGCGGCTCGACTCGGCGTTAGCGTAGCGAGCCTCGACCGGCTGGTCTACCATCCTGCCGAACAATGGTCGCAAGAGCTGAGACGTTGCGTCTACGAGGGGCCGGCAGCCGCGCTGTTCGAGCGGCGCTGGTGGACCGCAGGTATAGGCGACGCTTCGCTTGGCATCAGGCTCGCCGTTCGCGCTGGCGAAACCGCGCAGTCGGCGATCAAGAGGCTATCCGGCGTCGATAATGTCGCAATGCTAGCCGAAAAAGATCCCGTGGCGGTGGTCGATCGGGATCTTCTCGATGCCGGCATTGCAGGCGCGGCAAGCTGCGTGCAGTTGAGGCCCCGCGGCTGGCCGCCGCAGAGCGAAGAGCCGTGGATGCGCATCGCCGATGCGGCCAGTGCCCCGTGGTTTCGTCATATGGTCGATCCCTCGGACCAAACACTGCTTGACGCTCCCATCCGATGACCGTCCTCTTTAAGCCGATAATGGTGGCAGATGAATTGCGCCGCCTCGCCGACGCCTCGAGGCATCTGCTCAATCGCAATCATCATCTGCGCCTACGCCGCGCCGCGGAGGAACTGGAAGGCTGGTTCCAATCGTCTCGTCCCGGAAATTTCCCGTGGACCTTGGACGAACCGATCGAAACCGAACCTTCCTCGTCCTACCAAGGTAGCGGCACCGCAGCAGCTGTCTCGGCGCGTTTCACGTTTCTTTGGCGTTGCGAGCGGACGGGCGACCCAAATGTGGCGTCGGCGAGCAACGGCGGAACGAACATTACCGTCCTGCGATCGACCGGCACTACGGCGAACGAGTATCATTTCGATCTCTGCGGAGGTGGTGCGGTCGGTACTTCGCCGGTGATGCATTGTTTCAGCCATGCGCAATACAGCGCCAGCACGTCTTTCCCGCGTTTCCCGAGCATGGTGCTTTTGCCAACTGACGTACTGGAAATGCTGTTGTTCGAACTCTGGCCGAGTGATTGGCCGACTGCGATCGACGGCGACCGAAGCAGACTGCTAAAGCATCATCTCGCACAACGAAGAAGGCTCAGCCGAGTGGCGAAAGCCTTTCAGCATTTGGTGACCAAGCCGTTTCCCATTGTATCCCTTCACGCGCGTCTGCCGGCGCCGATTCAGTTGTTCTGACGATGAGTTCAGTGGTGGGCTTATATGCCGGGATTGGAGGGTTTGAACTCGGATTCGATGCGCTTGGGCATCGCCCTCTCGTCTTAGCGGACAAGGACGAGCATTGTCGTTTGGTTCTGGGGAAGCGGTTCGCGAAAGCGAGAATCGAAGCAGACGTGGCGGACCTCAAGGAGATACCGGCCTCGGCGCGGATTGTGACGGCCGGCTTCCCCTGCCAAAATCTGAGCATGGCTGGCGACAAATCTGGAATTTCCGGCAGCAAATCCGGCGACATTCGGCACCTTTTCGAGTTGCTGCGTCTCGGGGGACGTCCAACGCTCGCGATCGAGAACGTCTATTTTATGCTACATCTCGGACGCGGCGCCGCCATGAAATCACTAGTCCATGACCTTGAAGCGCTCGGCTACGCCTGGGCCTATCGCGTCGTGAACACGACCTCATTCGGAATACCGCAACGCCGCCGCCGCGTGTTTCTCGTTGCGAGCACTACGTTGGATCCGCGAGAAGTGCTGTTCGCCGACGAAGCCGGCGCGACGCCCAAGCCGGTCGCAAATATCGATCGTCCGGTCGGATTCTACTGGACGGAGGGTCGTCGAGGGATGGGCCTCGCCTTGGACGGAATACCGCCACTCAAAGTCGCTTCGGGGCTTGGCATCCCCTCGACGCCCGCCGTCCTGTTTCCCGACGGGGAGGTGCTGACGCCCAGCGTCGAGGCGTGCGAGGCCTTGCAGGGCTTCCCGCGCGGCTGGACCGACCTGAATTTCAATACCAAGCGATCGCCTCGATGGTCGATGGTTGGGAATGCGGTGTCGGTTCCTGCAGCACGATGGTTGGCGGGACGTCTCGACGTCCCGGGTGAGATGCTCACTCTAAGAACTCGACCCCTATCAGCCGAGGCAGCTTGGCCCGACGCCGCCTATGGCAATTCGACCGGCCATTTTGTGGTCGAAGCAAGCGAACGACCATCCAACGTGATCGCGCCTTCGATCGAAACGTTTCGGGATGCCACTTGGAAGCCCCTCTCGGCCCGCGCACTGCGCGGATATCTCGGCCGCGCGCGCGAGGGCGGACTTCGGTTTCCCGATGGCTTTCTCGACGCTATTGAAAAGGCACTTGCCCGGCAAAACCCTAATCTACCTGACTGATTTGCGTCATTTTGACCTTTTAATATTGAACTCTGACGCTTATCCGCAGGTGTTGGAAGTGGAGGTTCCAATATGGATGGGTCAGAAGCATCGCGATTGCGCAAAGAGTGCGGTATGTCCCAGGTAGAGTTCGGCGCGGCGATCGGCGTTTCTCGCGAGACGATAGGTCGAATAGAACGGAGCAACGAACATCTGGATCGCCGAACCGAATTAGCGATGCGGTACATCGCTGAAGGCCGGCTTGCGGTCATTCCTGAACTGTCCGAAATTCACAATACCGTCGCAACCGTGCTCGATCAGACAGCAGTTCGCGGCTGCCCGGCTTACGACTATCGTGACAAGCTGCAAGCGGCGGTTTCACACTGGCGCGCCAAGCAGGGCAGTGCAGGCGCGGAGCCGCTACTCGCGCGGGCGCAAGGCGTGCTTGGCATGCTCAATGTAACTCCACCTGGCGATGGGATGCGAGACCGCACCTTTGAGCAGCTACAACAGCTGAAGCTCGATTGGCAGGCCGTTACGCCTGTCGATTAATCGAGCACGCTCCATCGCACGTGCTCACGATATCTCCCGCCATCGCAGCGACGCGAAGGCGTTGCCGATTTCTACATAGCTGAGGGCACTGTCGTAAAGGGTGGCGAGTGGTTAGTGAAACGGCGAGAGCGGCGATGCCGGCGAGGTTGATGCGCCAGCGGGATGTTAGAATTTAGGTGCCGTCTGGCATGGACAAACGTCCGCTTCGGGCGCTGTCCAGGAGCGAACCTAAACGGCCAAGTTGAGGCGCAAAGCCGCCATTCGGCTTCCACCAGGCCCAGATCGCATGCCGTCACGTTCGGCCGCTCAGTCAAAGCGAACAAGATCTGATTCCGAAGAGTCAGCCGGCCGGGATTACCGGCGCAGCCGGATCGTGAGGCCCGGGAACATGGCCGGCAGGAACCACTGCCGTCGCGCCTAAAACGTGCTTCTCTTGGTCGTCAAAGAAAATGTGAGCCCCGAGCGCCTTCAAGATGGGTGCTTTCTCACGGCTGCCCACGAAATGCGCCTCGTCAGCCGGTGTTCCCCACGCTCTCAGCGTCCGAATTACGCGCTCATGCGCAGGGGCGTTCCGGGCAGTGACAAGTGCGATGCGGACCTTACTCACGTTGCCCTCATTAAGGAAAACTCGGCGCAACGCCGACAACTTGTGAAGAAAATTTCCAAACGGGCCACCCGCCATTGGATTGCTCGCGTTCGCGGTCTCATGCGCAAGGAAAGCCTCCAGGCCCTGTTCTTTGTAGATTGCGTCGGACTCGGGGCCAAACACTACAGCGTCGCCGTCGAACGCGACCCGAACCTCACCCTGGGGTGTTTCGGCACGATCCTTGGGTGCCAAGCCTAGCCGCGCAGCCGCTGCTCCGCCGTCCACCGCCCCTTTTACATCCGTGTCCGCGTTTGAGAGAAATAGGTCGATGCCCCAAGCAGGAACAAAAGGAGCAAGCGACCGCCCGCTAGTAAAACTGCCTGTCTTGACGATAAGCCCATAATGATCGATCGACTTGAACGCTCGGAGAGAGAGATCGGGCGAGTTCTGGGACAGAAGGATCACTTCAACATACGGAGCAGCCCCAGGATCGTTAAGCGCGAGTAATCGCTCGACTACCTCAAAGCCAGCACCCTTGCGGAGGATCACGTCCTCGCGTTCGAGTTGCATAGCCGCATACGACTTGACGCCGTAGTTCTCGAATACGCGATGTTCCTCCTCCAGATCAAAAAGAGCGCGCGTAGAGATTCCGATGCGGAGAGGCTTGGCCCTTAGCGTAGACCCTGGATCGCCATTCTCCTTATCATCTTCGGCAGTAAGCGAGGTTTCCGCGATTTCCATTTGCCCTTCCTCCGATATTAAGCCCGCGTAGGCAATGCCATTTCCATATGCAGTTCATTGCAGATGCCTGTCATTCATCGCGCTTTCCTGACTTTACAAACGCCAGATGGACTTGGGAGCATTCACACGTCCTGGCAGGTCCATTGGTGTGGTCCAACCCCACGAGGCAGCGATATTCAACTGGACTTCATACGACAACGAAGCATTGGTGTTACCAGCGCAGCAGAAAAACAATGGATCAAGACCGAGCAGAATCTCCGGCCCGCCGAGACAGCGGGCTTCGGTCAGTACAAGCGCCGGAATGGTCCGGGCTTCTCACTGATGGAGAACTGCATGGCTATCCTTAACACCACCACCGCCAAGGCCGACAACACCGAAGCAGGCGGGACGGCGCCCAGCGTCGACAACGGCACCCCAACCCGAAAGCCGCACGAGAAGTCCTCTGTGACCGTCTCAGTGATCGTCAAGAAGGCAAAGGACGAAGCGCCCGCAGCGCCTACCAAAACCGACATCGTCCTCAAGAAGCTGAAGTCGGCAAAGGGTGTCACCATCCAAGTCTTGATGGATGCGACGGGATGGCAGGCGCACTCGGTGCGCGGCTTCCTCTCCGGTACCGTCAAGAAGAAGCTTACCCACGAACTGCTCAGCGAAACTGGCAAGGACGGACAACGGCGATACCGCATTGTCGAGGCAAAGACCGTCAGTTGACCTCGATGCTTAAGCGACAGGACATGGATCGTGAGATTGCCGCGCTCGGCGATCTCACGCGCAATGAACTCACAGCAGCCTGGACAAAGGCCTATGGCTGCCCGCCGCCCAAAGGGGTCAAACGTTTGTTGCTTGAACGGTCGGCCGCCTGGCATTTCCAGGCCAAACGATTGGGTGGTTTGACTTCGACCGTCAAGAAAACACTCGAGACAGGCAACGCGCGTCGGACCAACGTGAATGCCACCCAACCGAACAATACTGGTCCGGATCGCCAGGAAGGAGTTCTATCAGTCCGGCCAGCGTCATCGGATAAGCCATTGACGTCGCCGCCACGATCTCTTCCGCCAAAAGTTGGCTCCCGCCTTATGCGGGAGTGGAATGGTCGGATGCACATTGTCGAAGTTGTCGACGACGGCTTCGTGCTTGACGGCAGAACGTACGGATCGCTGTCGGCGGTCGCCCGCCGTATTACCGGCGCCCATTGGTCTGGCCCGAGGTTCTTTGGGCTATGACGACGACCCCTCGCCTCAACTGTGCCATCTACACTCGCAAATCGACTGAAGAGGGATTGGAACAGGAGTTCAATTCGCTTGATGCCCAGCGAGAAGCGTGCGTCGCGTTCGTCGCATCGCAGGTCGGTCTTGGCTGGAAGTTAGTGCCAGACCACTACGACGATGGCGGCATATCGGGCGGCACGATGGAACGCCCTGCCCTGCAGCGTCTCCTGCAAGACATCCGGGACAAAAAAGTCGATGTGGTGGTGGTCTACAAGATCGATCGCCTCACCCGATCCCTGATGGACTTTTCCAAGATCGTCGAGATCTTCGACGCCAGCTCCGTTTCCTTCGTGTCGGTGACCCAGCAGTTCAACACCACGACCTCAATGGGCAGGCTTACTCTCAACGTGCTTTTGTCCTTCGCCCAGTTCGAGCGGGAGGTCACGGCCGAGCGTATCCGTGACAAGATCGCTGCATCGAAGAGGAAAGGCATGTGGATGGGTGGCGTGGTGCCCTTGGGCTACCGCGTCGAGTACCGCAAGCTGGTGATCGACGAAACCGAAGCGCAGACAGTCAGACACCTGTTCGCTCGCTATCTCGCCCTGAAGTCGGTCCGGGACCTTGTCGACGAGGTCGCGGCTGATGGGCTTTCGACACGGACGCGACAACGCAACGACGGATCCGTTGCCGTCACCATGCCGTTTGGTCGCGGCAACCTTTACCACCTTCTTTCGAACCCGATTTACATCGGCAAGATCAGGCACAAGGATCAAGTCTACAATGGTGAGCACGAACCAATCGTCACGGCGGCCACGTTCGACGAGGCCCAAACGCTCCTCGCCTCGCAGGCGCCGCGCCGGCGGAGCCAGTCCAATGTCACGCAACCTCATCTGCTCACCGGTCTGTTCTTTGATGAAGCGGGCGAGAAATTGCGATCGGTTCATGCCAACAAGCAAGGTGTTCGCTACCGATACTATGTCTCAAAGCAGTTCGTCGATGAGCGCAGGAAAGGCTCAGAAGGATGGCGTCTTCCGGCACCCGCACTTGAATCAGTTGTTGAGCATCGCCTGAATCGGATTCTCAGCGATCAAGCCCAATTGTCTGATTGGATTCGGCAATGGGCCGACGCTGGCGAAATCCAGTCGGCGATGCGGCGAGCCGAAGATTTGCGATCATGCTGGGCGTCAGGCGCGGCGGACGCGAAGCAATCTCTGCTCCAAAAGATCGTTCGCAAGGTCACGCTCAAGCCGGGAGCATTGACCATTGAACTTGACCGCCGCTCGCTATCGGAATTGCTTCTCGATCAGGTTCTGCCACCCAACGATGGCGCCCATGTAACTTCCATCGAATGTCCAATCGGTATGAGGCGGCGCGGCGTCGAAACACGGATCTTGCTTACAGACGGATCTAAAATCAGCCGAGAATCCGATGGTGCTTTGATCGACCTTCTCCGTCGAGCCCACTTGTACCTCGGCCAACTGACAGACGGAGCCAACCGCAGCCTCACGGAGGTTGCCATGCTCAACGGCACCGATACATCCGAGGTCAGCCGCCTCCTGCCCTTCGCTTTCCTCGCTCCGAAAATTGCGGCCAACATCGTTGCAGGTGATCAACCTGTTGAACTAACGGCGCACCGGCTGTCCCGGTTGTCGGACCTCCCCCTTGCCTGGGCTGACCAGGCTTCACTCCTCGGCTTCTAACCATCCGGCCAGCATCTCGCTGATCAGCCGACCATCACTTTGGCAAACACTTGGCTACGGAATTCGCCCGACAGAGACGGACGACCAAAAGTCAGGTGTTTTGGGCGCTCCCTGCGTCGTCTCAGCCAAGTGTTGCCCACTACCGGGCGCTAACCCACGGAAATGTCGGAGCTATTCTGAGACGGATGGAAACCCCGGAAATCGGGTGGACTGGATGGTGGGCCCGGAGGGACTCGAACCCCCAACCAAGCGGTTATGAGCCGCCGGCTCTAACCATTGAGCTACAGGCCCCACGCGGGCTGGATTAATGTTTTTCGCATCGCGGCACAAGGCTTTCCCGATGGGCTTCCCCAGATCGCCCAAATCAACCCATAATCGCGCTCTACGCGACGTCTGCGACTTGATCGCAGACCAAGGAGATTTTCATGACCAGACATCTTTTGCCTCTCGCGCTCGCCGCTGCAATCGCTTTTCCGGCGATGGCTGGAGCCACCGATCTGCCGACGCCGCCCCGCGTCATCGTGTCGGGCGAAGGCGAAGCAACCGTAGCCCCCGATCTGGCGGTCCTGACGCTGAGCGTCATGCGCGAAGCCAAGACCGCGCGCGCAGCGCTCGACGCCAACAATGACGCCATGGCCGCCGTGATCGCGGCGATGAAGTCCGCCGGCATCAAGGACCGCGATCTGCAGACCGCCGGCATCCAGATCAACCCGCGCTACAACTACACCAACAAGCCGGACGGCAGCCAGGAAGCCGAACTCGTCGCCTATCAGGTGACCAACACGCTTTCGGTGCGGGTGCGCGATGTCGACAAGACCGGCGAGATCCTCGACAAGGCGGTGTCCCTCGGCGTCAACCAGGGCGGCGGCATCGCCTTCACCAATGACAACCCGGCAGCCACGGTCACCGAGGCGCGCAAGAAGGCGGTCGCCAACGCCATGGCCAAGGCCAAGACCCTGGCCGAGGCCGCAGGCGTCAGCCTCGGCCGGGTGCTCGAGATCACCGATCAGAACATCGCGCCGGCGCCAATGCCGATCAACGCCAAGGCCTTCGACGCGGCCGGTGCTGCGGCTCCAGTGCAGGCCGGCGAGAATTCCTACAATGTGCAGGTCACCGTCACCTTCGAACTGAAGTAAGCGGCTCTGACGATCCGTGGCTGAGCCTTGCCACGGCAATCATCGGGCCAATAGCGCGCATGAAAAACCCGCGGGATTGCTCCCGCGGGGTTTTTTCGAGCCACACCCTTCAACGGAAAGGGGCTCCACTAGTCCCGGCTGATCTTCGTAGAAGATTATGCCGCCAGACCGACCTTCACAGAAGGTCGTGTCTCCAGGCTGATCCTCGCAGAGGATCAACCTCTAAGATCCGGCCAAACCCGAGCTTAGCGATAGATGACCGGGCAGCCGCGCTCATTGGCGAACACGACGACGACGCGGTCGCCGTCCTGGCGGCCCATCACCTTCACCGTGCGACGGTTGACGTCGACGATCCGGACACGGTGCAGGCCCATGCGTTCGGCCTTGTCGAGGGCGCGGTCCGGCGAGCAGCCACGGCGCCAGTCGCCACGGCGCTCGTCACGGCGATGACGATAACCATCGTCACCGGTATAGACGCCGAAACGCGGGTCGTTGTTGTTGCCGAAGCCGAGATAGAGGCTGTCGGCGTGAGCCGGGATGGCTGTCAGCGTGCCGAGACCGACCAGGGCCGAAAGGGCTGCCGTCTTGATCGTGTTGAACATCGTCTTCTCTCCTTTTTGCGGGCCTTCGCCCGTCCTCGTGAACCGATGGGGGGAGAATGCGCTTGCCTGTCTGAACTCTTTACGAACCTGCCGTTCATCTCCGGTTCATATGGCGGGAAAAAGGAAAGTTCCGGCCATTCGCCATCGTCCCCAGCCCTTGGTGAAGGCCAGAACGCCTGACTCAGCCCCCCGGTTCCGACCCCGCTGATTGGCCGAATGCCTTCGAACGGGAGGCTCACCGCCGCCGGTGCTACGGCTCCTCGTCCAGCACATAGTCAAAATAGTCTTCCGGCTCGGCAAGATCGGTTTCGCTCGCCTTGACCCGGCCGCGCATCGAGATGCCGGCTTCATGCACGGTCTCGGCGCTGCCAGACACCAGCCGATGCCACCAGTAGAGGTCGCGGCCCTCGGCCACCAGCCGATAGGCACAGGTACTGGGCAGCCAGCTGATGGTTCGCACATTCTGCGGCGTCAGCCCGACGCAGTCGGGAACGCGCGCCAGCCGGTTGGCGTAGTCCGAACAGCGGCAGGTCTCGGCGTCGAACAGCCGGCAGCCGACGCTGGTCCAGTAGATCTCGCCGGTGTCCTCGTCCTCAAGCTTTGACAGGCAGCATTTACCGCAGCCATCGCACAGCGATTCCCACTCGGCCGGGCTCATCGCCTCCAGCGCCTTGGTTTTCCAGAATGGCGTTTCCATTTCCCGGATGTGGCCCCGGCCGCGGGCAAGGTCAAGCGCGGCAATGGTCGCAATTGCGGCTATCGCCAGGTGAAAGACATGAAGTTGCCTTCAAAAGGTCGGTCAATCGCCCCGTACGGCCTCTATCCGTGCGAGACTGGAACCAATCGGCACAAGATCGGTTTCGGCAAGGATGGGACCCCACAAGGAGAATTTCGATGAAACGCCAACCACGGATTCTGGCAGGCACCGCACTTGGCCTGTTGATGGCATCCGCGCCGTTGGGCGCGTTCCCGCTTCAGGGAAGTGTCGCGTCCGGCCTTGCCCAGCGCACGGCAGCCCCATTCATCCTGGCGCAAGCAGCATGCGCCGAAGGCGAATCGGCCGAAGCCTGCGCGCAAAAGCAGCAGGCGGAACCCGAACAGAAGCGCGAGCGCAAGAAGGCCGAGCCTGAACAGCAGGCCGCGCCTGCCCAGAGCGAGCAGCCCGCCGAGGAGCAGCAGCCACGCAGGAAGAAGCGCGACCAGCAGCAGCAGGCCGAGCAGGCGCCGGCCGAACAGGCAGCACCCGCCGAGGAACAGCAGCCGCGCAGGAAGAAGCGCGACCAGCAGCAGCAGACCGAGCAGGCGCCGGCCGAACAAACAGCACCCGCCGAAGAACAGCAGCCGCGCAGGAAGAAGCGCGACCAGCAGCAGCAGACCGAGCAGGCGCCCGCCGA
>NZ_RZQL01000245.1 GCF_003997935.1 Mesorhizobium sp. M7A.F.Ca.US.006.01.1.1
GATCAGCACGCCGGCACCGACCGCGAACAGGGCGCCGACCAGCAGGGAAAATTCCAGCGAATAGCCCGAGCGTGCGATCACGAACGCCCATGAAACCGAAACGACCATCGTCGCGATCATCGACACGTCGATGCCCCTGGCGATGACGACCAGCGCCATGCCGAGCGCCAGGATGCCGAGGATCGAGACGCTCCGGACCAGGGTCAGAATGTTGCCGGCGCTGAAGAAGGACGGCAGCAAGAAAGAGAACAGCACGAAGGCCAGAACCGCCAACGCGAGGACGATGCCTTCCTGGCTTTTCAGCAGGTTCTGAAGCCGTGCCGGATTGGCGTTTGCGGTCTCCTGGCCCACCGCTCAGGCCTTCTCTTTGCTGAGTCTTGCGAGAATTTCCTTGGCGCGATCGACGCGGACGTCGTGATTGACCGCAAGTTCGCTCGCGACTTTCTCGATGTCCCCGCCCACCGCCCCTGCCAGGATCGCGATGTTGCGCGCATGCAGCGCCATATGGCCGCGCTGGATGCCTTCGGTGGCGAGCGCCCTGAGTGCCGCCATGTTCTGCGCAAGACCGACTGCGACCGCGACCTCGGCAAGCTCCTGCGCGGTGCTCACGCCGAGCAATTTCAGTGCGGCGCGCGCCGCCGGATGCGTCTTGGTGGCGCCGCCGACGAGGCCGAGTGCCATCGGCATTTCCAGCGTGCCGACGAGGGCGCCGGCGGTGTCGATCTCCCAACGGCTCAAGGATGTGTAGCGGCCGCTGCGCGCCGCCCAGGCATGCGCGCCGGCTTCGATCGCGCGCCAGTCATTGCCGGTGGCGACGACGACCGGGTCGATGCCGTTCATGATGCCCTTGTTGTGGGTGGCGGCCCTGTACGGATCGACGATCGCAAGCGCACAGGCTTCGACAATGCCGGCGGCCATGCGCTCGCCGGTAAATTCCTTGGTCGCCAATGCCTCCGGCGTCAAACGCACCCGCGCGCGCGCCAGCCTGAGGTCGGCAAGATTGGAGAGGATGCGCAGCCTGACAGTGCCGCCCGACATGCGCTCGATCAGCGGCGCCACCGTTTCGGCCATGGTGTTGACCGTGTTGGCGCCCATCGCGTCGCGGACATCGACGAGAAGATGCAGCACCACCATCGGCCCGACGGCCGTGTCTTCGAAGACCTGCACCTCGATGTCGCGGCAGCCGCCGCCGAGCCGGTTCAGGACCCAGTCTTTTTCATTGGCAGCGGCGACGATCTCGTCGCGGCCCGACAGCAGCCGCGCGCGGGCCCCGTGCGGATCGGACAGGCCGAGAACCTGTACCTGCGCCCGCATGATCGGTGCTGTGCTGGACGTCTCGAAGCCGCCACAGCCGCGGGCGATGCGCGCCATGTACGATGCGGCGGCAACCACGGAGGGCTCTTCCACCGCCATCGGGATAAGATAGTCGCGGCCATTGATTGTAAAATTGCTGGCGACGCCAAGCGGGATTTCAAATGTGCCGATCACATTCTCGATCATGCCATCGGCAACATTGAGGGCAAGCGCCCCTCCCCCACGCAAGGCATCGCGGTCGGCTTGGGAAAGACCTGCAATACCGCCTACCGTCGCCAGGCGATCGGCCGGCGACAGGTCACGGAATTTCTCGATGCGGGAATTCAGCCGGGGTTCGACACCGTCCTGGACTGCCCCCATCAACATCGCCTCCCTGCGAATGCCATTTTCTTGTTGAGCCAGCTATCGTCGAACTGATACCATCAGACAAGGTACAGTTTTTGAGAAACAGCCGGTCACTGTACCAGTGCATTTTTGGGACGCTGTCGCAAGGGATCGAGGATGACGCGCGCCGAAGCCGTGGCCAGCGAGATCAGAAGGCGCATCGAGACAGGCTCGCTTGTCGCCGGCGCCAAACTTCCATCGATACGCAAGGCGGCCGAGCAGTTCGATGTCTCCAAAAACACTATTGTCGATGCTTATGACCGTCTGGTCTCGGCCGGAATTGCGCTGTCGCGACCAGGTGCGGGCTTCACGGTCGCGGAACGCCGACGGCAGAAGCCGAGCGAGCGTCCGCTGCATGTCGCCGAGGCCGTCGACATCGCCTCGCTGCTCAGCGCGCAGCTGGAGGAAAGCTTTTCCATCCGCGTCGGCGACGGGCGCCCGCCGGCATCGTGGATGGAAGAGTCCGAGGTGCGGCGTCATCTCGGGCTGCTGGGCAGGAATCAGCGGTCCAGCAGCGACGGATACGGTTCGGCGATGGGGCTACCGGCGCTGCGTGAGCGGCTGGCCTTCGACCTGATGGAACGCGAAGTGCAGGCGACGCCCGAGCAGATCCTGCTGACGTTCGGCGCCAACCATGCCCTGGACCTGATCATCCGTCGCTTCCTGGTTGCCGGCGATACCGTGCTGGTCGACGATCCCGGCTACTATCCGCTGTTTGCCAAGCTGAAGCTGGCTCAAATCCGCATGGTGGGCGTCACAAGGACCCCGACCGGTCCGGATCCGGAGGACCTGGCCGGCAAGGCCGAGCGCGAGCGTCCAAAACTCTTTTTCACGCAATCGCTGGCGCACAATCCAACCGGCAGCTCGACCAACCTTCCGACAGCGCATTCGATCCTGACGATCGCGGCGCGGTGCGACATGCTGGTGGTCGAGGACGATCCGTTCATCGACTTGCCAACGGTGCGCGGCGTCGGACTGGCGGCGCTCGACCAGTTGCAGAACGTCATCTGCGTGCGCACCTTCGCCAAGACGCTCTCGGCCAGCCTGCGCTGCGGCTATATCGCGGCGCGCCCCGATTTGATCGCCTCGCTCGCCGAGTTGAAGATGCTGACGACCGTCAACAGCTCGGGACATATCGAGCGGTTGATCCACGGGCTGATCAGCGAGGGCCATTACCGGCGGCACCTGAAGCGCCTCGGGCAGCGCGTGCGCCAGGCGACCGAAACGGTTGTTCCCCGTCTTCAGAAGACAGGCATGAAGCTTTTTGCCGAGCCAACGGGTGGGTACTACGTCTACCTGGAGCTGCCCGACCATGTCGATGACATCGCACTGGCCCGGGAAGGCGCTCGCGAGGGGATTTTCATCGCACCGGGCACCGTGTTTTCACCGGAACGTCGCCCGACCAAGGCAGGCATCCGCGTCAACATCGCCTGGGCCTCCGATCCCAAATTTTTTGATTTTTTACGCCGAGCAACGACTGGCGGCGCGAGTCAGGGATCATAGCGAACCGCTATCATGCCCGCCGCCTCAGGCGACGAAGACGGATAGCAAGCTGTGCAAAGAGCGAAATCGCAACGCGACGCTGCCCGCGGTCACAGGAACCGCCACGGATAGCGAACTAGGCATGGTCCTGACCGCGGTCATGGCAGGACCGACAGTCATGCTCGTCGTCATGGCCGTAATGTCTTGGCCGCAGCGTCCGTCACCCGGCAAGCCTGACCGGCGATCTTAAATGCTCTAGCTGTCGCGCCGTGTCCGAAGGTTTATGCGGATACCAAAGGCATTCCACTTGGACGGTACGTTCGGTCGGAGGGCACGCTACCTCTGATAGGTCGCGCGATTCCCATGAACTGCTTCCCACTTTTTCGGGGATAGTTTTAGATGCCCAGCATCTTGCGCACGACTGGTTCAATGGCCTTGCCGATCGCTCGCGTGTTCTTCGTATCAAGATGCACGCCGTCGAGTGGCGTCGTCTGCGACACAGAACTCGCATCGAAGAAGCCGCAGCCACGTTCGTCCGCTATATCGGCAAATAGCGTCGCCAGCATCGCCGATTTTTCTATACCGCCGGCAAACACGGCTGCAACGGCTTTGTTCGCGGTCTCGCGGATCAGCGGCGGAGCGATTATCAGCACCTCCGGCCCTTCCTTGGCATCAAAAGCCCAGGCGTGGTGGCGCACCAGCTCCACCAACCGCTCCATGCCCCGCACCGCGCCAAAGGGGGTGCCGCAAACGGTCGGCTTCATATCATTGGCGCCTAGGAACAGGATGACGAGGTCGATCGGATCGTGGCTGTGCAGGATCGTTGGTAAAATGCGCGCGCCGTTGCGGTCGCAATCCGCAACATGGTCGTCATAGGCGGTCGTGCGGCCAGCAAGCCCTTCTGCGATAACCGTGACATCAGGCCCGAGGCTTTTGGCAAGCACGCTCGGCCAACGGTCCTCGAAGGCGTGCCGCTCTCGCGTTTCCGCGTTATAGCCCCAGGTCAGGCTGTCGCCATAGCAGAGAATCGTCTTCATAGCTGCCCTCCCCTCATCCGATGTCCGGCGCTTGCCGGGGATCGACACGGCGATGCCGGCATCCGAAACGGCCCAGTCTTCTTTTCTTATGATATTTTGTCCGCATACCCGCCAGCTCGACACGCAACACCCGAAAGGTCAACCATAGGCGGGGGGTTACTATACCAGGCCGGCGGAAAAGTGGGCAAAGGCGCGGCTCCGGCGGGAACGCCAGCCGATAGGCATCCAACGCAGAGCACCGACTTCGCCTCCTCACACCATCACGTCGCCGCCATTTGGATTGAGGGTCGCTCCGATATAATAGGCCCCTTCATCTGAGGCGAGCATGACAGCGGTGGGGGCAATCTCCTCCACGGTGCCAACGCGACCTATGGGTAAGCTGGCGATCTTGCGCAAGCGCCGGGCCTCGGGCACACCGCGGGCCAGCTCGGTGTCGATCGGGCCAGGACAAATTGCATTCACGGTAACGCCGTCCTTAGCCACCTCATAGGCAAGGGAACGCGTGAAGCCGATAATGCCCGCCTTAGCCGCTGCGTAGTGCGCCATTTCGGCCGCACCCTTTTGAGCCAGTTGCGACGATATCGATATAATCCGCCCGAACTTTCGTTCAATCATGCCGGGAAGAACCGCGCGGGTGCAGAGGAAGACGCTGCGTAGATTGACCGCCATCATCTCGTCCCACATGGAAGTGGACATTTCGGTGACTGGAGCTGTCGTGCTGATCCCGGCATTGTTGACCAGAATATCGATGCGACCGAGCGAGCGCTTCACCATCTCGATAGCGTTGCTTACGTCTGCCTCATCGCTGACATCGGCAGCGACAGCCATCACAGTTCCACCGCCTGCGGCGAGCCTATCGGATGCAACCTTCGCATTGAGCAAATCGCGATCCAGAACGGCCACTGCGGCGCCTTCGCGCACAAACGCGCGGGCGATAGCCTCGCCGATGCCTCGTGCTCCACCAGTGACGAGTGCGGTTTTTCCTTCAAGGCGTCCGGGCATGTTCGCTTCTCTCGCTAGGGGATGATCTGATGAATTGGCACCGCGGGCGCGTCAAATCCAATTCCGCCGACACGCGGGCGCCCGGGACTGAAGCCCGACCGGAGGGCGCATCGCATCATGCGTCTTCGGCTCAAGTCCCGGAAACCTGCCTCGATCACTGGTATTCCTAGTGGCGCATGGCATCGACGAGCGTCTTGATGCCAACGCGAAGCGAAACCTCGGGCACATAACCGAGATCTTCATGTGCGGCATCGATGCTTAGGAGCCCAACGCTCGTATATCCGACATCACCGTGCCCGCTAAATTTGATATCGGCTCCCGGAATAAACTCGCGAATTAGAGAGGCCGCCTCGCCTACCTGGGGCTTCACGCCGGCGCTGATATTGTAGACGCGTCGCTTTAGAGCGGGAGCGTTAAGTGCTGCGATAATGCCAGCGACTACATCATCGACGTGGACCCACTGGCGGCGGGAGTCCTCTCCGAACGGCAAATGCGTGTGCCGTCCGGCAAGCGCATCCTCGATCATATCGCGAAGGGTGCAACTGGTTCGACGTCGGGGCCCATATACGCTCGCAATTCGCAGGATAGCGGCATCGACGTTGTGTTCTTCTGCATATGCCAGAACCACCGCTTCTGCGGCAACCTTGCTTGACGCGTAGCAGTTGCGCGTCAAGAGCCTATGACTTTCGTCAATGCCATCCTGGGGCTGATCGCCATAGACCATCAGGGATGAGCAATATACGAGTCGGCAGGACCCACGATGGACTGCCAACTGTCGAGCTACTTCCGCGACATCGACGGTCCCGCCAACATTGACATTAAACACCATGGCCGGATTGTTTTTCCCTACCATTGGTCCGGAAACACCGCCGCAGTGCACAATCGCATCGACATCGAAGCGCGCAGCGAGTTCGTGCAACTTGTGCACGTCGCCGATCTCAACTTCGAAGGCCGTTTCGGTCACGGAGCGGAACTCCGCGACCGACCGGTCGACCGCTACAACCTTATGTCCCTCTGCGTGGAGCCGGCGCACCAGGTCGAAACCAATCAAGCCGCTTGCACCTGTGACAAGGACACTGCGAGGCGCCATTTTATGTCTCCTGCGTTTTATGCCACTTGCTGTTAAATCGCCCAGCGGTCACCCGCACCGAAGTCCAGCCTCGGCGCGGGTTGTGTTGTTGCCGTGCCAATCCTGAGCGCAGTCAGCGCCGTGATGAAACCACAAAGTTTAGCCGGCGATCCGGATCGGTTGGGTTACTTAAAGGCGAGCCGCGACTGACTTGGTTTCCGTGTAGTGCTCCATAACTTCCTTACCCATCTCGCGACCCCACCCAGATTGCTTGTAGCCGCCGAACGGCCAGGCCGCATCGCCATAATTATGGGCATTGATACAGATCATGCCGGCCTTGATTTTGCGGGCCATCATGTGAGCGACCTTCAAGTTTCTCGTCCAGACGCTGGCCAGCAAGCCATATTCGGTATCGTTGGCGAACTTAGCGACCGCGTCCAGATCATCATCGTCGAAGGACTGGACGCAGACAACCGGGCCGAAAATTTCTTCGCGCACAACGCGCATCGTGCGGCTGGTCTGCGCCAAGACGGTAGGCTCGAAGAAATAGCCCTTGTCGCCGATAGCGTTGCCGCCTGTCACCACCTCGGCACCCTCTGCACGACCAGACTGAAGGAAGCCGCTGACCCGATCATGCTGGTCCTTCGACACGAGCGGACCAAGGTTGACCGACGGATCAAGCCCATGACCAATCTTGAGCTTGCCGGCTTGCGCGGCCACACCCTCGACAACGCGGTCGTAAATCGACTTGTGGGCGAAGAGGCGCGAGCCCGCAGTACAGCACTGGCCTTGATTGTAGAAAATCGCATCCGCAGTACCGGCGATGGCGTGGTCCAGGTCGGCATCGGGGAATACGATTGCAGGTGACTTGCCGCCGAGTTCAAGCGACACCCGCTTCAAGTTTCCGGCCGCTGCCCGGACGATAAGCTTGCCGACCTCGGTCGATCCTGTGAACGCGATCTTGTCGACATCGGGATGCGCGGCCAGGGCCGCTCCGGCCGCTTCGCCATATCCGGTAAGGATATTTACGACTCCGTCCGGAATGCCGGCCTCGGCGACGAGTTCGCCGAAACGAAGGGCCGAAAGCGGTGTCTGCTCTGCCGGCTTCAGAACGATGGTACACCCGGCCGCAAGAGCCGGGGCTACCTTCCAGGACAGCATCAGCAGCGGAAAATTCCACGGAATGATCTGACCGACGACGCCCACCGGTTCACGTAGCGTGTAGGCATGCCAATCGCCGGTGCTGGAAACCGGCACGGTTTCACCCGCAAGCCGCTGTGGCCAGCCCGCCATATATCGGAACAGGCCGATCGCGCCCTCGACATCCTGGTTCCGGGCATTGCCGACAGGCTTTCCGGCGTCCAGCGACTCGATCTCGGCGAATTCGTCGGCGTGCTGTTCGAGAAGGTCGCCCAGACGCCAGACCATCTTGGATCGTTCGGCCGGCGACAGGCGCGACCATGGACCAGATTCGAAGGCGCGACGCGCCGCCTCGACTGCCCGATCGACATCGGCCTTCTCGGCCGCGGGAACATGCGTGACGATCTCCTGGGTAGCAGGATCTTCCACCGGCAAAGTCTTGCCGCTACGGGCATCGACCCATTTTCCGTCGATCAGCATCTTGTGTGGCTTTGCAAGAAACAGCGTGCCGGCCGCACCAAGGGCGGGCTTGCGGATGGCAATGGTCATGATCTTTTCCTTGTAAGAACTGAAAACCTTGATCGTCGGTCGCCAACCCTGTCTCGCGGCCGGCACGCATTTGTTTGGTATCGAGGAGCGTACGGAATTGGCCGTACGCTCTTCGTTTCGGGAATGCGCTCTCCGAGCATGCGCACAAGAAACTTCGTCGATTGGCCTTTGAGTGGTGCGGTTGCCAAGTGGTCAGCTACTTTGGATAGAGTTTAGAAGCGTCCTGGCCGGCACCATCCGATAAGGAACGGTGCCGGCTTTGACCCCTGCCGCTCCTCGCCATCATATGCAGCGGAAGGACGGACCCAATGCTCCGCGGTGTTGCAAACGCCGTAGCGCGGCAAGCACCTGCGGCATGCTTACTTGGCGCAAGCCGAGAGATACGGGAACGGCTTAGCCTCTTCGGTATCGATGTTGTCCTTGGTCAGCATCATGATCGGCGTCATCGAGTAGACTGGATTTTTCGGCTTGACGGCCGCGCCGCCGGGGTTAGCCCGCAAATAGTCAACGACTGCCTTCATCGACAATTTACCGATCAGGTAGGGTGACTGCGCGATCAGGGCCTGTATCCTGCCAGCCCGCAGCCCCTCGACTTCATCGGGCGTCGCGTCATACGCTACGACCATGATGCGGTCCTGAGCATTGGCAGAGCGCACGGCCGAGATGACGCCCTGCGCCTGAGCTCCGTTGGTGGCATAAAGCACCGTCAGATCTGGGTGAGCCAGGATCAGGCCTGCCGCGATCTTGGCCGAAAGGCTGCTGTCAACCTTGCCGTACTCGAAGGGAAGGACCTCGACATTCGGCGCCAGTTTCGCGAGAGTTTTGGGAAGGTCCTCATAGCGCGCCTGATCGACCGGATTGCCGGGGAAAGACGCCACCACACCGATTTTGGCCTTGCCCTTGACGTGCTCGGACACAAATTTGGCTATCTGTTCTGCAGCTCCGCTGTTGTCGCTGTGGAAGCCCTCCAGCATGATCTCCTCGTCCAGGGTTCCGTCGGCGAGCACGACCGGCTTTCCGGCGGCCATCAGTTCCTTGATGGGCTGGATCAAGGCCGTTGACGAGAACGACGTCAGCATCCACCCGTCGGGATTTTGAAGCTTGAGGGCATCCATGACCTTTACCTGTTCGGCGATGCCAGGGCCGGTCGAACCATTCCAGAGCAAGTTCACGCCCAGTTCTTTGGCGGCAGCTTCCGCACCGCATTTCATCGAGATGAAATAGGGATCGCCGACAAGCGCCGACAAATTAGCGATCTTGAGGTCTTCCGCACCTGCATAGCTGCTTGCCAAGGCGCCAAGGGCTGCGATGCAAGATGTCCAAAGTGTCTTACGCGAAAATTTCATAGCTCTCTCCCATTGCAGCCGCTGATAGTAGGTCATGGTCTGCTGTCGCTGGCTGATCGCGACCGCAGTCGGAAGGATGAAGCCGATCGAAATCAGCCATTATAAAGCTCGAGGCCAGCCACAACAAAGCCGGTCTGCAACAGTCGGTGGGCGCCAAGCTTCCGCCGCGTGAGGCTTAAAAGGCCGTGATCGCGCTCGGTCATTTGGCGGCGGGCGATTCCCGTTCGCAGTCCAAAGGGCATGCACACATGCTTAGCTCGAACGCGATCGATGGTTGTCATGAAAGATACCCACTGCTCACTGCCGATGATAAAAACGTGTCGCTCCTTTAATGTCAATAATATTATTGCCAATCCTTGCGACAAAAAATATCGGCGCCGCATTCTCGGCCACATTGCGCCTCGCGGCCGCCGGATGGCTGCCCCCCTACAAGGGCCGTGTGTCTGTGATCCCGACCGGCCCGTGCAGTTCGAAAGAGCACGAGGCTCTGTCGGCGCGATCCAAACTGAGTAATGTCGTCTGCTACCTAGTCGGCAAATACCTTGTCGATCAGTACCGCGATCAGAAGCGCCGGTTCTTCGCTCTCGCAGACCCAGGCGTGGTTGGTGCCACGCTGGACGACGACGTCGCCTGGGTAGATGACGCGTTCATCGTCGTCGAGCAGCAACCGGACTTGCCCCCGCAGAAGTATGATGAAATCAATTGTCTGCGTCAGATGCATCGAGGGATGCCGGGACGTATCCGGACGCGTGTCGCTGCCACCGATCATGTCGAAGACCTTCGAGTACTCCGTCAAATCGTAATCAGTGTTTTCTGTGAGCCTTTCCGGCTGCAAGGTGAACCAGCGAAACTTTACGCCTTGTGGGGGCGGCGACAGAGCCACCTTGCCTTTGCCGCGGTCCACTCCTTCGGCCCGGCTAAGTGCTCCGGGCAAGAG
>NZ_RZQL01000246.1 GCF_003997935.1 Mesorhizobium sp. M7A.F.Ca.US.006.01.1.1
GCATCGTCGGCTGGGTCGAGCTGACGGCGACCATGGCCGTGGTGCTGGTCGCCATCGATCTCGCCTGGGTGCTCGCTGCATCACAGGCGCGCAAACTGCTGAAGAGCAAGCGCGCCATGAAGATCGCCAACCGCGTCAGCGCGACGACCATGGCCGGCGCCGCGGCGGCGATCGCTGCTCGCTGATCTTCCCCTCGCCCCGTTTACGGGGAGAGGGTGGCCCGAAGGGTCGGGTGAGGGGCAGCGCAAAGTTGGCCCTCGATTCACACACGTTGGTGCCGCCCCTCATCTGCCTGCCGGCATCTTTTCCCCGTAAACGGGGAGAAGGAAGCAAATTCACCGTGCCATGGCGTGGTATTCGTCGTTCGGGCGCATGTCGATTGCCACGGCCACGCGGTTCGACATGTTGAAGAAGGCAGCGGTCGAGGCGATGTCCCAGATGTCGCGATCGGTGAAGCCGGCCTGACGCAGCGCGGCCCGATCGGCCTCGACGATCTTGGCCGGCTCTTGCGTCAGTTTGACGGCGAATTCGAGCATTGCCGTCTGCCTGGGCGAAAGGTCGGCGGCACGGAAATTCATCACCATCATTTCGCCGAGCGCCGGGTCGCCTGAGAGCTGGCGCACCGCCGCGCCGTGTGCGGTCAGGCAATAATAGCAATGGTTGATCGAGGAGACGGCGACCGCGATCATCTCGCGCTCCAGCTTCGAAAGGCCGGACTCACCCAGCATCAAATCATTGTACATGTCGGTGAAGGCGCGCAGCTTCCTGTCGTCGAAGGCATAGGCCTTGAGCACGTTGGGGACGAGGCCGAGCTTCTCCTCGCATTTGTCGAAATAGGTTTTCGTCGCCTCGCTCAGCTCTCCCTGGCCAAGGTCGAGCGCGCTGATTTTGCCGGTCATGGATCATTTCTCCTCGTTGGGCGATGCTTGTTGCCGAATTCCGATATTTCTTTGCAAGCCGTCAAACCTTTGTCGCCAAACAGCGGTCATCTGCTACCATAGTCGTAAAAGCATTGACGGGAGGGAAGTGCGTCATGGCCAGCGTGAAATCCGCGAGCAAGCCGAAGAAAAAAGCCACGGCAGCGATTAAAGCGGAGGAAAGGCCAGCCAGGCTTGCGGACTATCTGCTCGCCCGCGCGCCAGCGGAAGACATTGCTCCCTACGATGTGGCCGACCTGGAACGTGCCGCCGATCTCGCCGGCCAGGCAGTCGCCGGCCACAGGAAAGGCGAGTGCGTCGTCGCCGTCGATGCCGATTCGGGCGTTGTGCGAGACGGGCGCCCGATGACGGTTGTCACGGTCGTCAACGACAACATGCCGTTCCTGTTCGATTCCATCCTCGGCGAGATCACCGAGACATCAGGCGAACCGACCCTGGTCACCCATCCGGTTATCGTCGTTCGCCATGGCAAGGGCGGCGTGGAAGAAATCCTCGGCGACGGCAATTTCGCCAAGGACGATGGCAGCCACGACCGGCTGAGCGTCATCCATGTCCACATCCCGCGGCTGACATCCGAGCAGGCGAGCGGATTGAGCGAGCGACTGCGCAAGATCCTCGGCCAGGTTCATGCCGCCGTCCACGACTGGAGGCCGATGCTGGCCCGCCTCGACCAGGCGATCTCGGAATTCCGCTATACGGCCGTGCCGCTCGACAAGAAGAGCGTTGCCGAGGCCCTCGCCTTCCTGGAGTGGCTGCGCGACGACAATTTCACCTTCCTTGGCATGCGCGAGTTCAAATACACCGGCGGCGAGGAAAGCGGCACGCTGGAGCGCGCTGAAAAGCCTGGCCTCGGCATCCTGTCCGATCCCGACGTGCTGGTGCTCAGGCGCGGCACCGAAGCGGTGACGACGACGCCGGAGATCCGCGCTTTCCTGCATGGGCCGGAGCCGCTGATCGTCACCAAGGCCAATGCCAAGTCTTCCGTGCACCGCCGCATCTATCTCGACTATATCGGCGTCAAGACCTACACCGCCAAGGGGATGCTCGCGGGCGAATTGCGCATCGTCGGCCTGTTCACCTCGACCGCCTACACGCGCTCGGTGATGAAGATCCCCTATCTCAGGTCCAAGGCCGAAACCATCATCGCCAAGTCCGGCTTCGACCGGCACGATCACTCCGGCAAGGCGCTGATCAACGTGCTGGAAAGCTATCCGCGCGACGAGCTGTTCCAGGTGCCGGTGCCGATCCTGAGGAAGCACGCCGCCGCCATTCTTGGCCTGGTCGAGCGGCCGCGCGTGCGGGCGCTGGTGCGCGCCGACCAGTTCGACCGTTTCGTCTCGATCCTCGTCTTCGTGCCGCGCGACCGTTACGACAGCGTGGTGCGCGAGAAGATCGGCTCCTATCTGAAGACCGTGTTCGAAGGCCGGCTGTCGGCCTATTACCCGGCCTTCCCCGAGGGCGGGCTGGCGCGCGTGCACTTCATCATCGGCCGCTCAGGCGGCAAGACGCCGAAGGTCGAGCAAGCGACGATAGAGGCGGCGATCCGCGAGATCGTGCGCACCTGGGAGGACGCCCTTTCCGATGCGGCCGAGGCCAGTGGCGGCGACCAGGCTTTGAAGGCGATCGCCGCGCGGCTGCCTGAAAGCTACCGCGATTCGTTCAGCGCGGCGGTGGCGCTGACCGACGCCGGGCGCATTGCCATGATCAGCGCCGGCAATCCGATCGCCATCGACTATTATCGCCATGCCGAGCAGAAGCCGCACCAGGCGGCGCTGAAGATCTATCACCATGGCAGTCCGGTGGCGCTGTCGCGGCGGGTGCCGGTGCTCGAAAACATCGGCTTCCGCGTCATCAGCGAACGCACTTTCGAGGTCGGCGACGACCAGTCCGGCATGGTTTTCATCCACGACATGGAGCTTGAGAACAGCTACGGCAAGCCGATCGACCTGACCGATGGCGGCGCGCTGTTCGAGGACGCTTTCCTCTCCGTCTGGCGCGGCGACATCGACAATGACGGCTACAATGGCCTGGCCCAGACTGCCGGCCTGTGGTCCGACGAGATCACCATCCTGCGCGCCTATGGCCGCTATCTGCAGCAGGTGGGCATTCCGCAAAGCCAGGATTTCATCGCCGCCGCGCTCAACCGCTATCCCGACATCGCGCGTGGCCTGCATGCGCTGTTCGTCGCCAGGCTTGGCCCCACAGCCGAGACCGAAGGTGTGGTGGCGGCAAAGCATCTCAAGGCCAAGATCAAGGATGCGCTGGAAGACGTTCCCAACATCGACGACGACACGATCTTCCGGCGCTATCTCAATCTGATCGAAGCCTCGCTGCGTACCAATCATTTCGTTGCCGATACGAAAGAAAAGGGCCAGTCGCTGGCGATCAAGCTGGACTCGCACGCGGTCGAGGGCTTGCCGGCGCCGCGGCCGTGGCGGGAGATCTTCGTCTACGGTTCCGAGGTCGAAGGCCTGCATCTGCGCTTCGGCCCGGTGGCGCGCGGTGGCCTGCGCTGGTCCGACCGCGCCCAGGACTACCGCACCGAGGTTCTCGGCCTGGTCAAGGCACAGCAGGTCAAGAATGCCGTCATCGTGCCGGTCGGCGCCAAGGGCGGCTTCTATCCGAAGAAGCTGCCGATGAGCGCCGGTCGCGACGCGATCTTCGAGGCAGGCACCTCGGCCTACAAGAATTTCGTCTCCAGCCTGCTGTCGATCACCGACAATATCGGTCTCGATGGTGTCATCCCGCCGGCCGGCGTCATCAGACGCGACCAGGACGATCCGTATTTCGTCGTTGCCGCCGACAAGGGCACTGCGACCTTCTCCGACACCGCCAACACGATCTCGGAGAAGCACGGCTTCTGGCTCGACGACGCCTTCGCCAGCGGCGGCTCGGCCGGCTACGACCATAAAAAGATGGGCATCACCGCCAAGGGTGCCTGGGAAGCGGTCAAGCGGCATTTCCGCGAGATCAACCGCGACATCCAGACCTCGTCCTTCACCGTCGTCGGTGTCGGCGACATGTCGGGCGACGTGTTCGGCAACGGCATGCTTTTGTCGCCGAAAACCCGGCTGATCGCCGCCTTCGACCATCGCGATATCTTCATCGATCCCGATCCCGACATGGCAGCCTCGATGGCAGAGCGCGAGCGCATGTTCGCTCTCGCCCGTTCGAGCTGGCAGGACTACGACAAGACGAAACTGTCGGAAGGCGGCATCATCGTCTCGCGCAACCAGAAATCGATCACCTTGCCGGTAGCCGCGGCGGCGGCGATCGGCCTGGCCAAGACCACCGCGACGCCGGCCGAGATCATGACCGCCATCCTCAAGGCGCCGGTCGATCTTCTGTGGTTCGGCGGCATCGGCACATATTTGCGGGCATCGACCGAGACCAATGCCGAGGTCGGCGACCGCGCCAACGATGCCATTCGCATCACCGCGCTCGACGTCCGGGCGAAAGTGATCGGCGAGGGCGCCAATCTCGGCGTCACGCAGCGGGCGCGCATCGAGTTCGGCCTGAATGGCGGCCGCTGCAACTCCGACGCCATCGACAATTCGGGCGGCGTCAACTGCTCCGACGTCGAGGTCAACATCAAGATCGCGCTGGCGTCCGCCATGCGCAAGGGGTCGTTGACGCGCCCGGCACGTAACAAGCTGCTGGCGGAGATGACCGACGAGGTAGGCTCGCTGGTGCTGTCCAACAACTACCAGCAGACGCTGGCGCTTTCGATCGCTCGCAAGCGCGGCCTCGCCGACATCGCGCATCAGAGCCGCTTCATGACGGCGCTGGAGGCGCGTGGCCTGCTCGACCGCGCCGTGGAGACGCTGCCGTCGCCGTCAGCGCTCGCCGAGCGCGAAGCGCGTGGCGAACCGCTGACCAGAGCCGAACTCGGCGTGCTGCTCGCCTATGCCAAGATCGTGCTGTTTTCCGACATCGTCGCTAGCGACGTGCCTGACGACGCGCATTTCGACCGCGACCTGATGGGCTATTTTCCCGATCGGATGGCGAAGAAATACGCCGCCGAGATCCATGGCCACAGGCTGCGCCGCGAGATCATCACGCGGGTCGTCGCCAACGATCTGGTCAATCGCGGCGGCCCGTCCTTCGTCAACCGGCTGCAGGAGGCCACGGGGCGCACCGCCGCCGACGTGGTGCGGACCTTCGCGATGGTGCGCGACGGTTTTGCCTTGCCGGCGCTCTATCGCGAGATCGACGCGCTCGACAACCAGATCGACGGCCAGGTGCAGCTTGATCTCTATCAGATGGTTAGCCGGCTGATCTACGTGACCAGCGGCTGGTATCTCAAGAACGATGCCGGTACGGCACCCCTTGACCAGCGCATCACTGAGCTGCAGGAAGCCCGCAAGGCGCTGGAGCCCAAGCTCGTTTCGTTGCTGCCGGCCTTCTCGCGCCAGCGGATCGAGGAGAAGCGCCACGGTCTGTTCAAGGCCGGCGCGCCGGAAAGGCTGGCTGAACAACTGGCGCTGAGCGAGGTGGCGGAACTCATCCCCGACATCGCGCTGACGGCGCGCACCGCAGGCGCCGACATCGTCGCCGCGGCCAAGGCGTTCTTCACCGTCAGCGATGCCTTCCGCATCCCGCGTGTCGAGGACGCCGCCCGCTCGATCACACCTTCGGACTACTATGATCAACTGGCGCTGTCGCGCGCCACCGACACGATCGGCGCGGCACGGCGCGGCATCGCGGTCGCGGCCCTCACCGGCCACGCCAAGACGGCCGATCCGGTGGCTGCCTGGCTGGACGCCGGCGGCGAGCGGGTGGCGCGCATCCGCGAGCGGCTGCAGGCGTTGACCGAGGGCGGCGACATCACCGTGTCGCGGCTGTCGGTGGCGTCGGGGCTGATGAGCGATCTGACGGGGATGTGAACCGTCGACGATCAGCACACGCATCATCGGATGCGTGTGGCTCTTTTCGAATGCCATCCGCTTCGAAATCAGCGTTCAACAAGCTCACCAGGAATGTTTGAGCGTGCCGACGATTTTCAGCCGGTCGCCGTAGAATTCGGTCCCATAGTAGCTGGTCGTCAAATACTTCCGGTCGAACAGGTTCGTTGCGTTCAAGGCCAACGTCACGTCCTTGGTCATCTTGTAGCTGATCGCCGCATCCACCAGTGCGTAGCCGCCGATCGAAACCGTGTTCGCGTCATCTCCGTAGGTTTGCCCGATATAGCGCACGCCACCGCCGATGGTCAGGTCGCCACGCGGTCCTTCCTCGGGAAGCGTATAGTCAACCCAGGCTGACGCCAGATGGCGAGGAACGCGCTGCGGCCGATTGCCGGCATTCCCGCCAATGCCGTCTTCCAGGATCTCGGCATCCCAGTAGGAATAGGCAAGCGTCAGGTTCAGGTTTTCCGCGATGGCAGCCTTGCCCTCGAGTTCGATGCCGCGGACGCCAACCTTGCCGATCTGCTGCTGGACAACAGGCGTGACATAGGTCGGAACATTGGTTTGGGTAAGGTCGAAGACCGCGGCCGTGAACAGGCCGTCGAAGCCGTCGGGCTTGTACTTGATGCCTGCCTCATACTGCTTGCCTTCTTGAGGCTTCAGCGAACCCGAGACCGCATATCCGTTGGCGCTCGGCGCCACGAGCGGCTGGAAGCTTTCCGAATAGTTGGCGTAGACCGCGAGGTTCGGGGTGAATTTGTAGGTCAGGCCGGCGCGCTTGGTGAAGGCGGATGCCGTGTCGTCGTCCTGCGTTCCCGAGTCGAGATAGTCCGCCGTCGTGTGGACGCGGTCCCAGCGCCCGCCCAGGGTGACGATCCAGCGGTCGTCAAACGTCAATTGCTCCTGGGCATAGACACCGACCGCCTGTTGCTTGACCCGCCAGTTCACGTAGGGGCCGAGATTGATGCAGGACAGACCGCAATAGGCCGGATTATCGATGTCGATAGGACCGGCGGTGCCGAAGAGGATGTTTTCACGGGTGTTGTCGTTGGCGTAGTCGACGCCGACAAGCGTCTTGCTGTCGATCCCGTCCCAGCCCGTATCGTATTGCAACTGATTGTCGAAGGCATAGCGGTTGGACAGGCTCTCAACCGAAAATGCCGTGCGGTCCGCCGTGGGGTCAAGCGACGCGCCGTAGACCTCGGCGTAGTCGAGGCTCAAATGCGTGTAGCGGGCATTGGAGCGGAAGGTGAGATTCTCGTTGAACTCGTGCTCGAACTGGTAGCCGATATCGACCTGCTCGGTGTTGAAGCGGTTGAAATCCGGCTCGCCCAGGAAGGTGCCGATGTCGATATTGGCGCCGGCCGGGGTGCCGCGTGCGCCTGTGCCATCTCGCTTGTAATAGTCAGCCAGGATGGTGAGCGAGGTTCCTTCCTCGGGCTTGATGGTCAACGCGGGTGCGATGTAAAGCCGGTCGTCGTTGGAATAATCCCACCCTTGATCGCCATCCTTGGCCAGCCCGGTAAGCCGATAGGTCCACACGCCATCGGGGTCGATCGGCCCGCCAAAATCAACGCCAATCTCCTTGGTGCCGTCACCATAGGACGTGTAAATCTCCCCTTGCTTCTGGTCCAGCGGCCGCTTGGTGATGGCATTGACCAGTCCGCCAGGACCGTTGAGACCAAAAAGTGTCGATGTCGATCCCTTCAGGACCTCCACGCGCTGAAGTCCGTAAGGTTCGAGACGGCTGGCCGTGAACCAGGCGGGAATGCGCGCCGCGAGACCATCGCGATAAGTGCCGAGCGATGTCTGGTCGAAACCGCGGATACGAATATAGTCGTATCGGTCATCGTTGCCGAACTCGTCGGTGAGGACGCTGGATGTGTAGGCCACGGCCTGCTGCAGGCTTTCGACATGGCGCGCCTCCAGTTCCTTCTGGGTTACCACTGAAACCGAGGCGGGAACGTCGACGATCGGCGTATCGGTCTTGGTGGCGATCGCCGTATCCTTGGCGACGATCGTTTGATCGGGCCCGACAACGCGGTCCGACTTGCCGGTGACGACGATCGTTTCCAGTTGAGTTGCATCGTCCGGCGAAACGTCCTGGGCCTGGGCGGCCCCCACCACTCCAAAAGATGCCGCTATCAAGGCACTGCTCGCAATCAATCGCTTTGCCTGAGTGCGCAACAATGCCTGTCGATCAATCGTCATCTGTTATTCCCTGTCAGACCAATAGCGAGCAGTTCGACCGGTCACCTTTCCGGTCCTGCGCGAGCGCAATTAGTCAAACCGGACAAAAAGAGTCAACTTAATAATCAGGAAATTCGCGCTGGCGGCAACCGCTGCGAAGCAGGGGGGAGGACGGCGCCGGACCTTCGGTTCGACTTCCCCTACGAGAAAAATAAGGGCTTGGCCCCGCGTCGCGGAGGAAAGCCAATTTGCTGGGTTTTCGAACAATGAACCCCCGGCAGGGGGCAAGGGACGGCACCAAGCTTCGTTCATTGCATGAGCGCATGAAACATGCAGACATGGCGCCCGATACGGAACGGTGCCCCGGGGGATCATGATGACGGTAGAGACAGTGCAGCGTGCGTCCGGGCGCGGCATCTGGGGATGGATGCTGTTCGACTGGGCGGCGCAGCCGTTCTTCACCGTCGTCACCACCTTCATCTTCGGGCCTTACTTCGTGTCGCGGATGGCGAGCGATCCGGAAACCGGCCAGGCGGCCTGGGGCTATGGCATCGCAGCAGCAGGTCTTGTCATTGCGGTGCTGTCGCCCATCCTCGGCTCGATCGCCGACCAGACCGGACCGCGCAAGCCGTGGATCGCATTCTTTGCCGCGGTCAAGGTCACCTGCCTTTGCACGCTTTGGTTCGCGGCCCCCGGTTCGAACCTTTTCCTGGTCGTGCTGTTTTTCTCGCTGGCGTCGGTGGCGGCCGAGTTTTCGACCGTGTTCAACGATTCGATGATGCCGCGCCTGGTGCCGAAGAGCGAGATCGGCCGGATTTCCAACATGGCCTGGGGCCTTGGCTATCTCGGCGGCATGATCGCGCTGATCTTCGTCGTCGCCTGCCTGGCCGGTTCGCCGGAGACCGGCAAGACGATCATCGGCATCGACCCGCTCTTCGGGCTCGACCCGAAGCTCGGCGAGGACGCGCGCGCAACCGGGCCTTTGTCAGCCGGCTGGTACTTCCTGTTCATCCTGCCGATGTTCTTTTTCACCCCCGATGCCATCAAGGGCCTGCCGATCGGCCCTGCGGTGCGAGAGGGGTTGGCGGAGCTGAAAGTGACGCTGGGTGAGGTGCGCAAGCGCAGCGGCATCTTCCGCTTCCTCGTCGCCCGCATGATCTATCAGGACGGCGTCAACGCGGTGCTGGCGTTGGGTGGCACTTTCGCGGCAGCGATGTTCCACTGGTCGATCACCGAAATCGGTATTTTCGGCATTATTCTCAACGTCGTCGCCATCTTCGGCTGCCTGGTTGCAGCCCGTCTCGACACGGCGCTTGGCTCAAAAACCATCGTCATGATCTCGCTGGTCCTGCTCAGCATCGCCACGATCGGCATCGTCTCGACCGGACCGGGCTATACTTTGTTCGGCCTCTGGATGATGCCTGGACCGGACAGCGGCGGCCTGTTCGGCACGGCGGCGGAAAAGGCCTACATCTTCTTCGGCCTGTTGATCGGCGTGGCTTTCGGGCCGGTGCAGGCGTCGTCGCGATCCTACATGGCGCGCAGCGTCACGGCGGCAGAATCCGGCCGCTATTTCGGCATCTATGCGCTGGCCGGGCGGGCGACCAGTTTCCTGGCGCCGTTCATGGTCGCGTCCGTCACCCTGGCCAGCGGCTCGGCGCGGCTCGGCATGGCGGTGATCGTGCTGTTCCTGGGCATCGGCATGGCGATCCTGGTCAAGACGCCCTATCCGGCGGACCGGCCGGCGGAATGAGAGACGTTCGATAATTCTACTCCGCTGGCCGCCTGACGCAGGTTTCTGCGCTTCCGGTGCTCACGGACTTGAATGTCCGCTCCGCTCCGGTTCTCGAAACCCACGCCATCCGACTCAGCGGAGCGAATTCTCAGAACGCCTCTGTGTCGGCGCTCAGTGCCTGAAATGCCTGACGCCCGTAAACACCATGGCGATGCCGTGCTCGTTGGCGGCGGCGATGACGTCCTTGTCGTTCATCGAGCCACCCGGCTGGATGACGGCAGTGGCGCCGGCCGCGATCGCCGACAGCAATCCGTCGGCGAAGGGGAAGAAGGCGTCGGAGGCGACGACCGAGCCCTTGGTCAGCGGTTCGGCAAGGCCCGCGGCCTCGGCGGCGTCGAGTGCCTTGCGGGCGGCGATGCGTGAGGAATCGACCCGGCTCATCTGGCCGGCGCCGATACCGACGGTGGCGCCG
>NZ_RZQL01000247.1 GCF_003997935.1 Mesorhizobium sp. M7A.F.Ca.US.006.01.1.1
GGTAGGTGCTTTCCAGCCAGCCGCGCGCCGGCACCAGTGCCTCGCCGAGAAAGGCGGCAAGACCGCGCGGGCCACGCCGCCAGCCATCGCCGGCCAGCAGCTTGGCCGTCGGATAGGACCACAGGCTGCCGCCGAGCAAGCCGAACAGCAGGCCGGCATTGCGCTCGATGCCGCCGACATCATCCGCGTGCCGGCCGCCGTCGCCTGCCGCGATCGCATTGAGGGCGGCGACGTTGGCAGCGCGGTCGGTGCTGAGCACGGCGTGGCTGCCGTCCGGCCGCAGCACGCCGGTCGGCGTGCCCGTGTGGCAGAATTCCAGCCCGTGCCGAGCAAGGTCGGCGCCCAGTGCCGCAAAGGCGGGCGAGGTGATGAACAGCACGAAGGTCGTCGCCATCACATCATGGATGAAGCCGGGCGCGGTGATCTCCTCGGTGCGCATGCAGCCGCCAATGCAGTCGTTGCGCTCGAGGACGAGCACACGCGCCCCTTTGCCGCCAAGCATCGCCGCGCAGACCAGCGCGTTGATGCCGCTGCCGACGATGATGTGATCCGGCTGGCTCACTTCAGCGTGCTTTCGCCTAACCCTTCGACACCAGCGCCAGCGCGCGGATCGGGCTGCCGGTGCCGTGTTCGATCTTGAGCGGTGCAGCGATCAGGATGGCGCCCTTCGGCGGCAACTGGTCGAGGTTGCAGAGGCTGGCGAGGCCGTAGCGGTTGGCCTTGTGCATCAGCGTGTGCGCCGGGAACGGCGGCTCCATGCCACCGGCTTTGCCGGCATCGGTGCCGATCGTCTCCGAGCCCCAGCCCTTGATGTCCTTGCCGATCAGGAACTGGATGGCTTCGGCCGTCGGGCCGGGCGTGTGCGGGCCGGTCTCGTTGGCGTTGAGGAATTCGGCTTCCGAGCCGTTGCGCTTGTACCAGTCGGTGCGCATCACCACCCATTCGCCGGCATTGATCGCGCCATGCTTGGCTTCCCAAGCCTTGATGTGGTCGACGGTGAGCAGGAAATCGTGGTCGGCGGCGGCTTCCTTCGAACAGTCGATGACGTTGACCGGGCCGACGAAATTCTGCGCCGGAATGGTGTCGGTGGCGCCGTCCGGATAATCCTTGCCGGAGATCCAGTGCTGCGGCGCGTCGAAATGCGTGCCGGAATGTTCGCCGAGCTTCAGCCAGTTCCAGGCCCACCACGGACCGTTCTTGTCGTAACGGGAGATGTTGTGGATCTCGACCTTCGGCGTGTCGACGGCGAGTTCCGGCGGCAGCTTGATCAACGGCGTGTCCGGCCCGAGCGGCGCCGACAGGTCGACCACCTTGATGGCGCCTGAAAGAAGCTGGCCGGCGACTTCGCCGAGGAGTTTTTGGGTGTCCATGGTCTGAAGTTCCCTCTTTCGTGTGATGATCAAGGCTCGTCTCGGCCCTTAATATCCTACTAGACGAAAACATATGCATCTGCAATTATCTTTAAGCATAAAGGAAATGGGGGCGAGGCGTGAGCGAGTTCGACGCCATCTTTGTCGGGGCGGGCCACAACAGTCTGGCATGCGCCGCGCATCTGGCGCTCAAAGGCTGGAAAACCGGGATTTTCGAGCGCAGTGCAACAATCGGCGGCGCCGTCCAGACCCGTGAATTCACCCTCCCCGGCTTCCGCCACGATTTCGGCGCGATGAATCTCAGCCTCTTCGCCGGCTCGGCCTTCCACCGGAAATATGCAAATGAATTGAAAGCGCAGGGGCTGGAGTTCGCCCCGGTCACCGACTGTTTCGCCAGCGCATTCCCCGATGGACGCTGGTTCGGCGTCAGCAACGACCTGGAAAAGACCGCCGCGCGCATCGCCGCCTTCTCCGCCCCTGACGCTCAGACATGGCGCAGGCTGGTCGCCGCCTTCCCGGCGGAGGCCGAACACCTGTTCCGGCTGCTGGGATCGCCGATGAGCGCCCGCGCTCTTTCCGGGACGGCGTGGAACCTGTGGCGCAAGAAGGGCATGTCTGGGGCGCTCGATACCGGCCGGCTGCTGCTGTCCTCACCCCGCGCCTGGCTGGAGGAAACTTTCGAGTCGCCGCATATCAGGGCAACGCTCGCCACCTGGGGCATGCATCTCGACTTCGCGCCCGACATCGCCGGCGGTGCGGTTTTCCCCTATCTGGAATCGATGGCCAACCAGAGTTTCGGCATGGTGCTGGGCAAGGGCGGCGCCGACACCATCATTCGTGCCCTCTCGGGCATGGTCACATCAGCCGGAGGCAAGATCGTCACCGGCGCCGAGGTGGCCGAGATCACCGTTTCCGCCGGCAAGGCGACCGGCGTGCGGCTCGCTTCGGGCGAGACGCATACCGCTACCAAGGCGGTCATCGCCGGCGTCGCGCCCAAGGCGCTGACCGGCAAGCTGCTGCCCAATGGTTCGGGCGACGCCGGCTTCGACACGGCGATGCAGAAATTCCGTCACGCACCGGGCACGATGATGATCCATCTGGCGCTCGACGATCTGCCCGACTGGCGCGCCGGAGCGGAGCTTCGGCAGTTCGCCTATGTGCATCTGTCGCCGTCGCTCGACGCCATGTCGCGCACCTATCAGCAGGCGATGGCGGGCATGCTGCCGGACGAGCCGGTGCTGGTGGTCGGCCAACCGACGGCGATCGACCCGTCGCGGGCGCCTGACGGCAAGCATGTGCTGTGGGTGCAGGTGCGCATGCTGCCCGCCGAAATCACAGGCGATGCCGCCGGCAAGATCGCGCCAGCACATTGGGACAAGGTGAAGGAAGCCTACGCCGAGCGTGTCCTCGACATCATCGAGACCTATGCGCCCGGCCTGCGCAACAAGATCCTCGGCCGCGCCGTCTTCTCGCCGATCGATCTTGAGCGCGAGAACCCGAATCTCGTTGGCGGCGACCAGGTCTGCGGCAGCCACCATCTGGCGCAGAACTTTTTATTCCGCCCGGCACGCGGCTATGCCGGCTGGAACACGCCAGTGGCGCATCTGCATCTCACCGGGGCCGCGACATGGCCGGGCGCCGGCACCGGTGCGGCGTCGGGCTTCATGCTCGCACAACAGCTTGGCGGGAGGTAGCAGCCGGAGATTTCCTTGAGGCTACGAGGGGCAAGGCGCTGCTGCCCAAGAAGCCTGAACCAATGACCTGAAGACGCCGCGCAGAAACAAAACCAACAAGGGGAACGACCATGACAATCAACAGACGGGAATTGCTGGGATACAGCGCCGCGGCACTCGGGGTGGCCGCCGTCGGCCTGCCGCAGATCGCCAAGGCAGCTGCCGGCGAACTGACCATCGCCTACAACGTCAACCTGCCATCCTGGGATCCAACCACCGGCCCGTCGGCCGTCAACCCGACCATCCAGGGGCTTTACCAGTCGGTGTTCGACCAGTTCATCCCGCAAAAGCCCGATTTGTCCTTCGCGCCGGGCCTGCTCACCGAATGGGGCTGGAACGACGACCGCACCAAGATCATGATGACGGTGCGCGAAGGCGTGACCTGGCATGACGGCTCGCCATTCACAGCCGAGGACGTCGTCTGGTCGCTGCAGCGGGCAGGTGACGAAAAGACCGGCAACCCGATCCAGTTCGTCTGGAAGAACGTCAACAATTTCAAGATCGACGGCAACAAGATCACCGGCGACGTCGTGCAGTTCGACCCGGTCTATTTCAAATGGATGTCGTTCCTGACCGGCTATATCATGCCGAAGGCCTATTACGAGAAGGTCGGCGCCGAAGGTTTCGAGAAGGCGCCGATCGGCACCGGCCCCTACATGGTCGAAAAGTTTGAGCGCAACGCCTTCCTGCGGCTCAAGGCCAACCCGAACTACTGGGGCGGCAAGCCGGCCTTCGAGAATGTGACGATCAAGTTCGTCGCCGATGCGGCGAGCCGCGTCGCCGAGATCGAATCCGGTTCCTCGCAGGTGACGCTGGAAATCCCCTATGAGGAATACGACCGGCTGATCGCCAAGGACGGGCTGGCAGGCTCGTGCAAGAACGTCTCCGACATCGGCATGATCTTCTTCAACGACATCGAGGCGATGCTGGACAAGAACGTCCGCCAGGCCGCCGTGATGGCCGTCGACAAGAAGCTGCTGGTCGATCGCCTGTTGCGCGGCTACGGCCAGCCGATCGATACGCTGGAAACGCCGGAATACGCATCCTACGACGCGTCGATCAAGGTCGAGCACAATCCGGAAAAGGCCAAGGAATTGCTGGCCGCTTCCGGCTATTCGCCGGAAAAGCCGGTCAAGTTCACCATCCAGACGACCAAGGGCTTCAAGCCCAAGGACTATGAGATGATCCAGGCGATCGTCGGCATGTGGCGCAAGGTCGGCATCGAGGCGACGATCGAGGTCTACGAGATCGCCAAGCACTATGAATTGCGCGCCGCCGACAAGCTGGCGCCGGCCGCATTCTACAATTGGGGCAACGCCATCGGCGATCCGACCACCTCGACCGGTTTTGCCATGTACGGCCCGAGCCCGCATTCGGTGTGGGACAGCCAGGATTTGATCGACATGATCAACCCGCTGTGGGGCGAAAAGGACGAGGCCAAGCGCATCGCCGGCTGGAAAGCGGTCGACAAATACATCGCCGAGCAGGCCTATGTGCTGCCGCTGATGCAGTATGCGCAGCCCATCGTGCATGCCAAGGGCGTCAATGTGGTGCAGCATGTGTCCGGCGCGTTGCTGCCGGCCCTGATGACCCCGGCCTGACCAATATGGGAAGGCACGCCGTTCGCGAGACGGCGTGTCTTCTTTAACGTCGCAGGCCCCCTCATCCGGCCCTTCGGGCCACCTTCTCCCCGCTGGGGAGAAGAGACCGGCTCAGCCGTCGGCGACCTCTTCTCCCCTCGGGGAGAAGGTGGCCGCGAAGCGGCCGGACGAGGGGGTTTTCGTTCCATCAGTCACTGAAACGCATTAGGCCTGCGCCAGAATGCTCCTGCAAAGATTCCTGATCCGTCTGCTGACGATGCTGATCACGCTGTTCGGCGTGGCCGTCGTCGTCTTTGTCGTGATCCGCGTCGCGCCCGGCGATCCGATCGCCATGATGCTGCCCCCCGGCGCGACGGATGCCGACATTGTCCGGCTGCGCGCGCTCTATGGGCTCGACAAGACCATCGTGCAACAATTCTTCATCTGGCTGTCCGGTGTGGCCAGGGGCGATTTCGGCACCTCGATCTCGCTGCGGCAGGATGTGCTCGGGCTGGTCTTCAACCGGCTGCCGGCGACGCTGGAGCTTGCCATCGTCGCTCTCATCATGGCGGTGGCGATCGGCGGCACCACGGCGGTCATCGGCGCGCGCGAGCGCGGCACGGTAGTCGAGGCCGGCATCGACATCGCCAGCGGCGCGGCGCTTTCCATTCCCGACTTCCTGTGGGGCCTGGTGCTGATCCTGCTGTTCGGCGTGCTGGTGCCGATCTTCGACATTTCCGGCCGGGTGTCGCCGCAACTGGACCTGCCCTTCGTCACCCAGTTCTATCTGTTCGAGAGCCTGTTGCGCCTGCGCCTCGACCTGACCTGGGATCTGCTGAAGCACATGCTGATGCCGGCCGTGGCGCTGGCGCTGCCGCTGGCGGCGATCATCTCGCAACTGCTGAAACAGTCGCTGAAGGAAGTGCTCGACCTCGACTATGTCGTGCTGGCACGGGTGAAGGGGTTTTCGGAAACCCAGGTCATCCTGCGCGAGGCGCTGAAGAACGCAGCGCTGCCGACGCTGACGCTGGTCGGCGTGCAGTTCACCTTCCTGATCGGCGGGACCGTCATCGTCGAGCGGCTGTTTTCCTATGAAGGCCTCGGCAACATGGCGATCGATGCCGTCATCAACCGCGACCTGCCGCTGATCCAGGGCATTGTGCTGGTCTTCGCGCTGCTGTTCGTGCTGATCAACCTCAGCGTCGACATGATGTACGCGCTGCTCAATCCGAGGCTGCGCCATGGATGAGGGTCGTGCTCGAAGGCGTGGTATCTCGCCGCGTTTGTGGTTGGCCGGCGGCTGGCTGCTGCTGGCGCTGCTGGCGGCAATCTTCGCGCCGCTGGTCGCGCCGCAGGATCCGCTGGCGCAGGATCTGATGCTGGAGCGGCTGCCGCCGTTCTGGGTGAGCGGTGCCGAGCCCGGCTATTGGCTCGGCACCGACAGCCTCGGCCGTGATCTATTGTCGAGGTTGATCTTCGGCGGCCGCATCGCCTTCATCGTCGCCTTCGCCGCCGCCATCGCCGCCTGCCTGGTCGGCTCGACGCTGGGCCTGATCGCAGGCTATTTCGGCGGCTGGGCCGACCGCATCATCTCGCGCATCGTCGATGTCTGGATGGCGTTTCCGCCGGTGCTGTTCGCCATATTGCTCGTGGCGGTGCTCGGCACGGGCTTGAGCTCCGTCATTCTCGCCATCGCCATCATCGACTGGACGCGCTTTTGCCGGGTGATCCGTGCCGAGACGATGGGGCAGTCGCGCATGGACTATGTCGAGAATGCCCGCATTGCCGGCTACGGCCGCATCGGCATCATGCTGCGCGAAGTGTTGCCCAATGTGGTGCCGTCGATCGTGGCACTGCTGTCGCTGGAAATGGGCATCGCCGTCATCGTCGAGGCGATCCTGTCCTTCGTCAATCTGTCGATCTCGACCGACGACCCGACCTGGGGAGGCATCATCGCCGAGGGCCGGCTGTCGATCCACCAGGCCTGGTGGGTGCTCGTATTTCCGCTGATCACGCTGATCCTCACCGTGCTGTCGTTCAGCCAGTTCGGCGAGGCGCTGAAGACGCGTTTCGATCCGGTGCTGCGATGAGCGCCTGTCTCGACATCAGGGATCTGAGCGCCGTGCTGCCCAACGGGCAGCGCGTATTGCGCTCGGTGTCGCTTGCCGTTCAGCCCGGCGAGGTCCGCGCGCTGGTCGGCGAAAGCGGCGCCGGCAAGACGATGATCGGCAAGGCGGTGCTCGGTGTGCTGCCGTCGAGCGTGCGCATTGTCGAAGGCGACATGCGGCTTGAGGGCGAAGACCTCGGCAAATTGCAGCCCAAGGCACGACGCACGCTGATTGGGGCACGCACGGCACTGATCCCGCAGGATCCGCTGACCGCGCTCAACCCGTCGCGCCGCATCGGCTCGCAGATGACCGACCGGCTGGTGCGTATTCTCGGCTGGAGTGGCGAGAAGGCCGATACCCGCATCCGGCAATTGCTGGACGAGGTGCAGATCCGCGATCCCGACCGCGTGCTGAAAAGCTATCCGCACGAACTGTCCGGCGGCATGCGCCAGCGGGTGCTGATCGCTGCCGCCTTCGCCGCGGAGCCAAGGCTGATCGTCGCCGACGAGCCGACCACGGCGCTTGATGTGACCGTACAAAAACAGATCCTGCGGCTGATCGTGCAGTTGCAGCGCGAGCACGGCACGGCGATCCTGTTCGTCACCCATGATCTCGGCGTCGTTGCCAAGATCAGCCAGAAGGTCTCGGTGCTCTATGCCGGCAAGGTGGTGGAGGAGGCCGAGACCGCAGCGCTCTTCGCCGCACCGCAGCACCCCTACACACGGGCGCTGATGGCGGCGACGCCACGCTACACCGATCCTTTCGCCTCGCTGAAGCCGGTGGACGACGAAGTACTCGCCGGGCTTGCTTCAGAGATCGCTGCCGCAGACCAGGCCTGGAGGCTCCCTAATGGCTGAGCCGCTGTTTTCCGTGCGCGGGTTGAAAGTCGCGCTGCCCGACATGACGCGCAAGCCGCTGATCGGCCGGGCGCCATTGGCCGAGATCCTGAAAGGCCTGGACTTCGACCTGCCGCGGGGCTCGGTGACCGGCATTGTCGGCGAATCCGGTTCGGGCAAGTCGACGCTCGGCCGCGCGCTGGTGCGCCTGCTGGAGCCCAGCGTCGGCAGCATAACTTTCGACGGTCGCGACATCACCCATCTGCCCGAAGCGGAGCTCAGGCCGCTGCGCCGCAATCTGCAGATGATTTTTCAAGATCCGATGTCGTCGCTCAACCCACGCCGCACCATTGCCAGCATTATCGCCGCGCCGCTTAAACAGAACGGCCTCAGCGACAATCTGAAGGCGCGCGTCGCCGAGGCGCTGCAGCGCGTCGGCCTGCCGCAAAGCTTTGCCAGCCGTTACCGCCACGAACTGTCGGGCGGACAGCGGCAGCGCGTTGGCATTGCCCGCGCTTTGGCGCTGGCGCCGAAATTCGTGCTCGCCGACGAGATCGTCTCCGGCCTCGACGTCTCGACGCAGGCGCAGATCCTCACCCTGCTGGAGAAGCTGGCGGCAGAGATGGGGCTGACCGTCGCCTTCATCAGCCACGATCTGTCGGTCATCCGGCGGCTGTGCCGGCAAGTGATCGTCATGCGCGAGGGCGTGATCGTCGAGGCGAGCGCCACCGACGCCTTGTTCGACAAGCCGCGGCAAAGCTACACGCGCGATCTCATTGCGGCCATTCCGCTGCCCGAGATCGATGCGAGCTGGCTGGACATTTCTTCCGCCGCCAAGGCGCCGACATGAATGCATACGCACGCCGAACCGCGGGCCTCGGACGTGCGGCCACAAAGACCCAAGTCCCGTCAAATGGAGAGGACTGACATGAAGACCACAATCGCAATTGCAACGCTCGCCGCCGCGATGCTCGGCAGCGCCGGCATGGCCTCGGCGGATTCGATCCCGGGCATGCGCGGCCACGACCACACCGGCATCACCGTTCCCGATATGAAGCAAGCGGTCGACTTCTTCACCGAAGTGGTCGGCTGCAAGAAGGCGATGTCGTTCGGTCCGTTCGCCGACGACAAGGGCACCTTCATGCAGGATCTTCTGGGCGTCGATCCGAAGGCGGTGATCGAAGAGGTCACCATGGTGCGTTGTGGCTACGGCTCGAACATCGAGCTGTTCAAATACACGGCACCGGACCAGAAGGACCTGACGCCGAAGAACAGCGACATTGGCGGCTTCCACATCGCCTTCTATGTCGACGACGTCGCAGCCGCCAAAACCTATCTCGAAGGCAAGGGCGTCAAGACGCGGATGGGGCCGCTGCCGGTCAAGGAAGGGCCGGCCGCCGGCCAGACCATCCTCTATTTCCAGGCGCCGTGGGGGCTGCAACTGGAAGCGATCAGCTATCCCGATGGCATGGCCTATGAGAAGGGCGCCGAGACGGTGCTGTGGAGCCCGAAGAGCCCGGGAAAGTGATCCAGCAGCGTGCTTGCGCGATGACACGCAGGCGCGCTTTCGCCATGTCAGGACAATCGTTTTGATATAAAACTTTAAGCTTGAAATATCGTGTCGCCGGCGCGATACTGAACTCCAGCAAGCGAAGAGGAGATCGCACAGATGAAGGTTGCGGTTCTCGGCGGCGGGCCAGCCGGCCTCTACTTTGCCATTTCGATGAAGCTCCGTGACGCCGCGCACGATGTGACGGTGTTCGAGCGCAACCGCGCCGACGACACGTTCGGCTGGGGCGTCGTGCTGTCGGCAGAAACGCTCGACAATCTGTCGAAAAACGATCCGGTCAGCGCCGTCTGGATCAAGAAGCATTTTGCCTATTGGGACGACATTGCCGTCATCCATGACGGCGTGCGCACGGTCTCGTCAGGGCACGGTTTCTGCGGCATCGGCCGCAAGCGGCTGCTGGTCCTGCTGCAGCGCCGGGCGCGCGAACTTGGCGTCAAGCTGATGTTCGAGACCGACATTGCAGATCCCAAGCCCTACATGGAGACGCATGATCTGGTCGTCGCTGCCGACGGCCTGAACTCCAGGGCACGCAACAGTTTCGTCGACATTTTCAAGCCCGACATCGACACCCGCAAATGCAAGTTCGTCTGGCTCGGAACCAACCAGAAATTCGACGACGCCTTCACCTTCATCTTCGAGAAGACCGAGCATGGCTGGGTTTGGGCGCACGCCTACCAGTTCGACAGCGACACGGCGACGTTCATCGTCGAGTGCAGCGAACAGACCTGGGGTGCCTTCGGCTTCGGCGCGATGTCGCAGCAGGAATCGATCGCCGTCTGTGAGCGTATCTTCGAAAAACATCTCGGCGGCCATGCGCTGATGACCAATGCCAACCACATCCGTGGCTCGGCCTGGATCAATTTCCCGCGCGTGCTGTGCGAGCGCTGGTCCTACAAGAAC
>NZ_RZQL01000248.1 GCF_003997935.1 Mesorhizobium sp. M7A.F.Ca.US.006.01.1.1
ACAGGTGGTGAGCATTGGCTGAGGACGAACATCTTCGGGAAAAATCGGCGGCGGCGTCGCTTTGGCGATCGCACCTTCCGTCTTCGCTTCCGCGACGTCGTTCGCGATGGCAGCCAGGTCGATGCCGCCCCAGATCGACTGTGGCCGCTTCACCAGCCCACGCTTCTGTTTGATCTCGACGACAAAGGGTCGCTGCGGCTGCCTCATGGTGCTCTCGCGGACTTAAGGAAGTTTCGAATGTCGTCTGGGCGGAGCGCACGCCTTCGTCCACCCGCCGCCACGCATCTTCCGACGGTTTTCGGAGACGTTGCCGCCGTCCAAGCCACGACGAAAGCGGCTCACCGCCGACGCCTGGGCCTACGCTCCCGATCTCTTGTCCTGCTGTCAGCATGATCGTCATGACGATCATGCCACCCACGCAGTCGCCTTCGCTGGGGCGATCGCGAAGCCGCAGGAGATTCAGGATGCAATGGAGATGGTGGCCGCTCCTATCCATACTGCTATGTTCCAGAGCATATCGGTCCCGTCCAACGCATTTTTGGAATCGGTCACTTGCAACTGATTCATGCTGCTGATGGAAGCATGCCGGATGTCATGGGTGGCTGGGCACAGATTGCCGCTCGACAATCGCTCGGCAATCCCAAAGCCGCACTTGGTGCACATCGCATCAGCTTCCCTTCACCGGGTTGACAAGTCGCAAGAGGTGGCGCTGACCAGGCTGGTTCCGCAGCGCTCATTGTCGTTGATCCAGACGCGCGGGGTGGTACGGCACCCTGCTCGATTGCCTGGATCACCGGTCGTCAATGTAGAGCGGCAGCGTAGCGCCTGCGCTGGACGTCGAGCTCCGCCGATCGTCGACCGCATACGTAGCTCGACATCGACGGCCTCCGCTGAGTTCGCCTGACGCCCGTAGCCTGAGAACATGACTGCAAAGCCTACAACCAGGCATTCCCATATGTGGCGCGACCTGCCCACCCCATTCTGCAGCGAGACGTGGACCATAGTTCCTTCACAACCTTCGGTAACGATAATCAAAGTGGAGTTTCCGCTTAAGCGCTTTATTCAAGTTTTGGCCGTAGATTTCTTCCCAGACGGGGTGATCATCCTGCCTGGGGGAAGAGAGCATGTTGAAAGTCTACACTTGTATTGCGACGCAGCATGATCTGCGTCTGGTTGCGCTAGCGGCCTTCATCTGCGCCCTGGCCTCCTTCACGGCCGTGAATCTCCTCCACCATGTCGGGCGCAGTGGAAGCGAAATGCGACGGATCTGGCTAGCCGTCGCCGCGGTCGCCACCGGCTTCGGCATCTGGGCGACGCATTTCATAGCCATGTTGGCCTTCCAGCCCGCCGTACCGAGCGGCTACAATATCGCATTGACGATAATGTCGTTGCTGGCGGCGATTGCTTTGACCGGGACAGGTCTCTCGATCGGCATCTCGCCACGCGTTCCACATGGACGCTGGATCGGTGGTGCGATCGTAGGAGGCGGCATCGCGGTGATGCACTATACTGGCATGGCCGCATTCGAGATCGCGGGCCGCGTCGTCTGGGACGTGCCGCTCGTCGCCGCCTCAATCATTCTTGGTGGGCTGTTCGGCGCGGCCGCATTGCCGGTTGCCCTTCACGCCAACACGGTCAAGTGGAAGGCGCTCGGCGCCCTCGTGCTGACGGTAGCGATTTGCAGCCACCATTTCACGGCGATGGGCGCGGCCGCAATAATGCCAGACCCGCGCATTGTCATTTCCGCAACGGCGTTGCCCGCCGACTGGATGGCGGCTGGCGTAGCCCTCGTTTCGATCGTCATCATCCTTTTGGCCATCATCGGCCTCGCCCTCGATGCGCGCGATCTCCGTCGCTCCGGCGAAGCAGCGCGCATGCAGGAGCTGGCCGACGCGGCCGTCGAGGGGCTGATCGTATGCAACGAAACCGAGATCGTGGCAGCCAATCGCAGTTTCGCTGCGCTTGCCTGCGTCGACGGCTCTCAGCCGGCCGGCCGGCCGCTCGCGTCCTTCTTTCCCACGGTTTCCCAAGGCGAGTTCACGGGCACTGCGCAAACGCCGCTGGAGGTGGGGCTATGCGCGACGGACGGCAGTACGGTCCCGGTTGAGCTGATCCGGCACAGCATGCTCTATGCCGGCAAGCAACACCAGGTTCTTGCCGTGCGCGATATCCGCGGGCGCAAGCGGGCGGAGGAGGAGATTCATTTCCTTGCCCACCACGATCCCTTGACCAAGCTTCCAAACCGCACGAGCTTCAACGAAAAGCTGGAGGCCGAGTTTGCGACGCATCGCGGCGCTGAGAGGTGCGTTGCCGTCCTCTTCCTCGATCTCGACCGCTTCAAGGAGATCAACGACCTCTTCGGCCATCTCGTCGGAGACGCCGTGCTGCAATGTGTGGCCGAGAAGATCCGAGGCGTCCTTAAGCCAGGGCAGATGGTTGCGCGCTTGGGCGGCGACGAGTTCGCTGTGATTGTTCCCGGTCTGCCGAGCGCGGGCTATGCGACGCGCACCGCTGAAGCCATCCTGGACGCATTCAACGACACAGGCGCTAACCTGCCCGCCGGCGTCACCATCGGCACCAGCATAGGCATCGCTGTATTCCCGAACGATGCACCCGATCGGGAGACGCTTCTGAGCCATGCCGACGCAGCGCTTTATGAGGCAAAGATGCAGGGGCGTGGCCATTATTGCGTTTTCGAGCCGTCCATGGGTGAGCATCTGCGCGATCGCCGCCAGTTCGAGCACGACATCCGTCACGCGATCTCGCGCAAGGAACTCCGCCTCGTCTATCAACCGCAGGCGCAACTCCTGTCCAACGAGGTGTTCGGTTTCGAAGCGCTGCTCCGGTGGGATCATCCCGAACGCGGCGCCGTTCCGCCGGCGGTGTTCATCCCGATCGCTGAAGAATGTGGCGCCATTCTGAAGATCGGTGAATGGGTGCTGCGGACCGCCTGCGCTGAAGCGGCAAGCTGGCAACAACCGCTAGCAATCAGCGTCAACGTTTCGGCTATGCAACTCCATGGCGGGAATTTACCCGAGCTGGTCGGGGCAGTGCTGAAAGAAACCGGTCTCGATCCGTCCCGCCTCGAGCTGGAAATTACCGAAACTTGCCTGATCAAGGATATCGGGCGGGCGCTCGCCGTCCTGCGTCAGCTCAAAAGCCTTGGGGTTCAAATCGCCATGGATGATTTTGGCACCGGATACTCGTCGCTATCGAATCTGCGGGCATTCCCGTTTGACAAGATCAAAGTCGATCAGTCTCTTATCCGGGCGGTGGATACCAGCGATGAGGCGGCTGCCGTCATGCGCGCGGTCTTTGGCCTCGCTCGGGGCCTCAAGCTCCCGGTCCTGGCAGAGGGTGTCGAAACGGACGCGGAGCTGACCTTCTTGCGGCAAGAAGCCTGCGATGCGATCCAGGGTTACCTACTTGGTCGACCCTGCCCGATTTCCGACTTCGCCCAGCATACGACCGGCAAAGGCAGGACGCGCGCTTCCCGACGGCAGAGCAACCACGAACTGCGCCTGGTCAAGAACAGCGCTGCGTAGTGCGCAAGCGCGCCGCATGTCCGTGGTGATACTCGCGAGCGTTCGGAGATGGTGCGCTGTTCCACAGGTCAACCGCTCCTACGCCGAGATGGCGGCGCACTTCGGCAACTCGGTTCTGCCCGCCCTGCCGCGATCGACCGCTGCGCCTTCCCGCGTTACCTGAGGAAGCATCGCGGTTTTCGCTATCTTCGAATTTCCGCAGCCCGCGGTTTCCCAACTGAGCTGTCCAATTTTTGCCGTTGAAATTTACTTTTTCCGAAGTGTTCGATGCTAGGGGACCAACACGCAGCTACTACTCTAGCGTGGGGGAGTGAAAGAGTGATGCAGCGTCTGTATGCCGCAAGGTTTGGTGATCTTCTGGCGGGAGACCTGCAAGTTTTTGGCGGGCCTTCGACACTCGAACCACTTGCCGGCCGCATCAGAGCGGAGCAGGTCAGTATCGTGCTTCGCAACACGCCTCTTGGCATGGTTGCGAACATACTCAATGCGGCCACTCTTGTTATGGCGCTTTGGGGCTCGCCCGACCAAACGAAAGCCATCCTCTGGGCGAGTGTCATCATCGTCGCCGCTGGTTTCGTCGGCCTAAGAGCGAGATCTTCGTTTCAGTCAGTCAAACCAAGGTCGGTGTCTCGCCGGACAACGCAAAACCTGGTGCGTAACGCCTTCCTGTTCGGCACTTGGTGGGGAGCACTTCCCGTTCTCTTCTTCAGCGGGGCAACAAGTGCCGCCCAGGTCGTCATTACCTGCCTGAGCGCCGGGATGATCGCTGGCGGTGCCGCTTCCTTTTACACGATTCCTATTGCGGCCGTCGCGTATACGCTCCCGATTTTCGTCGGTTCGATGCTTGCGATCGCGTGGGTGGAAGGCGCCGTCAATCTGCCCGTCGCAATCCTGATAGTGAGCTACGCCATCACGCTGTTTCGCGCGGTGCTTGCCCACGCGTTCGAATTTACCCGACGCTTCATTCTGCAAGCGGAAAGCGAAAATGCCATTCGCAGGGATGTTCTAACGAGGTTGCCAAACCGGTTCAGCTTCAACGAGCGGCTGGAGAACGCGTTGGTGGACGCAAAGCAGTTTGACCAGCACTGTGCGTTGCTTTTGTTCGATCTTAACAATTTTGCCGAGGTGAATGATCGCTTTGGCCGAGCCATGGCAGATGCCCTTTTGGTCGAAGTGGCTGCGAGACTTCGGAGATCGACGCGGGAGAGCGATGGCATCGCCAGATTGGAGGGCGGCGAATTTGCAATAATCGCTACCCGCGATATCAGGCCAGATCAGATCAGGTCCTTGGCCAAACAGATCATAGATGCCATGCGCGCGCCGTTCTTGATCGAAGGGCGCGAAATATATTGCAGGGCCTCTATCGGTATCGCTTTGGCCCCCGCTGACGGTTTGGATGCCAACCAACTCCTGCGGTGCGTCGACACCGCGCTATACAGGGCCAAGACGCTGGGGGCGGGCTCCATCCAGTTTTTCAGCCCGGGCGACGATGAAGCTGCTGCAAGGCGCCATGCCCTTGAACGCGATCTGCCATCTGCGCTGGCCAATGACCAGCTTTGGCTCGCATTTCAACCATTTCTCGACCTCGGGAGCGATCGCATCCGAGGTTTTGAAGCGCTTCTGCGCTGGCAGCATCCGACCCTCGGCCCGATCCCTCCGTCGGAGTTCATACCCATCGCCGAAGAAACGGGTTTGATTCACTCCATCGGACACTGGGTCGTCAAAACGGCTTGTTTGGCAGCAGCGCGCTGGCCGCGCGACTTGCGGGTCTCCGTCAACTTGTCGGTGGTGCAGCTTAAGAACAAGGCCTTGCTGGATGGAATTATAGTGGCCTTGGCTGAAGCCGGGTTGGAGCCCCGAAGACTGGAGGTCGAGATCACAGAAACTGTGCTGATTTCGAATTTTGAAGAAACGATTTCATTCTTACAATCGTTAGTTTCTCTATCCGTCACAGTTGCTCTTGACGATTTTGGCACCGGCTATTCATCACTGACCTATCTTCGTAAACTGCCTCTTTCGCGCCTCAAGATCGACCGATCTTTTGTCCAGGATATGCTCACCGATGCGGACTGCGCCGCGATTGTAAGATCGTTGGTTGAGTTAGCGCATGAGCTTCGAATCGAGGTAACAGCCGAAGGCGTAGAAACTCCCGAACAGCTCGACTATCTGCGCTGCGTCAGATGTGATGAAGCTCAAGGCTATTTAATCGGAAAACCTGTCCGGATAGGCGAAATTCCTGGCATTGCCGCGGAGCCAGTGGGTCTGGAGCCAGGTATTTGAAGAGCAGGACCGGCACTTTTGCAGCGTGGTCTGGTTGTCTCGTATCTCGATGGTCACGTCGCCTTGCTCAGGTAGACTGAAGGCCGCAAGTCCATACAACCCTGGGAGTAGCCCTGTGACGAAGCGCAGGGTGCGGAGCCGCTTCCTCGTGGGGGTCAACGCTGGAAGATGTACCAAGCGTTTCGTACGCAATGGTCGGAACGATGCAGATTTTTTTGCCACCTGATGAGCCGCTCTTGCAACAGTATGTATGGAATCGGCCTGCTGCCTACCGGAGGGCATCCCGCCGCTGTTTTCATCTTGAACCGTCATTGCTCTGACAACACATTCTGCAATGGTCGGCGGGTGTCGATGAGGCGCCCTGTTCAAGCATACCAGCCGTTCAGCATGTCGGGAGGAACGAATGAACCCTGAGGCTTTCAGCAGCCCAGTCTTCGTGAAGCGTGCAACCTACATCGTGCAGGAGATTGCCAGCCTTGCGGACGCCATCGATTTCCTCAATGACTGGCCAGAAGATCGCAGAGACCTGATCCACGAAGCCGCACTCAGGGCCTGCTATGATGCATACGATGGACGAAAACCTCTAAGCGCGGCGCGCAATGCCTTTTTCGGCTTTGCGAAACGGGCCGCCATATTGGAAGATGCAATTTCCGCCATGCAATGGCTTGCTGCCTGCAAGTTGGGCCGTGGAAAAGTGCAGGTATAAGCATCTGGCACGGGGCACGCCGTGGTGAGCATTGCGTCGAGATTTCACGGATAGCAGAAAGCAGAAGCAGGTCTCGACATTAGCGGCGCAATCCCATCATGAATCAGCTACCGCACATGGATCGCGAGGGGCCAGGTTCTGCGACCAGCGGATCCGTTCGGCCTGGCCAAGGTGCGATCGAGGCTATTTGCCTCACAGGAGCGGAGACATAACCGGCTTGAGCAGATTTGAAAGGCCAGTCGTTGTTCGGCTTAGCCACCACGGCTCAGAGCGGATCGTGTTCGAGGTCAATGACGCGGCTGCTATCTTGCTGCGTGATGTTCAACGTCAGACCGTGAAACGGAAGGCCGCGATGGATGCCTGTCTGCAGGTATTGCGCGGGGAGGCTTATCCAGCGGCAGCTCGAAGAGCTTTCGTGGCGGCCGCGCTTGAAGCAAAGATTCTGCGCAGCGATTAGAAAGCTGGGATGATCCGGAACTGCTGACTGGCCATCGCCGGGACAGCCGTTGGGCTGGACGATGATATGAACGCTTGTCCAGGTTCGGTATCCTAGGCTTTGCAGGGCCGCGCTCACCTCGAGGCGACCACCTAGCCTGACGGCGGCACAACGGCGGGCGTCAGCGCGAAGCTGACCTCAAGGTGAAGAACGCGAAGGTTTCAGCGGGTCCGGAGCCGGCGCCCATCGAGCTGCGACTTTTGCTTTACATGTTCGAAGGTCGCTCGCCGGCCGCTCCGCGATCTCCCAAGCAGATGCCTCAGATGCCGCCCATGCAGAGGTATTTCATTTCGAGGTAGTCCTCGAGCCCGTGGCGCGAACCCTCCCGCCCGATGCCGGACTGCTTCATCCCGCCGAAGGGTGCCGCTTCCGATGACATGCGTCCCGTGTTGATGCCGACCATGCCATATTCCAAGGCCTCGGCCACACGCCAGACACGCTGCAAGTTCGAGGCGTAGAAGTAGGCGGCCAGGCCGTAGATCGTGTCATTTGCCTCGTGCACGACCTGGTCCGCATCGTCGAAGCGAATGGTTGGGGCCAGCGGCCCGAATGTCTCCTCTTGCGCAATCGTCATCTCGCTGGAGACTTCAGTGAGGACCGTCGGTTGGAAAAACGTGCCGTCCTTTCCAATGCGTTTGCCCCCGCAGCGAATTGTGCCGCCTTTGGCGACGGCATCGGCGATATGCGATTCGATCTTGGTGAGCGCATGCCTGTCGATCAGCGGGCCGACGGCGACACCTGGGTCGAAACCGTCACCAACCTGAAGCTGGCGAACCCGCTCCACGAATTTGTCGACAAATTCATCGTGAACGCCCGACTGGACGTAAAGGCGGTTCGCGGAGACGCAGGTCTGGCCGGCGTTGCGGAACTTGGCCTGGATCGCACCGTCGACCGCAGCATCGACGTCAGCATCGTCGAAGACGATGAAAGGCGCATTGCCGCCGAGCTCGAGGCTGACCTTCTTGATCTGGTCCGAGCACTGGCGCATGAGCAGCCGTCCAACCTCGGTCGAGCCGGTGAAGCTGATCTTGCGGACCCTGGGGTTTGTGCAGAGTTCGCGGCCGACGGCATCGCCTTCAGACGCGTAGATCAGGTTGACCACGCCTTCGGGAAAGCCAGCCTGATGCGCAAGGGCGAACATTGCACCGGCAACGAGCGGCGTCTGTTCAGCCGGTTTCAGCACGATCGTGCAGCCCGCCGCCAAGGCCGGCGAGATCTTGCGCGCCACCATGGAGGCCGGGAAATTCCATGGCGTGATCGTGCCGACGACGCCGATCGGCTGCTTGATCACCAGCAAGCGCCGGTCCGTCGATGGCGCGGAGATGGTCTCGCCATAGATGCGGTTGGCCTCTTCGGCGTACCATTGCAGGTAGGCCGCCGCATGCGACACTTCCGATTTGGCCTCGGCAAGGGGTTTACCCATTTCCGCGGTCAATATCGCGGCAAGGTCATCGGCGTGGTCGATAATGAGCTGATGCCAGCGCCACAGAACGTCGCTGCGTTCACGGGCCGTCAATGCCGCCCATCCAGGCTGCGCGTTATAGGCTTTGTCGACCGCGGCCCGTGTCTCCTCAACGCCCATGTCGGGGAGCTCGGCCAGCATTTCGCCCGTCGATGGGTTGAGGACCTCAAATGTCCGCTCACTGACTGGTTTGCCAAGCGCCGGCAGGCGGTCAAGGCTGCCAAACAGGTCAGGAGATTTGAGGTGGCGGATCAAGGGCGGGAGCAGCGGCAATGTCGATTCCCCAAAAGACTTTTTGGCCTTTCCGGCCGGCTGGACATCTACTGCGGGCGTGTGGGTTTTGCATAGGACCACCGCTCACGAAAAGGCGTGCATCCCTGGGCTGCGTGGAGCTGCTCTGGGAGAGGCCGACGGGCCACTTCTGTTTTTAAACTGGGCCCAACCGTCCGACAACGGCGTCGTTCACAGCCCCTATTTACCCCGAGCGATCAACGTCTCGTCGCCCAGGCTCGCAGCGCTGCCTTATAACCCCGTCCGTCTCGGGTATCGCATCGAGCAATAAGGCGTGTCGTGAGCCTCAACGGGCGGACGCTGGACGGACAATGAGGACTTACGGCCGCCCGTCAAACCGGGGCTTGCAAATTTCTGGTTTTTGCTGCCCTGACGCAGAAGTTTCGGCTATGAATCGCGACTGGCCTGAGGGCCTGCCCACATTGCAATTGTTATAAAGGAAAACGCATATGGCGACTGGAACGGTAAAATGGTTCAACAGCACCAAGGGATTTGGATTTATCCAACCCGACAATGGCGGTCAGGATGTTTTTGTCCACATTTCCGCCGTTGAACGAGCGGGCCTTTCGACCCTCGCTGACGGCCAGAAGATCAACTACGAAATCGAACAGGACCGCCGCACCGGCAAGTCCTCAGCTGGCAGCCTTAGCAAAGCCGGCTGATTTTTCCCCCCTGGGCTCCTTCAACGGCGGATGGACGCGATAAGTCCGGGGTGGTCTGACGCGGCGTGATAAGTGCGAGCGAGCACAGGGCTCGACCGGACGGCTTGACCAGCAGCAGCTGCGAGCCCGCGCGAATTGTTGGGGAAGCGAGGCTGTCTTGAAAGGGAAGGCGGGGTAGACCCCGCCTTTTCATATTCCGGACAGATGCAGATTATGCCAATGGCAGCTGCGCGCCCCAGAACAAAGCTCGATTGCTGAAATCAAGCCGCGACCTTCTTCCGGGCCCGCTTCGCCGGCGCGGGCTTTTCAAGCTCTACCGGCTTGCGGCCGAGCCCCATCGTCTTGGCCAATGCTGAGCGCGTAGCGGCGTAGTTCGGCGCGACCATCGGATAATCCGCCGACAGACCCCATTTGGTGCGATAGTCGTTCGGCGTCAGCCCATAGTGGGTCGACAGATGGCGCTTCAGCGATTTGAATTTTTTCCCGTCCTCAAGGCAGATGAGGTAGTCCGGCGTCACCGACTTCCTGATCGATACGGCAGGCTTGAGAACCACCGGTTCTTCCGCTGAAACGCTGGTGCCGGCCGTGCCTTTGAGTGCCGCGTGCACCTGGCCGATCAGGGCAGGGAGTTCACCGACCGGGA
>NZ_RZQL01000249.1 GCF_003997935.1 Mesorhizobium sp. M7A.F.Ca.US.006.01.1.1
GTAGTTTGGTGCAACCATCGGATAGTCCGGCGGCAAGCCCCATTTGGCCCGATAGTCGTCCGGGCTCAGGCCGTAGTCGGTTCGCAGATGCCGCTTGAGCGACTTGAACTTCTTTCCGTCCTCAAGGCAGATGATGTAGTCGGGAAACACCGACTTCTTCGGATTGACTGCCGGAACCAGGTTTGGAGTTTCCGCGACAACTGCACCAGCGAGCTTGCGAACCGAAGCACTGACGCTGGCAATCAACTCAGGCAGGCCGGAAGCCGGAAGAGGATTGTTGCCTACATAGGCCGAGACAATATCGGCCGTCAGCTCGATAACGGTCTTATCATCGATATTTGACAATTCTTTCACCTTATTTGCGACAAAATCCTCCACCCCAGCGAAGACTTGTGTCGATGTATCTCTTTAACCGCGTCCCCCAACGGACCGCCAAATCTCATAAAAGAATGAAGAATCGGCGAAAATAGCATTCATGCGAAATCGACGCCTTGCAAATTAGAAAATCTAATACTTGGAACCAGCAGACTTAGCGGCAGGACTTTCGTCCAATATCTCCAGAATACGCTTCCAGCGGGCGCAACGCGCGAAATCCTTTTGTTCTATCGCCTTTTCGGCCCTCATCGCGGCGTAAAGCGGCGCCTCGGCGCCGAATTCGGCGATCAGCCAATTCGCTTCCTGAATGGCCAGACGCTCATTCTCGTCAAACATGGTTTTCGGCCTCCGAACGTTCCACACCGACCGCGACACAACTGCCGATGACGAGAATGGCTCCGACAATGGCCGTCACCGTCAGCCGTTCGCCGGACAGGGTCAAAAGCAGGGTCGAGGCGATCGGCGTGAGATACGCGACCACCGCGACCCTACCGCTGCCTTCAAGCTTCAAGGCGCGCGACCAGAAATAGTAGCCCAGGCCCATCGGACCGGCGCCGAGATAGAGGCCGAGAGCCAGGTCCGCGCCGAGGGGCCAGGTGAAACCGTCGCGAGCGCACCACAGAAACGTCAAAGCGACGCCGATCAACGACGATGGCAACAACAGGCGATCGGCTGGGGTGGCGACCCGCCCCACCATGATCGAATAGAAGGCCATGCACAGCGCCGACCCGAATGCCGCGAGATAGCCGACCAGATCGCCCTCGAACCAGGATTGGTTGCGTCCTCCCGAAATCACCAGTGCGACGCCAATGAAGCCCACCACCGCGGCGAGACCTAACAGTGCCGGACGCCGCGGATTTTCCAAGGCAATGACTGCCGCCGCAACCATCAACGGCCAGGTGTAGGCCACCAGATTGGCCTCGATCACCGGCATCGAAGCGAAGGCGATGTATTGCAGCACCATGGTGCCGACCAGACCGACGAAGCCGACCGCGAGAGAGATGAGCGCCGCCCCGGCCGCGACCGGTGCTACTCTTTCCCGGCTCATCAATCGGACGGCCCGGCTCATCAATCGGATGGCGGCGAAGACGAGTGCTGCGCCTGCAAATTGCAGGAACTGGACCTGCGCCACCGGGTGACTGGCCAGCAGGGATTTGCCGACCAGGGCATTGGTGGACCACAACGCCACCGCACCGGCAGCGAAGACCAACGCGGATATCGAGCCGGATCCCTGCCGAAACAATCGGCATGAGACTCTATTTTGCTGTTCGACCATGATCCTGTCCGAAAACCGGTTCCGACTTTTCGGGATCATGGTTCATTACCATGATTCCCTGGCTCCGCCCGGAACCGGTGCCTCGACGGCGGTGGGCACGGGATGCTCCGCCTCGAACCGACGGTAGGCCGGCAGCTGGTTGGTCCAGACATCGTCGGCCAGTTCGCTGACCCACTCACGGTCGTGGTCATTGTCGGCGGCGAGATAGAACATTCTGTTGTCGTCGACATAGGGTTTGGCCACCGAGCGCTGGTTGAGCACCAGCGTGACGCGCTCGCCGAACCGGATCGGCGCGGTGCGATGCAGGACGCCCAGGAATTGCCCGAGCGTCGCGTAGTTCATCTTGTGATCGATGCGCATGACACTGTTGCGCGGGATCTCGCGGCCGGCTTCGAGAATGGCGCGGCCGGTTTCGGAGTCGTCGCAGTAGATTTCGAGGTGGCCGCCGACCAGCGGATTGCTGATCGACAGCGGAATGAGCTCGGTCACCGGAACGCCATCGCAATGCCACTCCACGGCGCCGTCGTCGGGATTCATGAAGGTAACCGTCGAGCCGACGATCGACAGCGGATAGGGCTCCAGCTTGGTGCCCATCATGTCGGACAGCCGCTCCAGGCGCAGCTTGTCATGCAGCAATTCCTTGATCTCGGGAATGAAGCGGTCGGCCCCGGTAATAAAGGTCAGATCGAGGTGCTTGTGCACGGCATGGCTGGCCTTGAGCTTCAGGGCAGCCTCCTCGATCGCGGCAAGCAGTGCCGGGTCATAGCCGTGCAGATATTGCGCGACACCGAAACTCGACACTTTCCAGGCGGTTTCATGGCCGATAATGGCCTCGCGGCTCATCGCATAACGCAGTTCGGGAATGGTATGGGCGTTCATTGTACTTCTCCAGGAGGGGGGCAACACTTGGTAAACAGTCGATTAATTCACCCACCCCTGTAAAATTAGGAATGCTGGTGCTAGTGTAAGCCAAGCTTAAGGTCGAAACCGTGCGTCTGCTCAGTCAGGTCAACCTCAATTCGCTTAAAATCGTGGAGAGTGCTGCGAGGCACGGTAATTTCACGCGTGCCGGCGAAGAACAGTTTATTACCGCATCAGCGGTCAGCCAGCGCGTGAAAAGCCTTGAGGATCAGCTGCGCTTCAAGATTTTCCAGCGCGGCGGCAATGCGGTGTCGTTGACGCCGGAGGGCGAGACCTATGTCTCGCGCGTTCGCGAGGCGCTGGAGCGAATCGTTGCCGCCAGCATGGAAGCGACGGGGCAATCGCAGGAGCATGTGCTAAAAATATCGGTGCTGCCGACCTTTGCGGCACGCTGGCTGTTTCCGCGCCTGCCGCTGTTCCAGCAGCAATATCCCGATATCGTGATGCGGGTCTCGACCTCCTACGCGACGCATGAGTTCACGGCCTCGGAATTCGATCTCGAAATCCGTTATGGCGACGGTCACTTTCACGGGCTGCAAACCGATCTGCTGTTTCGCGAAGACCTGACACCGGTGTGCAGCCGCAAGCTGTTCCACGAAGTTCTCGGCGATAAACGGCTGTCGAAGGTGACACCGGACGACCTCAAGCACTTCACGCTGCTGCATTCCGACACCTGCACCCAGAATTGGCAATCCTGGCTTGGCTTCGCCGGCGCCAGCTTCGTGCTCAGCGAGACCAAGAGCATCTATTTCGACTCGTGCATGATGTCCTACGAGGCAGCCAATTCCGGGATGGGCTTTGCGGTGGCCAACCGTGCCTATATGGCCAGCGACATCCGCGCCGAAAGGCTGGTGGCTCCCTTCGCCGTCCACCATCCGAACACGGCTGGTTGGTATTTTGTCTCTCCGCGGAAAGGCCTTGCCGCACGCAAGGTCCAGTTGTTCAAGCAGTGGGTAATGGCGGAAGCGGCTCTGACGCAGTGCCAGCTGGACAGCGAAATCAGGGGCGAAGCTTCGACGGCTGCCTGAACCCATCCGGTGCCGGCTGACCTCTAATGCAAAGACGATGCTGCAGCACAAAATGCAGCGATAGTCGGCGCAAGCTCTTCAACCTTCGGACTGACTACACAAAACGTCCTGGGAATCAGGCGAAAGCCCTGCCCTCCTCGGTCCGCTGGAAAAGCATCAGGTCCAACCCCAGGCTTGGCCGTCCCAGGGTGGTCAGGATCGTATGCGCCTGGCCGCGATGGTGGGTCTGGTGGTTGAAGACATGATCCAGCGCCGGCGCCAGCCTTTGCGAGACGGTGCGCATGTCCGAGACGGTCATGTAGGTGAAGCGGCCCGTCAACGCCTTGTCATTGAGGCGGCCGATCCAGTCGATGATCCTCCTGTCCTCGGCTTCACGCGCCGCTCGCAAGCCGGTCAACCCCCGATGCAGGATAGCGTCCAGTGCCGTCGGCGCGTCGCCCTCCCCGGTGAAGCGCTTCATCCAGATGCGGTCGGCAGTCAAAAGGTGGTTCAGCGTGCCCATCATCGAGCCGAAGAAAGCGCCGACATCGCGGTTGAATTCCTCATCATCGAGCTCCGCGGCGGCATCATAGATGCGGCCATTGGCCCATTGATTATAGGCCGCAAACATCATGAAATGCTGTCTCATGGCTTCCCTCGGCTCGCGTCGATACGGGGCCTACCTAACCCGCGAGGAAGCCGCCGCCAATGACCATTCTGCTCTATGACCTCGTCGGACGCGACAGCACACGTCCGTTCAGCCCGCATTGCTGGAAGGTGGCGATGGCGCTTGCCCACAAGGGGCTCGACATATCGACCGTACCGACGCGCTTTCTCGAGGTGCCCGCTGTCGAGGGCGGCGTTTCGAAAACCGTCCCGGTGATCCGCGACGGCGAGACGGTCCTCGCGGATTCCTTCGCCATCGCCCTCTATCTCGATGAAGCCTATCCGGACCGGCCGACGCTGTTTGGCGGTGAAGGCGGCAAGGCGATGGCGCGCTTCATCGAACGCTGGTCGCAAGTGACCATTCATCCCTACGTGACCACCGCGGCGATCATGGACCTTCATGCCATGCAGGACGCGGAAAACGCCGTCTATTTCCGCCAGAGCCGGGAGCAGCGTCTTGGCAAGCGGCTGGAGGAGGTGATGGCCGCCAGGGGGGCCGGGCTCGGCACTTTCAGAGCCTCGCTGGAGCCATTGCGCTCGATGCTCTTCTATCAGCCATTCATCGGCGGCGCGGCGCCGCTGTTTAGCGACTATATCGTCTTCGGCGCAATGCAATGGGCGCGCATAGCCTCGCCCTACCAACTGCTCGACGACGGCGACGTGGTGGCGCAGTGGTTCGCCCGCTGCCTCGACCTGCATGGCGGGCTGGGACGAAAGGTCGCCGCCGCGGCTTGACGCCGTAAAGCTTACTTGGCCGCCGCCTTCTTTGGCTTGCCGGCTTTCGTGGCAGCCTTTGCCTCCTTGGGGGCGGCTTTTGCCTTGGCGGCGCCAGCTGCCTTCTTGGTTGGCTTTTTGGCTGCCGACTTGCCCGCGGCGTCCTGCTGGTCGACATCCGCTGCCGCCTGATGCCAATGGCGCTCATGATGTCCAGCCGGCTGGCCCTCTTGCAGCCAGATCTGGTGCGCACGGTTGCGAATGCGTTCCTGACGATCGTCTGTCATGTCATGTTGTCTCCATACGGCCCGACCTCAGCGCGGCGCCGACACGCGACTATAGCAAGCAAAGCGTTGCTGTGCAGCCGTCTGATCGGGGCCGGCTTGCCGCAGAAACGCGCAGCCGTCCGGCCCTTCGCTCTCGCTCCCTGCCCTTCGGGCGTTCAACCCTTTGAAAGGTCCACTGGACCTTTCAATCCGCCCGGCGGACCGGGCTTTCACCGTTCGTCACTCGGAAAGCCGGGCAATTGGCTTTCCGTCCGCTTCGCGGACCGTTCCTCACCCCTTGGCAATGGGCCGGGCGGCTTGTATAGAGCCCGCCACTCTCAATTCCATTCTCAGACAAGGACGACCCATGGCGCTCGAACGCACATTTTCCATGATCAAGCCGGACGCGACCCGGCGCAACCTCACCGGCGCCATCACCAGGATGCTGGAAGAGGCAGGCCTGCGCGTCATCGCCTCGCGCCGGGTCTGGATGAGCCGCCGCGAAGCGGAAGGCTTCTATGCCGTCCACAAGGACCGTCCTTTCTTCGGCGAATTGGTTGACTTCATGTCGTCGGCACCGACCGTCGTCCAGGTGCTGGAAGGCGAGAACGCCATTGCCAGGAACCGCGAAGTGATGGGCGCCACGAACCCGGCCAACGCCGCCGAAGGCACCATCCGCAAGGTTCATGCGCTGTCGATCGGCGAAAACTCCGTGCACGGCTCCGACGCGCCGGAGACCGCGGCAGAAGAGATCAAGTACTGGTTCTCGGACACCGAAATCGTCGGCTGAGCCGACGATCCAAACCTTGGATTCCGTAAAAAAGGCCGGCGTTTCGCCGGCCTTTTTTACTGGGGTCAGCTGGCCGCGCTAAAGCGCAGGATCTCGCGGCCGTCCTTGTCAGATATGACGAGCTTGCCGGCATCGACACGGTATGACGCCGCCTTGGCCAGCGCATCGAACAGCGCCTTTTCCTCGGCCATCACCTCGGGCGCACAGGCCTTGTAGGTCGAACCGAGGTCCCTGATCGCGATCGTTTGGCCATCGAGTTTGGCAGTGGCGAAATAGGTGTTGCAGGGGCCGCTGCCGCCCGCCTTGCCGGCCTCGCTGACCCTGAATGTCGCTTGCGGGGCAGCAATGACGCCGATGCCGTCGACATAGTCGACCAGCCAGAGCTGATCGAAGACCGAAACCATGGGCTCGGCGCTCGGGGTGACCATCTTCAGCATGATGGTCTGCGGCACGTCGGCCAGCGGATCGACCTGATGGCGCATATCGGAGATGAACAGGAGCTTGTCGTCGACGGTGATGCGGGCTTGCAACGCGTAAGTCATCCGCGACCGGATGACGGAAGGGTCGAATTTGATCTCGAAGCTGATCGGCACCTGGCCGGCCGGCTTCACTTTCTGCTCGCCGATGATGGTGGCCGGCGCATCGGCCAGCGACACATCGGCAAGTTGCACGGAGAGCACGGCACCGGGCGGCAAGGCAATGCGCTCGCGATAGATCACTTCGCCTCTCACGGAATTTTCGGCGGCAACAGACAGCTCCGGTACGGCCAATATGCCGACGACCAGAGGCACGAAACCGAAGATGAAGAACTCCGCGATCCTGTCCAGCATGACCATCTCCCTCGCCCAGGGCTGCCAATGCCTCGGGCTGCCAATGCCCCAGGCTGACCAATTCCGCCAATTGGCCAAAGGATTGCGGTCAATGCATGGCTGCGGCGGATCTTATTCGGAGGCTTTCCAGCGTTGCGCGGCCGTTGCATCGGCTTCCTTGGCCTCGACCCAGCCACCCTCCGAGCCGTCAGCCCGATGCTCCTTTTTCCAGAAGGGCGCGCGCGATTTCAAATAGTCCATGAGAAAGTTCGCCGCCTCGAACGCCGCCTGGCGATGCGCCGAGGCCGTCACCACCAGCACGATGTTCTCGCCGGGCGCGATCTTGCCGTGGCGGTGGATGGCGGTGATGCCCTGCAGCGGCCAGCGCTCGACCGCCTCAGCAGCGATGCGGGCGATTTCTGCTTCGGCCATGCCGGGATAATGCTCTAGCTCAAGCGCTGAGAGCGCGCCCTGCTCGTCGCGGCAAAGGCCGGAGAAGGTCACCACGGCGCCGATATCGGCGCGGCCTTGCGTCAGTCTGGCGATCTCGGCGGCGACGTCAAAATCTTGGCGCTGAATGCGCACGATAGGCAAGACCCCGCCGCTCATGTCAGCCCCCGGTCATCGGCGGGAACAGCGCGATTTCGCGGGCGCCCGCGATCTTCTCGCGGTGCTCGACATGTTCCTGGTTGATGGCGACGCGGATCACGTCGGGATATTGCAGCGCGTGCTCGTAGCCCTCGCCGCGCGATTTCAGCCAGCGCAGGAGATCGCCGACCGTCTCGATGCCAGCCGGCAAGTCGACGTCTTCCTCGGGCATGCCGATGCGCTCGCGCACCCAGGCAAAATAGATGAGCCGGGTCGTCATCTCACTCGTCCATGATGTGCTTGAGGCCGGCGCGGAAATAGTCGTAGCCGGTGTAGAGCGTGACCAGCGCCGCGATCCACAGCAGCACCAGCCCGGTCTGCGTGGTCAGCGGAAAGATCTTGTCGCCGGCCGGTCCGGCCAAGAGGAACGCTATGGCGACCATCTGGATCGCGGTTTTCCATTTTGCCAGCTGCGTCACCGGCACCGAGACTTTCAGCGCCGCCAGATATTCGCGCAGGCCCGAGACCAGGATTTCGCGGCACAGGATGATGATCGCCGCCCACAGCGACCAGCCGGCAATGCCCGCATGGCGATCGGTGTCGGCGGCCAGCAGCAGCAGGCAGGTGGCGACCAGCAGCTTGTCAGCGATCGGGTCGAGCATCTTGCCGATGTTTGAGGTCTGCTGCCAGGCACGCGCCAGATAGCCATCCAGATAATCGGTGATCGAGGCGAGCAGGAAGATGATCAGCGCCGACCAGCGGGCAAAGTCGCTCGACTTCAGATGTCCTTCGAGAAAAAAGCACAGCACCACCAGCGGCACCGCGACGATGCGGGCGTAGGTGAGCATGTTGGGCAGGTTGAACGCGCGCTTGGCCATGTCTGGGAAACTCTTTCTGCCTGCCTACTCAAATCAGATGCGAATGTAGGGGGTCAACAGGCCAGATTCGACAGGCCAGATGAAAGTGCCGGATTTTTCAACTCTCGTGGAAGTGATTGTAGACCAGTTTCGCCACCTGTTCGGAAATTCCGTCGACTTTCCGCAGATCCTCAATGGCCGCGCGGCTGACCGCCTTGGCGGTGCCGAATGCCAGCAGCAATGCCCGTTTGCGGCCGGGACCGATGCCGCTGATCTCATCAAGTGGGCTCTTGACCATCTCCTTCTTGCGGCGAGCCCGATGCGAACCGATCGCGAAACGGTGGACCTCGTCGCGCAGGCGCTGGACGAAATAGAGCACGGGGTCGCGGACCGGCAGCGAAAATGAGTCCCTGCCTTTGACGAAGAAACGCTCGCGGCCGGCGTCGCGGTCCTGGCCCTTGGCGATGCCGATGGCAACCACGCGGTCCTCGATGCCGAGATCCGAAAGGATCTTGCGCACCGCCGTCATCTGGCCCTGGCCACCGTCGATCAGGATGACATCGGGCCAGGCCGGGAAGCTGCCGGAGATATCGTCCTCCATATCGTCTGCCGAACCATCAACTGCATCCCCAGCCGGGACATCGCCATGCTCCTTGAGCAACCGCGAAAAACGTCGCTCCATCACCTCGCGCATCATGCCGAAATCGTCGCCAGGCGTGATCTCGGTCGAGCGGATGTTGAATTTCCGGTACTGGTTCTTCACGAACCCTTCCGGCCCGGCGACGACCATGGCGCCGACGGCATTGGTGCCCATGATGTGCGAATTGTCGTAGACCTCGATGCGCACCGGCGGCTTGGCCAGGCCGAATGTCTCGGCGAAAGCGGCAAGCAGGCGTCCTTGGGTGGAGGTTTCAGCCAACCGGCGTCCGAGCGCCTCGCGGGCGTTCTGCAGGGCGTTGTCGGTCAGGTCCTTCTTCTCGCCACGCTGCGGCACGGAGATCACGACCTTGCGGCCAGCGCGAGTGGAGAGCGCCTCGGCCAGCAGTTCCTGATCCTCGACGCCATGCGACAGAAGAATGTTCCGCGGCGTCGGCTTGTCGTCATAGAATTGCGCCAGGAACGAGCCCAACACCTCGGCTGCTTCCAGCGCCGGATCGGCCTTGGGGAAATAGGCGCGGTTGCCCCAGTTCTGGCCGGTGCGGAAGAAGAACACCTGGATGCAGACCTGGCCGCCTTCCTGATGGATGGCGAAGACATCGGCTTCGTCGACGGTCGCCGGATTGATGCCCTGGTGGCTCTGCACATGCGACAGGGCCGCCAATCGGTCGCGATAGATCGCGGCGCGCTCGAAATCGAGAGCTTCCGACGCCTGCTGCATGGCGGCCGAGATTTCCGTCTTCACCTTCTGGCTGCGGCCGGACAAGAAGTCCTTCGCTTCGCCGACCAGTTCGGCATAGTCCTGATGCGAGACCTCGCCGGTGCAGGGGCCGGCGCAGCGCTTGATCTGATAAAGCAGGCATGGCCGCGTGCGGTTTTCGTAGAAAGAGTTGGTGCAACTCCTGAGCAGGAAGGCACGCTGCAGCGAGTTGATGGTGCGGCCAACGGCACCGGCCGAAGCGAAGGGGCCGAAATAGTCGCCTTTGCGCGAGCGCGCGCCGCGATGCTTGTAGATGCCCGGCGAGACATGGTCGCCGGTCAAGAGGATATAGGGA
>NZ_RZQL01000250.1 GCF_003997935.1 Mesorhizobium sp. M7A.F.Ca.US.006.01.1.1
GCCTCGCAGATGGCGAGGCGGTCTGCGCGGAAGCCGGCGCTGGAGCATGAAATGAATCGTGCCGGCCTGGAAAGCCGGCACGATGTCAGCGCAGCTTTCAGCTCAGGCCTTCGGCAGCGGCATTTCCTTCATGGTCGAGGAGTCGGCCGGCGCGTCGCTGCCGAACCACTTCTTGTGGATGGCGGCCAGCGTGCCGTCCTTCTTCATCGCGCTCAGCGCGTCGTTCAGCTTGCCGAGCAGCGGGTGGTCCTTGGTCATCATCAGGCCGTATTGCTCACCGGTCTTGATGCGCTCCTTGACCACCAGATCCTTCATCTTGGTGAAGGCGTATTGCATGCCCGGAATGTCGCTGACGGCGGCATCGACGCGGCCGGCGCTGAGGTCGAGCAGCAGGTTCTGCTGCGTGTCGTAACCCTTCACGTCGCTGAAGCCGTCGGCTTCCTGATGCGCCTTGACCCAGGTTTCGCCGGTCGAGCCGGACAGCACGCCGATGATCTTGCCCTTGAGGTCGGCCTCGGCCTTGATCGCGCTGTCGGTCTTGGTGGCGATGCCCATGTCTGAATCATAATAGGGCTGCGTGAACGACTGTGACTTCAGCCGCTCCGCCGTGATGGTGATCGACGAGATGGCGACGTCGATGCGCTTCGACGTGGTGGCGGCAAACAGCGCCTGGAAGCCGAGATCGGCGATGTCGGTGGTCATGCCGATGCGCTTGGCGGCCTCGTTGACGATGTCGACTTCAAAGCCTTCAAAGGTGCCGCTCTCGTTCTTGTATTCGAACGGCGGATTGGTCGGGTAGGCGCCGACATTCAGCACATCGGCGGCATAAGCGGTGGCGGGGCCGGCAGCGATGCCGATGGCGGCGGCGAGAAGAAGCAATTTGCGGCGCGTGAAGCTCATTTGTGTTCCCTCTGTTGTTGATCGGGCGGGTTGCTCCCGCACGGTTTTTTGCCGTCCCGTTTCAGGCAGGGCGTCAATTCATGGCAGCGACCATGCGTTCGAGCGCGGTCGCTATCTGGTCACGTTCACGGCACACGCACATCCGCAGGAAGGCCGTTGCCGAACTTCCGAACAGATGGCCGGGCGCCAGCCCGACGCGCGCCGTCTCCAATATCCTGGCGCAGGCACGACGGGCGTCGCTTTCGCCGTCCATGGCAAAGAAGGCATACATGCCGCCGCGCGGTTTCGCAGGCAGGATGATGCCCGGAATTTGCGCCAGCCTGCCATAGGCGAGGTCGAGGCCGGTCCTGATCCTTTGCCGGATCTCCTCGACCAGCGGCTCGCCCTGGCGGATCGCCGCGACCGCACCGGCCTGGATCGGGGCAGCAGTGCCGCTGTTGACATACTGTGTCATGGCGCCGAGCTGGTCGGCCACCCCCGACGGATGCGTGAGCCAGCCGATGCGCCAGCCGGTCATCGCCCAGGCCTTGGAGAAACTGTTGACCGACAGCACCCGGTCGCCATCCTCGGCGATCTGCAGGATCGAGGGCGCTACATTGCCGTCGAAATAGAGCCGGCCATAGACCTCGTCGGAGATGATCCAGATGCCGGTGCGCCGGCTGAAGTCGAGCAGCGCCTGCATCTCTTCGCGCGTTGCGGTCCAGCCGGTCGGGTTGGACGGCGTCGACAGGAAGATCGCCCGCGTGCGTGCATCGCAGGTTGCGAACAGCCGGTCGAGGTCGAGATGCCAGTCACCCCTGTAGTCGAGCGAAAACGGCCGTGGCTCACCGCCGATCAAATGGATGGCGTTGTGGATGTTGGGCCATTGCGGCGCGACATAGACGACGTTGCTGCCGGTATCGACCAGCAGTTCCAGCGCTAGGTACAGCGCCTGCATGCCGCCAGGTGTAACGGTGGTGCGCGCGATCGGGATCGGCCGGCCGTGCACGCGCGTCTGATACTCCGACAGCGCTTCGTTCAACGGCGCGTGGCCGCGCATGTTGGGAATGTAGAACGTCAGCCCTTCATCAAAGGCGGCCTTGGCAGCGTCGCGGATGAAGGCCGGCGTCACCATGTCGCCTTCGCCGTACCAGAGCGCGATCACATCGCCGAGTTCACGCGCCCGCACGGCAAGATTGGCGATGTTCTCTGTGTGCAGATCGCGAATCTGGGCGCGCACGCCATCAAAGGCATAGCGCGCGCTGGACGATGACTGGGGCAGTACGAACGACAAGGACTGAAACCCCTCCCACCCGGAGTACAACGATGGACTGGCCGGGAAGCTCGTCCCGTACGGCAGTCGCCATCGATCCTGGAATGCTTATCCAAAGTGCGGCACTTTTCAAGGCGAAAGTTTTAAGCTTAAAAAGTTTCACCGTCCTGTTGCCCGACCCATACGCCTTTTCGCCAGTTCGTCGCGTGCGGCGGCACAGTTGGCCGCAGCGCCGGCGCCGAGAAACATCGTGTCGCTGGCCAGGATGAAGAAGCTGGCGCCGATAGCTGCCCATTGCCCGACAGGCTGCGGGCTGGCGCAAAAGATGCCGGCGGCTTTGCCGTGCGCGATCGTCACGCCGATGATCGTGCGGATCGCCGCATTGAGCCTGTCGGCGCCGTTCGGCCCGATCGCGTCGATCGACACCGAAAGATCGCCGGGGCCGACGAAGATCACGTCGACGCCGTCGACGGCCGCGATCGCTTCGATTTTGGCCAGCCCTTCCGATGTCTCGATCTGGATCGCGACGACGATCCTGTCATTGGCGCCGGCAAGATATTCGGGAATGCGATAGCCGTAGCCGGCGGCGCGGCCAGGCCCGACGCCGCGCTCGCCTTTCGGTGGATAACGCGAGGCTTTCACCGCTGCTTCGGCCTGGGCGGCGGTCGAAACGCGCGGCACCAGAACGCCTTGCGCGCCGCTGTCCAGTACTGCCTGGACAGCCTCCGGCGCGTGGCCGGGAACGCGCACCATGGCTGGCACGCGATGCACGTCAGCCGCCCGCACCATGCTCTCGATCATGTCGCGCGAGATCTGCGCATGCTCCCAGTCGATGCAGAGGAAATCGAGGCCGGACTGCGCCATCACTTCGACCGCGACGGGATGGGGAATGGCGGCAAAGGAGCCGACAAGGCTCGTCTTGCCGATGCATTTCTGGCGGAACTCGCTCATGCCGATCCCCTCTTTGTCTCTGCCAGAATCCATATCCGCAAACCATGGCGAGGCGAAGCTATTTCATGCTTGAAATATTTTTGCAGGGTCGTAGCGTGCGATCTTCGCCGGGAGGTCGCGACATGAACAAACCACACCCCTTGCACGGCCCGAACAGATTGAAGCTTGGCGTCTTTTCGACCAATGCCGATGGCGGGCTTGCCATCACCGATGTGCCTGAACGCTGGACGGCGAGCTGGCAGGACAATGTGACGGCGGCGCAGATCGCCGACCGTGCCGGGCTGGAGTTCATGCTGCCGATCGCGCGCTGGCGCGGCTTTGGCGGCCGCAACAAGGTGCGCGAATGGTCGTTCGAGACCTTCACCTGGGCGGCCGCTCTCGCCATGGCCACCGAGCAAATCGGCCTGTTCATGACCGTGCATGTGCCGCTGGTGCATCCGCTCTATGCCGCCAAGGCGCTGGCGACGGTCGACCATATCAGCCAGGGACGCGCGGGCTTGAACATCGTCTGCGGCTGGAGCCCTAAGGAATTCGGCATGTTCGGCACGCCTTTGGTCGAGAAGGGCTACGACCAGGCGGCCGAATGGATCGACATCCTCGAAAAGCTTTATGCCTCGGCCGAACCGCTCGACTATGAGGGCGCTTACTATCGCCTCAAGGAAGCGGTGAGCCGGCCAGCCAGCCTGCAGGTTCCACGGCCGGTGACCATGAACGCCGCCTTCGGCGGGCCGGGCCGCGATTTCGCCGCCGCCAGATGTGATTATCTGTTCACGACCTTTTCCGAGATGAGCGATGCCGGCAAGCATGTCGCCGATATCAGCGAGCGGGCCGACAAGGCGGGCCGCGACGTCGGCGTCTACACGGTGGCGCATGTCGTCTGCCGCCCGACGATGGAAGAGGCGCAGGCCTATTACACGCGCTACGCCGTCGATATGGCCGATCACGACGCGGTCGACGCCCACATGGCCGGCAAGAAGGAATTCTCGCAGTCGCACGACCCGCACGCCTATGACCGCTACCGGCAGCGTTTCGCCGGCGGCGCCGGCACCTACCCGTTGATCGGAACGCCGGAAACGATCGCCGCCGACATGGCCGCCATTGCCGGGCACGGCTATCAGGGCATCGCGCTGTCCTTCGTCAACTACACGCAGGAACTGCCCTATTTCTGCGATCACGTCCTGCCGATTTTGCGGAAGGCGGGACTGCGCGCATAGTAGCATTGCTCCGGGAAGCGCTGCCTGTTGGCGGTCAGGGATTTCATCATCAGTTTGGGTAGAGCATTCGGAATTTGCGAACCCTTCCCAACTTCGTCATCCTCGGGTCTGCGCCGCGTCGCTTCGCTCCTTGCTCCGCCCGTGGATGACGAAGCGAGGAGGCGTTTATTCCTGACGAACGAATTCCTTACTCCGGGATAACTGCCGTAGCCTGGATCTCCACCTTGGCCCGGTCCTCGACCAGCGCCATCACCTGCATGGCGGCCATCGCCGGAAAATGCCGGCCGATGACCTCGCGGTAGGCCTCGCCGATGCCCCTGAGGTTGGCCAAATACTCGGCCTTGTCGGTGAAGTACCAGGTCATCGAGGTGATGTGCTGCGGCCCCGCACCGGCCTCGGCCAGCACCGCGACGATGTTCTGAAGCGTTTGCCGCACCTGGCCGACAAAATCGTCGGTCTCGAACTGGCATTGCCCGTTCCAGCCGACCTGTCCGCCGACGAAGACGAGCTGCCCGCGTGCCGCGACGCCATTGGCGTAGCCGACAGGTTTTGCCCAGCCTTCGGGCTGCAGAATCCTGTGCATTTAAAACCTCCCGGTATTCCAAAACCCAATTTCAAATCGAACGCTCGTCAAAATCTCTGCCGTCAGGCAGCGCCCATCACTTGCCGCGCAATCACCACTTTCTGCACGTCGGAGGCACCCTCATAGATGCGCAGCGCGCGGATCTCGCGATACAGGCTTTCGATGATATGGCCCTTGCGGACACCGTCGCCGCCATGCAGCTGCACGGCCTTGTCGATCACCTCTTGCGCCTTGTCGGTGGCAAACAGCTTGGCCATCGCCGCCTCGCGGGTGACGCGGGGCGCGCCCATGTCCTTGGTCCAGGCGGCGCGGTAGACCAGAAGCGCGGCTGCATCGACATCGAGCGCCATGTCGGCGATATGCCCCTGCACCATCTGCAATTCGCCCATCGGCGCGCCGAACAGTTTGCGCTCGGCCACCCGCTTGATGCTTTCGTCCAGCGCGCGCCGGGCAAAGCCGAGTGCCGCCGCACCCACCGTCGAGCGGAACACGTCGAGCACCGACATGGCGATGCGGAAGCCATCGCCCGGTTTGCCGATCAGTGCGGCGACCGGCAGGCGGACCTGATCGAAAGACAGCCGCGCCAGCGGATGCGGCGCGATCACTTCCAGCCGCTCGGCAATGCCAAGCCCTTTGGCGTCGCCCGGTACGAGGAAGGCGGAAAGCCCCTTGGCGCCCGGAGCCTCGCCGGTGCGGACAAAGACGACATAGAAGTCGGCGATGCCGCCATTGGAGATCCATGTCTTCTCGCCAGTAAGAACGTAGCTATCGCTGTCGCGGGTCGCCGTCATTTCGGTGTTGGCGACATCCGATCCCGAGCGCGGCTCCGACAGGGCGAAGGCGGAAATCGCCTTGCCGGCACGTGTCTTCGCAAGCCATTCCTGTTGCTCCGACGTGCCGAACAGGCTGAGCGCGCCGGTGCCAAGCCCCTGCATGGCAAAGGCGAAGTCGGCCAACCCGTCATGGCGGGCGAGCGTCTCGCGCGTGATGCACAAAGTGCGCACGTCGAGGGGGCCCGGATTGTCGGAGTCGAGCGCCGTCGGCTTCAGCCAGCCGTCCCGACCAAGCTTCGCCACCAGCTCGCGGCAGGCGGCGTCGACATCATGGTGATCGACGGGGAGGTTTTTTGCGCACCAGGTTTCGAGGTTTTCGGCCAGTTGGCGATGGCGGTCCTCAAAAAAGGGCCAGTTGAGGAAGGAACGGTCAGGCATTAGTGCCTCCGCGGTTGAGGCGTTGCGCTCTACGGCGCCCCCCTCTGTCCTGCCGGACATCTCCCCCACAAGTGGGGAGATTGGCAGATCGGGCGCCGCCGCCATTCTTGCGACGCCGGAGATTAGCGAAAGCGCGGGGGACGTCCGATCTCCCCCCTTGTGGGGGAGATGTCCAGCAGGACAGAGGGGGGCGCTGTCCCGCCAGCATTTCTAGCAATGCGCCCATCTCAATTCCCCTCGAACACCGGCTTTTCCTTGGCCACGAACGCCCTGTACGCCCGCTCGAAGTCGCGGGTCTGCATGCAGATCGCTTGCGCTTGCGCTTCCGCCTCGATCGCCTGGTCGAGACCCATCGACCATTCCTGGTTGAGCTGCGTCTTGGTGATGCCGTGGGCGAAGGTCGGGCCGGAGACGATGCGCGCCGCCATGTCGAGCGCGTCGGCTTCCAGCGATGTGGCATCGACCAGCCGGTTGTAGAAACCCCAGCGCTCGCCTTCCGCCGCCGTCATGGTGCGGCCGGTGTAGAGCAGTTCGGCGGCGCGGCCCTGGCCGATGATGCGCGGCAGGATCGCGCAGGCGCCCATGTCGCAGCCGGCGAGGCCGACGCGGGTGAACAGGAATGCCGTCTTGGCTTCCGGCGTGGCGATGCGGATATCGGAGCTCATCGAAATGATGGCGCCGGCGCCGACCGCGACACCGTCGACCGCCGCAATGATAGGCTTGCCGCAATTCAGCATCGCCTTTACGAAATCGCCGGTCATGCGGGTGAAGGCAAGAAGCTGCTTCATGTCCATCTTGACCAGCGGGCCGATGATGTCGTGGACATCGCCGCCGGAGCAGAAATTGCCGCCATTGGAGAGGAACACCACGGCGTCGACATCGTCGGCATAAACGAGGTCGCGGAACGTGTCGCGAAGCTCGGCATAGCTGTCGAAGGTCAGCGGATTCTTGCGCTCCGGCCGGTCGAGCCGGACCTTTGCGATCCTGCCCTCGACCTCCCAGAGGAAATGCTTCGGCTTGCGTCCGGCCATTGCGGTCATTCGCGTCCCTCCCAGTTGCTGCGGAACGAGGTCAGCATGCCGGTCAGCCGGCGCGCGTCGTCCTCGCTGACCTTGCCCAACAATTCACCGATCCAGCCTTCATGCGCCGCGGCGATGGTGGCAAAGGCCTGCGTGCCTTCCTCGGTCAGCCGCACCATCGACGTGCGGCGGTCGCCATTGCGCCTAGCGCGGGCGACAAGTCCTTCCGAAACCAGCCGGTCGACGATGCCCGTGACATTGCCGTTGGACACCAGCAGGAAACGCGACAGGTCGCTCATCAGCATGCCTTCCGGCGCGCGGTAAAGTGCTGCCATCACGTCGAAGCGCGGCAGCGTCGTGTTGAACTCCTTCTTCAGCCGCTCGCGCAGCTCGGCCTCGATCGTGCGCGAGGCGCGCAGCAGCCTGATCCATAGCCGCAAGCGGTCCTTGCCGGGTCCCGACGGCGCGGGCAGGGGGCCGGCTACCATGTTTCGCCTCCTGAGATGGAAATCGCCTGTCCGGTGATCGATTGGGCGGCATCGCCGCAGAGCCACAGCACGGCGGCGGCAACCTCATCCGGCTGGATGAAGCGGCCTTGCGGGTTGGTCGAGGCAAGGCTCGATCGCGCCTGTTCGACCGATCGGCCGGTCTTTTCGATGATGCGCTGGATGGACTCCTCCAGCATCTCGGTCTCGACGAATCCCGGGCAGACTGCGTTGACGGTGACGCCGGATTTCGCCGTCTCGGCGGCCAGCGCCCGCATCAGGCCGACGACGCCATGCTTGGCGGCTACATAGGGCGCGACATAGGCGTAGCCTTTCAGCCCGGCCGTGGAGGCGATGAAGATGATCCGCCCCGTCTTGCGCGCGGCCATCGCGGCCAGCGCCGGCTTCACTGTCACGAAGGCGCCGGTCAAATTGACGTCGAGCGTCCGCTGCCAGTCGCTGAGCGCGGTTTTGTGCGCGGGCGCGCTGCCGGCCATGCCGGCATTGGCGACGACGATATCGAACGGCCCGCGCGCTGCTTCCGCCGCTTCGTAAAGCGACGCCATCGCCGCCTCATCGGTGACATCGGCGGCGATGCCGAAGATGCGGTCGTTTTCCCTCGCCACCTTGGCGAGCTCTGCTTCCCGGCGGCCGCAGATGGTGACGTCGATGCCGGCAGCAGCCAGCGCCAGTGCGATCGCCCGCCCGACACCCGAGCCACCGCCGGTGACCAGCGCATGCCTGCCGGAGATCGTTGCTACGGCCGTCATACTTTCAGCCCTGCAGCCGCATCCCGTTCGGCCAACCGGTAGAGCTGGTCGCGCCCGGGCAGATAGGGATCCGGCCACTTCACGCCACGGTCGCCGAGCGTGACGGCGGCATGCAGTGTCCAGTAGGGATCGGCGAGATGCGGCCGTGCCAACGCCACCAGATCGGCGCGGCCGGCCATCAGGATCGAGTTGACGTGGTCCGGCTCGTAGATGTTGCCAACCGCCATCGTCGCCATGCCGACCTCGTTGCGGATGCGGTCGGAAAAGGGCGTCTGGAACATGCGGCCATAGACCGGCTTGGCCAGCGCCGAGGTCTGGCCGGCCGAGACGTCGCAGATGTCGACGCCGGCCTCGTGCAGCAGCCGTGCGATCTCGACCGCGTCGGCCGGTGTGACACCCTCGATGCCCACCCAGTCATTGGCCGAAATGCGCATCGAGATCGGCTTCTCCGCCGGCCAGGCGGCGCGCACCGCACGAAAGATTTCAAGGGGATAGCGCATGCGGTTCTCCAGCGAACCGCCGTAGTCATCCGTGCGTCGGTTGGTGACAGGCGTGATGAAGGACGACAGGAGATAGCCGTGCGCGGCGTGGATCTCGAGCATGTCGAAGCCGCAGCGATCGGCCATCTCGGCCGAAGCCACGAATTCGTCGCGCACGCGGTCCATGTCGGCACGGTCCATCGCCTTCGGCACCTGGTTTTGCGGCGACCACGCAACGGCCGAGGCCGCCATCACTGGCCAGTTGCCTGAGGCCAGCGGCACGTCGGTGCCCTCCCAGCCAAGCCGGGTCGAGCCCTTGGCGCCGGAATGGCCGATCTGGGCGCAGATCTTGGCTTCTGTCTCTGTGTGGACGAAGTCGACCAGCCGCTTCCATGCCACCTCATGCTCGGGCGCATAGAATCCCGGACAACCGGGCGTGATCCGCCCTTCCGGGCTGACGCAGGTCATCTCGATATAGATGAGGCCGGCGCCGCCCTTGGCCCGCTCGGCATAATGGGTGAAATGCCAGTCGGTCGGACAGCCTTCGACGGCCTTGTACTGCGCCATCGGCGAAACGACGATGCGGTTCTGCAGCCTCATGTCGCGCAGCTTGAACGGCGCGAACATCGGTGCGCGGCGCAGGCTGTTGCCGCCGGCGCCAGCCTGGCGCTGGAACCATTCTTCTGCGCCGCCCAGCCATTCGGCATCGCGCAGCCGCAGATTCTCGTGGCTGATGCGCTGCGAGCGGGTCAAAAGCGAGTAGTTGAACTGCACCGGATCGAGGCCGAGATAGCGCTCGACCTCTTCGAACCATTCGAGCGAATTGCGCGCCGCCGATTGCAGCTTCAGCACCTCGGTGCGGCGGGAATCCTCATATTTGCGGAAGGCGGCGTCGAGGTCCGGCTCGGTTTCAACATACTCGGCCAGTGCAACCGCACTTTCCAGCGCCAGCTTGGTGCCGGAGCCGATCGAGAAATGGGCTGAGGCCGCCGCATCGCCCATCAGCGCCAGGTTCTTGTAGGAC
>NZ_RZQL01000024.1 GCF_003997935.1 Mesorhizobium sp. M7A.F.Ca.US.006.01.1.1
GATTTCGACGAACCGCCGGCGCTCGACGTGAGCGACCGCACGAAGGATATGAACGTGCTCTCCCCATCGACGCCTGGTGAACAGCGGCTGCAGACCGACAGCTATCCGCTGGTCAGCGCACGCAGCTACGACCTGCCGTTCGAGACTGTCGTCAATGCCGTCGAAACCGTACTCGACCGGCGCGACTGGGAGCTGTCGGAACCCTATCCCGATCTCGCCGGGCAAAGCGAGGTGACCATCACCGCCGTCGCCAAGGGCTTCGTGATCGGCCTTCCCGCCGATGTGGCGATCCGCGTGACGGACGATGGCGATACGGTCATCGTCGACATGCGGTCAGCTTCGCGATACGGCCGCTACGACCTTGGCGACAATGCCGCGCGCATCACCGAATTCCTGGCGGAGCTCGACCAGGAAGTCGCCGGTCAGGTTGGCGCCGCGCCGGCCGAATAAGGCGTCGGCACCTGGCAGCGGTCCAGGTGGCCTATCCAGCCGGCGTGAAGATGCCGTCGATGGCCGGTGCGGCATCGGTCACAACCAGGCCGCGCGCCGTCAGATCCTCGAGATGGGCAAGCACCGACAATCCGGCGGCGCCATGCAGCCGCGGATCGGTGTCCCTGTAGATCGCCTTGACCATGTCCAAGATCGTCCGGTCGCCCTCTCTGACCCGCTCCAGAATAGCGCGCTCGCGCATCTTGCGGTGCGTCTTCAGCCCACGCATGAAAGCGCGCGGTGCCGTCACCGGCCCGCCATGTCCAGGCAGCAGCAAGCGGTCCCCACGTTCGATCAAGCGATCCAGTGAGGCCATGTAGTCGGCCATCGCCCCGTCCGGCGGGGCGACGATGGAGGTTGCCCAGGCCATGACATGATCGGCCGAAAACAGAATGCCGGTTCCTTCCAGTGCGAACGCCGCATGATTGGCGGTGTGGCCCGGGGTCAGAACCGTCCGGATCGACCAGCCGTCGCCATCGACCACCTCGCCGTCGGAAAGGGCGATGTCGGGAACGAAAGCCATGTCGGCACTGGCGTCGAGCGCATTGGTCTCGCCGATATGCAGGGCTCTTGCCGGCCGGTGCGGCCCCTCGGCCAGCACGATGGCGCCGGTGCGCTCTTTCAGCCGGGCAGCCAGCGGGGAGTGGTCGCGATGCGTATGGCTGACGAAGATATGACTGACCGGCCGGCCTGCGATCACCTCGAGCAGGGTTCGTAGATGCGCCTCGTCATCTGGCCCCGGATCGATCACCGCCAGCGTATCGCGGCCAATTATGTAGCTGTTGGTGCCGTGAAAGGTGAAAGGGCTTGGATTGCGGGCCGTGATGCGCTGGACATCGGGGGCGACGTTCACCCCCTGGCCATAGAGCGGGTCGAAGCCGGTATCGAATTTCAGTGCCATGGCGGATGCATCGGTGCCTTGTTTCGGGAAACGGCAAAACCGATTGCCGCATAACACGCAAGCCAATATAGGAGGATGTGAGGCCGCGAACATCGGAGTGCGGCAATCGGATTGGGGAAATACCATGGCAATTGCAACTACGATGCGTCCGCTTGTTTCTCTGGCTCTGCCGCAAAATGGCGCGGCGCGGCTGGCAACGCAGCTTTTCCTGGCCATCGCCGGGACGCTTGTGCTGACACTGTCGGCCAAGACCAAGGTGATGCTCGGGCCGGTCGACATTTCGATGCAGACGCTGGCCGTGCTGCTGATCGCCGCCGCCTTCGGCATGCGTCTCGGCGTCGCCACCCTGTTGCTCTACATGGCGGAGGGCGCCATGGGCTTCCCCGTCTTCCAGAGCACGCCTGAAAAAGGTCTGGGCATTGCTTACATGCTCGGCTCGACCGGCGGCTATCTCGCCGGCTTCGTGGTCATGGCGGCAATTGTCGGCTGGGCGGCGGATCGCGGCTGGGACCGCCATCCGATCAAGCTTTTTAACGCCATGCTGGTTGCCGAGGTCGTCATGATGGCGATGGGTTTCGCATGGCTGGCGCTGCTCATCGGTCCGGAAAAGTCGTGGCAGTTCGGCGTCGTGCCGTTCATCGTCGGCGACCTGATCAAGGTGGCTCTCGCGGCAAGCCTGGTGCCGGCCGTCTGGACGCTGCTCAAGCGCGGCTGAAGCGCGCGATCGAAGAAACAGCGAGGGGCAATCAAACCCCCGGCTGGAGCGGCGTGACTGGCTGATTCCGGCCTGATGCCGCCAAGGAGTATCACTCAGGTTTCCTAAAACGGCTTTGGAAACAGCACGTCCATCGTGCGCGAGGTGCTGCCTTGAAGCAGCGAGCAACCCGTGCGCAATTCCTGCGATGCGCTTGACGCGAAGGAACTGAACGTTGCCACCGTGTCGCAACTTCCAGTCCGGTTGAAAGACGATCACCATCTGCCCCTTTAGCCAGCCATACTGGCAAGGCATGCAGGTACGGTTCTGGGCCGCTCTTCATTGGCCAAGGAACGTTTTGCAGCAATCCGAAGCTGTTCCTGCCTGAAAGGCGTGAGTTCGACAGAAGCAAGTTATGACGAGGCCGCCGTCGCACCGACGCTAGGATGCGGCAAAAAGACTTGCTATGTCGGGGATTCTGGAGTAGAACATAGAGTGAACAAAGAGGTGACTATGAAACTGTCCGGAAAACTCGACTACCTGGAAATGCCGGCTACGGGCGGGACGCTGGACCGGCTGAAGGGCTTCTACAGTGCCGCCTTTGCCTGGTCGTTCACTGACTATGGGCCAACCTATTCGGCCTTTGCCGAAGGCTTGGACGGGGGGTTTCAGGCCGACGCCGCCGAAGCGCCATCAAAGCCGCTGCCGGTGCTCTACAGCAGGGATCTGGAGGCGACCCTCGACGCTGTCGAAAACGCCGGCGGCACGGTCGTCAAGCCGATCTTCGCGTTTCCTGGCGGCCGCCGTTTCCACTTTGCCGATCCGGCCGGCAACGAGATGGCGGTGTGGTCCGAATAGCCAACTCGTGCCATCTGGCGGCGTTGCTTTTGCTCCCCCAAACAGGCGTTCTCACCACCCTTCATGGGCATTGTGCTTTTTGGCTGCTCTGCTAATAACGCGCCGCACAAGCGACTCTGACGGCAATTGGGGCGTCGCCAAGTGGTAAGGCATCGGTTTTTGGTACCGACATTCCCAGGTTCGAATCCTGGCGCCCCAGCCATCCCGCTCAGGTCCGTTCCGGACACATAGGACCAGAGAGTACCTTTGCGATCTTCCATGAAGCCGATCGGATCACAGTTCGATTGTGTCATAAATTCAGATGAGCCAACGCCGTCGCGGCAAAATCGGGTCACCCACTTGCGTGATCTGGACAGTGTCGCCTTGAACATCTCCTTCTTTCCATACATAGGTCGGCCGGGTGGGTGGCGGCTCAACATGGAATTTCAATGAACCTTTCTATCTTCGCCATCAACCTCGATCGCGAGACCCAGCGCTGGAGCGAATTGCTCGCCAGCGCCGAAGCGGCAGGCCTGACCTTGCAGCGCATTACCGCCGTCGACGGTCGGGCGCTTGCTGAAAAAGACTGGACGGAGATCGATCTGCCAGCCGCGCGCAAGCTGAGCGGGCGCGACATCCTTTCCGGCGAATATGCCTGTTACCGCAGCCATATCCAGGCGCTGGAAACGTTTCTGGCCGGTGGCAGCGCCTATGGCCTGATCGTCGAGGACGACGTCCTCTTCAGCGAAAACACCATGCGGCGCATCGAGGCCATCATCGCGGCGGTGCCGGATTTCGACGTCATCAAGCTGACCAACCATCGCATCAGCTTCTTCATGCGCGCCGTCGAAACGGCGGAAGGCGACGAGATCGGTCGTGCGTTGCATGGCCCGCAAGGCTCGGCCGCCGCCTATCTGGTGACGCGGGAGGGCGCGCAGGGTCTGTTGTCGGCGCTCGCCGTCATGAAAATGCCATGGGACGTCGCGCTCGAACGTTTTTGGGATACCGGCCTGAAGGTCTATTCGGCCCGCCAAAACGTGCTTGGCTTCGCCGCCAGCAGCGAGATCTCCGGCATAGCCGGTCCCTCGGGAAGCTACAAATCCGCAAGGCTGGGCGGGCCAAGCCGGCTACGTGCCGGGGTGTTGCGGGCCAGCGACGAGCTGCGCCGCCTGCATCACGTCCTGCTGCCGCCCCCTTTGCCGCGAGCTACCCTGGACTATGCCAAGGACAACGCGCCGCGCCACACCTTGCTTCTGTTGCTTGCGGCACTCGCCGTTCTCGCTTTGGTTTCCGCGGTGTGGCGCGAGGCCGACACCTACCGCTATGCGGGCCTGGCGCTGGCCCTGGTCGCGGTCATCCGCTGGTTCAGGGTGGATTTGTGGACCTACAGCAAACCGCTGATCGGTTGGGTCGGCTTCCTGTGTCTGGGATGGTCGCTCTACGTCTTCATCCGACTGGCGATCGTCTATTTCGGCACCCACCAGTTGGGTGGCGCCGAAGGCATTTACATGTTTCCGCTGTTCTACGCGACGACCGGCTTCGCGTTTCTGCTGTTTGTCAGGCAGCCCGCACGGCTCGTGCTCGGGTTCATGATCCTCAGTCTTGTCTTCCTGGCGGCGGACACTGCCTGTTCGGGCATGTTTCAGGACATCCAACCGGCCCCGTGGCTTTTCAATAATCCCATCCACGCGTCGGTGGCGGCCGGTTTCATCTTCCTCTGCACGCTGCAATTCATGGCTTACACGGCCCAGAGAACGGACCTCGGGAAAGCAACCAAGAACCTGCATTGGGCGCTGTCGACAGCCGTCCTGCTGCTTGCCCTCGTCAATATCATCGAGATGCGGTCAAAGGGCGTGTGGCTTGCGCTTGCGCTTGCCCTTCTCTTGTTGACGGTGATGACCCTGGCGAGAGGCCATCGCCGCGAACTGTTGGTTTCGGGTGGCGTGCTGGCGATCGTGGCGGCCGGCATCGTCGCAACACACAACATCTTCTCGTCCACCGCCGGCGATACCATGGCCTTCGTCAAAACCTTGGTTCCGGACGTGTTCAGGCATGGCGTCCTCCCCGCCTTCGACCGCGCTATCGCGAGCGATGCGGTGCCGCTTGCAGCCAAGGAAAGGTTGATGCTGTGGGCGGATGCGATCGATATCTGGAAACGCCACCCGATCTTCGGAGCCAGCTCCAGCTGGCTGACCGAGTGGGAGAACAGAACCTATCATCCCATGATCTTGAACGTCTTCCACAATGGCTATCTGGAGATTGCCGTGCGCTATGGTGTGGTCGGGCTGGCGTTCTTTGCCTTTCTCTACATCTGGTCGGCCAGGCAGGTTCTGCTGGCCGTGCGAGCCAAGCTTGTCGCTCCGGCCGCATGGTCCTGCTACATCTCCACGCTGGTCTTCTTCGCCCTAAGCATCCTTACCAATTCCAACAATCGGCTGGCCATGGGCGAGGCCTTCATGTGGCTTGCCGCGGCGTTCGGCTTCTATTGTTTTTATGTTCGCCAGCAGAAAAACCTTGTCGCGCCGCGAACCTATTTCTAGGGTCCGCTATCGTACCAGCCGGTTGCGGCCGATGCACCTTTGACGCCCCGCTCAATTTCCCGATAATCGGGAAAGTCGATGCCAAAATCCACGGCTTATCGCCGGCAACCCCTTCGTTACGATCGACACAGATCACAGACAGGGGTTGTCACGGACATGCTGACGGACAAGCAGGCACGCGAAGCGGTGGAGCAGTACCGCGAGGAAGGATACGCGGTCGTTCGACAATTCGTCGATGGCGACGAGATGATCCGGCTGAAGAAGGAAACCGATGCGGTCTACGCCGAAGGCCTCAAGCATCACGCCACCTTCCGGCACGGCAATCTGAATTTCCAGATCCTGCCTGAATCGGACTTTGGCCAACGCTATGTGCTGCAGGCTTACTGGTTTTCCTGGATCAATTCCTATTTCGAGCAGTTCCGTCGCAGTCCCGACTATCTGAAGCTGCTCGAGGGCCTGATCGGCCGCGACATAAGGCAGATCGCCCAACAGCTGCACTGGAAGCCGCCCGGCGCCAATGTCACGGGTTATCGCTTCCACCAGGATCTGCGCTTCCGTAACCAGGCCGCTTTCGACAATGTCGCCGACGCCACCGTGACAACGGGCCTCGCGGTCGATCGGGCGACGCTTGACAATGGCTGCCTTCAGGTTGTGCCCCGCAGCCACAAGCTCGGCTATCTCGGCCTGTCGGACGAGGGAACCGGCGAGCTGATGAAGGGCCTGACCGCCGAAGAAGAGTTGCGCAAGGTCGGCATCGACCCGGCGACCATCGTTCCGCTGGTGCTGGAACCGGGCGACCTTGCTTTATGGGGGCTGCTCACCGTGCACGGCTCCTCGCCCAACAAGTCGCAGCACGACCGCGCCTTTGCGCTGTCCAGCTATGTGCGGGCCGATACGACGCAACGCGGCGAATGGGCGTTCAGGGACGGTGTTTCGGTGCCGCTCGGCAAGACGCCGGCACTGTGCAAATACGAAAAGCTCTTCGAGGAGCCGGGACCGATGTACGACACCACCGCCTGGTGGAAATGACGCTGCCGCGTCGGGCGACGGGGGCAGCAGGGGCCTGGCGTTCGCGCCAGGCCCCTGACGGCGTTGGCCGGCAATTGGGCAGCATTTCAGGCGCTGAAGTCGGCCGACAGTTCGCGGATCAGGAAATCGACGAACGCGCGCACCTTGGCCGCAATATAGGTGCGGTGCGGATAGAGCGCGTAGATCGGGCTGGAGCAGGGGCGAAACTCATCCAGCTGCACTTCCAGCCGGCCGTCCCTGATCGCAGCGTCGACCAGCAGGCTAGGCAGGTTACCGATGCCGAAACCGGCGGTGGTCATCTGGTAGGCGGCCTCGACGCTGTTGGTCGAGATGCGCCCGCCGACAGCCGCATCGAAAGGGCCGTCTGGTCCGATGAAAGGCCATGTGCCGAGGCGCTTGGCGAAATTGCTCAGCACGCAGGAATGGCTTGCCAGCTCATCCGGGTGGACCGGGCGGCCGTTTGCGTCCCAATAATCGGGCGTGGCGCAGACATAGTTGCGGACCTCACCAAGCCGGCGGGCAATCAAGGCGGAATCCGCCTGACCGCCGAAGCGGATGGCGACATCGTAGCCTTCCTCGACAATGCCGACGACATAACGCGCGGTGAGGTCGAACTCGATCGTGGTGAGCGGGTTCTCTTCGAGGAATTTCGGCACCAGCTTGGTTATGCGTGTGTGGCCCAGAACATTGGAGCAGGAAACCCGGATCAGGCCGCGCGTCTCCTTGTGCAGGCCGCGCGTCGAATCCTGCAGTTCGGAAATGTCGTCGAGCAGGCTGCGGGCACGCGGAGCATAGTCGCGGCCCGCCTCGGTGAGGCTGAGGCGCCTTGTGGTGCGATTGATGAGTCGGACGCCGAGGTCGTCTTCCAGTTCCTTGATGGTGCGGCTGACGGCCGTCGTCGACATGTTGAGATCGCGCGCCGCCGCCGACAGGCTGCCCAGCAGGCAGACCCGATCGAACACCCGCATCGCCGTCAGAAGATTCATCTTGCCTTCCCCTCACCGCCGCGGCCCCGCCGCCATCGGCTGCGTCTTGTAGGAAACAGCGCCCAGCAACGACGCGGCAAGGGCATTCCACCGAATTTGGGCGTAAAATCAACAATGGGAGAACCGATATGACATCCAGACCTCTTCATCCGGCGATCGGCACATTTGCGAAAGGCGCGAAGAGCGGCGCGCTTGGCCGCCGCGAGTTCCTGGCGCTGGCCAGCGCCTTCGGCGCCAGCACGGCGATTGCCTATGGGCTCATCGGTCAGCCGGTCCCGGCGCGGGCCGAGGAAGCCGCCCAACCCAGGAAGGGCGGCGTGCTGCGTGTTGCCATGCAGGTGATGGAGCTGGAAGACCCGCGCAAGTTCAAGGTTTCGCAGATGGGCAACATCGCCATGCAGTTTCTCGAACCGCTGGTGCGCTGGAAGCCGGATTTCACCTTCGAGCCGGTGCTGCTGCAGAGCTGGGAGATCAATGCGGACGCCACGGAATATGTGCTCAAGGTGCGCCCGGGGGTGAAATGGTCGAACGGCGACGATTTCACCGCCACGGATGTCGCCTTCAACGTCACGCGCTGGTGCGAGAAGGATGCCGCCGGCAACTCGATGGCGGGGCGCATGACCGCCCTGATCGATCCCGACACCAAGGTGGCGCGCGCTGGTGCCATCGAGGTTCGCGACGACCACACCGTAGTCCTGAAACTGTCGCAGCCCGACATCACCATCATCCCGGCGATGACCGACTACCCGGCATTGATCGTCCACCACACGTTCAATCCGAAGGCAGCGCCACTGTCGGCCAACCCCGTTTCCACGGGTCCGTTCGAGCTTAAAAAACTCGATGTCGGCGTTGCTGCCTCGGTGCGCAAGCGGCCGGACGGATCGTGGTGGGGCGGCGAGGTGTTCCTCGACGGCATCGACTGGACCGACTACGGCACCGACTCGGCCGCCACCGTCTCCGCCTTCGAATCCGGTGAGATCGACCTGAACGGCCAGACGCAGTCCTATGACGTCGCCATGCTCGACAGGCTGGGCCTGAAGAAAAGCGAGATCGTCACTGCCGCCACCCTGGTCTCGCGCTGCAACGTCAACGCCAAACCCTATGACGACAAGCGCGTGCGCAACGCCATACAGCTTGCGGTCGACAACGAAGCAGTGCTGCAACTGGGTGCCGACGGCATGGGCATCGTCGCGCAGAACGACCATGTCGGACCGATGCATCCCGAACACGCCGACCTGCCGCCGATCAAACGTGATCCGGCCCGGGCCAGGGCATTGCTCGAGGAAGCCGGTCAACTCGATTTCGAGTTCGATCTGATCTCGGTCGAAGCCGATTACCGCAAGGAAAGCTCGGATGCCGTCGCCCAGCAGATGCGCGACGCCGGCTTCAAGGTGAAACGCACCGTCATCCCGGAATCGGCGTTCTGGAACGACTGGACGAAGTATCCCTTCGCGACGACCAATTGGAACGCCCGACCGCTCGGCATCCAGACCTATGCGCTTGCCTATCAGACCGGTTCGGCATGGAACGAGACAGGGTTCGCCGACCCAGATTTCGATGCCAAGGTCCACAAGGCCAACGCCATCGCCGATCCGGAGCAGCGCCGTGCGGTGATGAAGGAACTGCAGGTCATGCTGCAGGATTCCGGCATCATCGTTCAGCCCTACTGGCGAAAGCTGTTCTGCCATATGAAGCCTGCCTTGATGGGCTACCAGATGCATCAGGCCTATGAGCAGGATTTCACACGAGCTTGGCTCGCCGCCTGATCGCGGACAACCCCTCCGACGGGGCGGCGCATTTTCCGCCGCCGCCCTTCGCCTGCTCACCGGGAAAGTTGCGCCGATGCGCCGCCATCAAGAACGGTAGAGGAGCAGTGCGGGCTTCGCATCGGGCACGATGCGCAGATGCGCCCACACATGCCCTGCCTTGTCAGGTCATCCGGGATTCCGGGCCGCCGCACCGGACCGGCCGGCGCATCAAGCGTGTGAAACATTCTGGTTTCCGCCTCTGTCATCATCAAGCTCCGGTTCATGGCTGGAGCTTACTTTTGACTGGGGGAAACGAAACCCGCTTTCCCGGGCAACGACCTTCCCGAAAACCGGGAAAATTCGTGCTCTGGAGGGGCAACGCGAGCAAGATGTGGCTTGCGACGGCATTATCGGGTCAGGTGAGTGCTCTTGCCGGGGCTCCTCCTCGTGACCATCAGGATGGTTCCGTTGCTTTTCGAAATATCCAATGCGATCGTGGCGCGGCGGCACCGCCCTGCCCCATGCACCGGTCGCCCTGCAGGAGCCCGGCGCAGATCCCGAGCCGGATTCGACCTTCCCGGCGGCCAGGCAAAGATTGGAGCAGAATGAGATTTTATCCAGCCGCCGAACGGATCGCTTTTTTCGGCACGCTTGTCGCGGTTCTTGTCCTTGCACTGCTGCCTATACCCCGGCTCGAGGAGTACGGGATCGATATCGGTTTCCGGTCCGACAAGCTGAACCACGCCAGCGCCTTTGCCGTCATGACTTTCCTTGGAGGGCTCGGCTGGCCCGATCGAAAAGCAAGACTAATCGTCTTCCTTGCCATGGTTGGAGCGGGGATCGAGGTTCTCCAGGGCACTGCGCTGATACGGCGCGATCTGGATGTGTTCGACTGGGTTGCCGATTGCGCCGGCATCGCATGTGGCCTCGTGGCCGTGATCTGTGTGAACTGGATCTTGCGGCGCAGAGGTTGAGCCTGTTCTCAAGCCTTATGTGCACGGCGCCGATAGCCATAGGAGTTCGCGCTCGGCTCCATTGACTCAGCGAAATCGGATTGCAACGATCCGATCCGAGAGTGGGCGATTTCTAGCTTGGCCAGACAGATGAAGCTTCGGGCGCGGCACCCAGGAAGCGCGCCATCAGTATTGAGGGACGATGACGATCAAGATCAGGCTTCCGGGCGGTGTGTTGAAGGTCAAGCAACGTCATGAGTTGCGGCGGCGCGAGCACAAGGGCAAGGTCCCGGTCTGGCAGTTGGGCAAATATTTCGTCATCTGGTGGCCCAGTACAATTCCTGATCGACCCTCCAAGAGCTCGAATACTGACGAGAAGCTTGAAATGAACCTTCCATCGACTGGAGAAGGCACGTAAGCTCTATGCATCATGGCTTTGCGAATCAGATTGCCGGGGGGCACACTGAAGGTGAAGACCTACCGCGAACTGCGTGATCGCGAGCGGGATCGCAGGGTGCCTGTGCTGAAACTGGGATCACTCTATTTCGTCTGGTCCTCGGCCAGGCATCATTCGCACAGGCATAGTCCGCGGCCCTGACATTTCTTGCCGGGCGAAAACCGCTTGCACACTTTTCCTGAATTGCTCCGGAGCGGCCCATTCCCAGGCAGCGCGACCTGGGTCAGCTAGCCTCGCGCATCGCTTCGGCCGCCTGCAGGTCAACCGACACCAGTTGGCTGACGCCCTGTTCGGCCATGGTCACGCCGAACAACCGGTTCATGCGCGCCATGGTGATCGGGTTGTGGGTGATGATGACGAAGCGCGTCTCGGTGGTGGCGGCCATTTCGTCCATCAGGTTGCAGAAGCGCTCGACATTGTGGTCGTCGAGCGGCGCGTCGACTTCGTCGAGCACGCAGATCGGCGCCGGGTTGGTCAGGAACACCGCGAAGATCAGCGACATCGCCGTCAGCGCCTGCTCGCCACCCGACAGCAGCGTCATGGTCTGCGGTTTCTTGCCGGGCGGGCGGGCAAGGATTTCGAGGCCGGCCTCGAGCGGATCGTCGGACTCGATCAGCTGCAATTCCGCCGTACCGCCGCCGAACAGATGCGAGAACAGCCGCTGGAAATGGCCGTTGACGACGTCGAAGGCGGCCAACAGCCGCTCACGGCCTTCCCGGTTGAGGCTCTGGATCGCCTGCCTGAGCTTGCGGATCGCCTCGATGATGTCCTCGCGCTCCGACACGATCGCCTCCAGCCGGTCGGAAAGCTCCTTCTGCTCTTCCTCGGCGCGCAGGTTGACAGCGCCGAGCCGTTCGCGCTCGATCTTCAGCCGGTCGAGCTGACGCTCGATCTCGGCCATCTCAGGGATCGGGCTGTCAGCCTCAAGACCGGTATGGCGAATAACCAGATGCGGTGGTGTGTTCAGCGTCTCCTGGATGCGCGCCTCGACCTCCAGCCGGCGTTCGTCGGCCGCGGTCAGCCTCTCTTCGGCGCGAACGCGGGTCTCGCGCGCCTCGGCCAGGAACTGGATGGCGCCGGTGGCGGCCTTGTCCAGTTCGGATTGCCGGTTCTCCGCTTCCTGCAGACGGTCGGCCGCCGCCTTGCGCAAGCTCTCGGCCTCGGTGAGCTGCGACAGCAAGGCACGCCGCTTGGCGTCGATTTCATCGGGAGCATCGGCCAGCCGCTCTCGTTCGGCTTCGGCCTCGGCCTTGCGTTCGCCAAGCGATGCGATCTGCGTCGAGGCGTTTTCGGCCCGCTCCAGCCAGTTGCTGCGCTCGGCGCCAATGGCATCGAGCCGGCGCGCGCGCGCCTCGGCTTCGCGCCGCAGCCCCTCATGCACCGCGCGCGCATCGGCAAGCGCGGCGCGGTCGCGGGCGACATTGGCCGAGGACTGTTCGAGCTGCAATTGCAGATCGCCAAGATCGGGCGCGTCCTGCAGCAGCATTTCCGCCTCGGCGAAGGCGGCCGAAATCTCCTCATGGCTGTCGACGATGCGAGCGCGCGCTTCATCCAGCGCGGCGCGCCGGCTCTGCAATTCGCCGCCGGCCCTCTCGGCCTCGGCCAACGCATTGCGGGCAGCGTCCAGCCGATGCTGGGCGTCACGACCGGCCTGGCGTGCGTTGCGCTCGGCCTCGCTTGCCAGGCGAAGCGTCTGTTCGGCTTGCGCCAGCGCCTCCTCGGCATGGCGCAGGACGAGCGTCGCCTGTATCGCCTCGGCATCTAGCTCAGCCAGCCGGTTCTTCTGCGCCAGCCGTTGTGCTGCGGCGGTCGGCGCATCGGCGCTGGCGGTAAAGCCATCCCAACGCCAGAGCGCGCCTTCACGGCTGACCAGCCGCTGGCCGGGAGCAAGCAGCGGTTGCAACCGGCGGCCGTCGCCGGCGGCATCGACGATACCGATCTGCGCCAGGCGGCGGGCGAGCTGTGCCGGCGCATGAACCACGCTGGCCAGGCTTTTGACGCCTTCCGGCAGAGCCGCGTCGCCGGGCTGGATCGCGCTTTCGCCCCAATGCACCGGCGCGCTGCGGTCGAGCGGCACGTCGAGGTCTTCGCCAAGGGCCGCACCCAGCGCCGTCTCGAAACCACGATCGACGCTGATTTGTTCCAGCACGGCCGGGAAGAGATCGCCGCTGGCTGCATTCAGGATTTTTGCCAGCGTGCGCGCTTCGGTTTCGATCCGTGCCAGCTCGGCCCTGGCATCCTGAAGCGGTGGCCGGGCAGCGCTTTCGGTAGCGCGGGCATCGATGACCGACTGTTCGGCCTCGGACACGGCAGCCTCGGCCTCCTCCAGCAGCGCCATGGCCTGTTCGACCAGCACGCGCTTCTCGGCGGGATCGGGCAGGCCGGCGACCTTGGAGAGTATCTCCGACAATTCCCGGTCGACATCGGCAAGCTGACGCGCGAAGCGGTCGCGGCGTTCGGCGGTGTCGCGCAGCGTCCGTTCGATCTGGTTGCGCGAGGCGGCAGCCTCGGCCCGCTCGGCAGTCAGCGCGGCAAGTTTGGCTTCGCTTTGTGAAAGCGTCGATGCAGCCTGCTCGAACGCTGCGCGGGTGGTGGCCTCGCGTTCGGCGGCACCGGCATTTTCGGAATTGAGTGCCGCCTCTTCCGTGCGCAGGCGCTCGAGAATGTCCGCGTTGTCGCGGACCATGCGCTCTTCACGCACGATGTCGCCGTCGAGCTGCTGCAGCCGGCGTTCGAGTTCGCTCTGGCGAGCGCGGATGCGGCCGGCTTCCTCCTCGATCTGCGATTTGGCGATCGAGAGGCGCTGGAAGGCAGCGGCGGCGGCGGCTTCCGCGTCGCGCAGGTCCGGCAGCCGATGGGCGCCTATGCCTTGCTCCCTGGCGGCGGCCATCTGGGCCGCGGCGCGGTCGCCGACCAGTGCCGTGGCAACCGCCAGCGCCGAACGTGCCTCGCCTTCCTGAGTCTTGGCCAGTGTCCAGCGCAAATGCAAGAGCGTCGCTTCTGCCTTGCGGATATCGGCCGACAGGTTCTTGAAGCGGGACGCCTGGCGCGCCTGGCGCTTCAGGCTTTCGATCTGGCTTTCCAGCTCGCCGACGACGTCATCCAGTCGTTCGAGGTTCTGCTCGGCCGCCTTCAGCCGCAGTTCTGCCTCGTGGCGGCGGGTGTGCAGGCCGGAAATGCCTGCCGCCTCTTCGAGCAGGGCGCGGCGTGCCTGCGGCTTGGCCTGGATCAGTTCGCCGATGCGGCCCTGGCCGACCATCGACGGCGAACGCGCACCGGTCGACTGGTCGGCGAACAGAAGCTGCACGTCCTTGGCGCGGGCCTCCTTGCCGTTGATACGGTAAAGCGAGCCGGCCTCGCGCTCGATGCGGCGCGACACCTGCAGTTCGTCGGCATCGTTGAAGGCAGCGGGCGCCGAGCGGTCACTGTTGTCGAGGAAAAGCGTGACTTCGGCGGTGTTGCGGGCGGGCCGAGTGCCCGAGCCGGAAAAGATGACGTCGTCCATGCCGGACGCGCGCATGTTCTTGTAGGAGCTTTCGCCCATCACCCAGCGCAGCGCCTCGACCAGGTTCGACTTGCCGCAGCCATTCGGTCCGACAATGCCGGTCAGGCCGCGTTCGATGACGAACTCGCCGGGCTCGACGAAGGACTTGAAACCGAGGAGGCGAAGGCGCGAAAACTTCATTCGCGCCGCCCACTAAGCGGATTTCCGTGGTTTTGCGAAAGGAATTCGCGGCACGACAAGAAGCCGCACACGCCGAAGCGCCGCCGCCTCAGGGCTGACTGGACGTCAGAGCAGAGGGTCGATGATGGCCGACATTTCCTCAATCGACATCGCCCCCTTGTAGGTCTTACCGTTGATGAAGAAGGTCGGTGTCGAGTCGACCTTGAATTCATTGGCGCCGCGCTTTTGGACCGATCTCACATCGTCCAGAAGTTTCTGATCCGTCAAGCAGGCCTCGAAGGACTCCTGTGTAAAACCGGCGAGCTTCGAGATTTGCAGCAGCGCATCCTTGGTATTCTGGACGCCGACCCAGTTCGCCTGCTGCCTGAACAGGACGTCGACCATAGGGTAATAGTTATCCTTGGCGCAGCGCGCCAGCATAAAACCGGCTTCGGCGCTCGGATCGAACGGGAATTCGCGCAGGATGTAGCGGACCTTGCCGGTGTCGATATACTTGGTCTTCAGATCCGGAAAGGTGGTCTCGGCGAAATGCGCGCAGTGTGGGCAGGTCATCGAGGCGTATTCGACGATGGTGACCTTGGCGTCGTCCTTGCCAAGCTGCTTGTCGGGCAGCGCACCCGGTTTCATCAGTTCCGCCACATCCACGCTGCCCTGGGCCTCCGGCGCGGTAGCAGCGGCCGGCGTGGCCGGCTTCGCGGGGGCGGCCGGGGCCGCAGGCTTCACATCCGCGGCCTTCGCCTCCTCGCTGGAGTCGCTGCAGGCGGCGAGCAGGGCGACCGCCGGAATGGCGGCCAGCGAAGACAGGAGGTTTCTGCGAGACAAGCTTTGGCCGAACGGGGGACGGTTCATACGAATCACCTGACAAGGGTTGGATTTTGCAATGCAAAGGCACGAAAAGGCGAGAGTTGGCGCGAATTAAGGCATCTCGATCCCCAATCCAATCGCGAAACCTGACAAGGGCGATCACGAATGCGAGATATAGACGACGAATCCATGACTTTCTTCGAGACGTCTATGATTTTCTCTCCCCAATAATGGTCGCGCCAAGTTTCTCCAGCGAGGCGCGCAGTTCATCATTATCGACCAGGCCGACAGTTCCCGACAATTTCGTCTTCTCAGCCGCCGTCAGCGGTCTCAGGGCCGGTTTGCGCCTTCCTTTGTCGGCTGTCACCGGCTTCTGCAGGATCCTGATGCGGTTGATGGCGGTGAAGCCGAGGAAGGCGTTGACCCGGTTGATGATCTCGCCCGTCTCATGCTGCAGATGAAGTGCCGCCATGCCTTCGCAGGCAATGACCAGCACGGCCGGCTCGAACGGATCGTCCTCATGCATACGGCGCGGCCACTGGATTTTTTCGGGGCGCGAGTGGCTGGCCAGCCGTGGGCCGGCGATCTCGTCCCATGACTGGACGAGGCCGATCGAAATGCCGGCCCGCTTGCGCAGCACCGGATCGAGGATCCTGGTCGCGAGATCGCTGACCGGGACGGGATTGCCGTAGGGCGTTCTCCCTGCCATGTACATCCTCCAGCGACGACCCAGCAGATACCGGCCAGGCCAATACAAGATCAATGGCATCAGCAGACCAGACCCGCAAGACCGCATCCGGGGATAGTGGCAAAGCCGCATCCGGGGATAGTGGCAAGACCACACCCGGTGTCAGCGACGATGTCGCATCCCGCCTGCTCAGCTGGTACGATGTGCATCACCGTGAGTTGCCGTGGCGCATCACACCAATTGAGCATGCGCGCGGCGTGCGGCCTGATCCCTACCGCATCTGGCTCTCCGAGGTCATGCTGCAGCAGACCACCGTCGAGGCGGTGAAGGCTTATTTCAGGGTTTTCGTCGAGAAATGGCCCGATGTCGAGGCACTGGCCGCGGCGCCCACCGAGGACGTGATGAAGGCCTGGGCCGGGCTCGGCTACTATTCCCGCGCCCGCAATCTCAAGGCCTGTGCCGATCTTGTGGCCGCGCGTGGCGGCCGGTTTCCCGACACGGAGACTGGGTTGAGAGAACTGCCCGGCATCGGCGCCTATACGTCGGCGGCCATCACGGCGATTGCCTTCGACCGCCCCGCCGCCGTTGTCGACGGCAATGTCGAACGCGTGATCTCCCGGCTGTTTTCGATTACTACCCCGCTCAGCGAGGCCAAGCCCGAGATCCGCGCCCATGTCGAGCGCATGGTGCCCGGGACAAGGCCTGGCGACTTCGCCCAGGCGATGATGGATCTCGGCGCCACCATCTGCACGCCACGCCGGCCACGCTGCATGCTGTGCCCGCTGCGCGAGGACTGCGACGCCGTCGTTTCAGGCGATCCCGAGCACTTCCCGGTGCGCCTGCCCAAGGCCGACAAGCCGCAGCGGCACGGCGCGGCCTTTGTCGCCGTACGGGCCGACGGGGCCATCCTTCTGCGCAAACGGGCGGAGAAGGGCTTGCTCGGCGGCATGACCGAGGTGCCGACGACAGGCTGGACCGCGCGCATCGATGGGGCAATCATGGAAGCGGCCGCGCCCTTTCCAGCCGACTGGCGGCATGCGGGCCGCATTGCGCATGTCTTCACGCATTTCGCTCTCCAACTCGAAGTCTTTCACGCTCACATCAAAGGTGATGCGCCAGACGGGCATTTCTGGTCGCTCGCCCACGAGATTTCCGGTGAGGCGCTGCCGACTGTCATGAAAAAGGCAATCGAGGCTGCGATACCCGGCGCGACGAAAAAGCCGTCGCTACACAGTGCAAAGAGGCCCCATGACTGAAATACGCCACATCGTTTTCGACATCGGCCGCGTGCTGATCCACTACGATCCCAACATTCCGTTCAGCCGCCTCATTCCGGATGCCGAAGAGAGAAAGTGGTTTTTCGACAATGTCTGCACGCATGATTGGAACATCGAGCAGGATCGCGGCCGGACCTGGGAAGAGGCTGAGGCGTTGCTGATCGCGGACCATCCCGATCACGCGGAAAACATCCGCGCTTTCCGCCGCCATTGGCACGAGATGGTGCCACATGCCTATGACGATAGCGTCGCCATCATGGTCGGTCTGATCGAGAGCGGCCACGACGTGACCATGCTGACCAATTTTGCCAGCGACACGCTGGCCGAGGCCCGCGAACGCTTCGATTTTCTCAATCGTCCGCGCGGCGTCACCATCTCGGGCGAAATCGGCCTGATCAAGCCGGATCGCGGCATCTACGATCACCACGTCGCCGCCTTCGGCCTCGAACCGTCGGCCACGCTGTTCATCGATGATAGCCAGAAGAACGTCGACGGCGCCAAGGCGGCAGGCTGGCAATCGGTGCTGTTCACCGACGCAAAGACGCTTCAGGCAGACCTTGAACGTCTCGGAATCAAGGCCTGATTTGAATCGCTTCGCGCGATCCGTTGAGCCTTTGAATCAACGGCATTCGAAGCAATTGGCAGGGGCTCAGGCCCCTGCCCGCTCCATGCCGAGCCGCGCGATGCGGCGCAATTCGTCGATCGGGGTCAGGCCACCGCTGCGCTCGTAGTGCCAGAAGGTCCAGCCGTTGCAGGCATCCAGCCCCTGCACTTCGGCACCGATCTTGTGGATCGAGCCGGCGCTGTCGCCGATCGCCACCGTGCCGTCGGCGCGCACCTTGGCCGCCCAGCGCTTCTTGGCGTCGTAGAGCGTCGCACCCGGCATCATCAGCCCGTTATCGATCAGGCTGACGAAGGCAACGCGCGGCTCGGCACGCTTGCCGGTGAGGACGGTGAGATCGGCACCATCCAGCGGCCGCACCGCGTCGATGCGCTCGTTGGCGGCGTCGATATAGGCCTGCTCGCGCTCGATGCCGACGAAATGGCGGCCGAGGCGTTTGGCCACCGCGCCGGTGGTACCGGAGCCGAAGAAGGGATCGAGCACGATGTCGCCCGGTTTGGTCGAGGCCATCATGATGCGGGCAAGCAGCGCTTCCGGCTTCTGCGTCGGGTGCAGCTTGTCGCCATTGTCGTTTTTTAGCCGCTCGCCGCCGGTGCAGATCGGAAACAGCCAGTCGGAGCGCATCTGGATGTCGTCGTTGGACGCCTTCATCGCTTCGTAGTTGAAGGTATAGCCCTTGCCCTTTTGATCGCGCGTGGCCCAGATCATCGTCTCATGCGCGTTCTGGAAGCGGCGGCCGCGGAAATTCGGCATTGGGTTGGTCTTGCGCCAGACCACGTCGTTGAGGATCCAGAAGCCGAGATCCTGCATCTTGGCGCCGACACGGAAGATGTTGTGATAGGAGCCGATGACCCAGATGGTGCCATTGGGCTTCAGCACCCGGCGCGCCGCCAGCAGCCAGGCACGGGTGAAGGCGTCATAGGCCTCGAAGCTCTCGAACTGATCCCAATCGTCGTCGACGGCGTCGACCTTCGACTGGTCGGGCCGGTGCAGGTCGCCGTCGAGCTGCAGATTGTAGGGCGGATCGGCGAAGATGACGTCGATCGACTTTTCTGGCAGCCGTTCGAGCGCGGCGACGCAGTCGCCCTTAAGGATGGTGTCCAGCCATTCGGATTGCTGGGGAGCGTGGGATAGCTCGTCGAGAAGACGCACGGCAGACATTCTGACACCCAGGGCACGCGTTACTGTTTACTCCTGGTTATGGTTACCGATCAGCGTAAATATTCCGTGAAGGCCAAGGGACGGGTGTGGCGAATTTGCGAAGGCGGCCCTGTTGGTGTATGCGCGCGGCCTGAGCCTTCCGAGGCCATCTCGCCCTCCCATTGTCCGGATCACCATGCCCCAGCCAGACCTTGTCATCTTCGATTGCGACGGCGTGCTCGTCGATTCCGAGATCATCGCCGCCCGCGTCGAGGCGGAGCTGCTGACCTTGGCGGGATACGAGATATCAGCCGAGGAACTCGCGGAGACCTATGCCGGACTGACCTTCAAGGACATCATGATGCGGGTCGAAGAGAAGTCGAGCATCCCGTTCCAGGCCACGCTCATCGACCGCGCCAGGGAGCTGGTCGACCGCAAACTGCGCAGCGACGTCCGCGCCATCGATGGCGCGCGCGAGGCGGTCGCCGCGGTCACGGTGCCGCGCTGCGTCTGTTCGAATTCACGCTCCGAGCGGATCGAATTCATGCTGGAGAAGGTGCATCTTCTGCCGTTTTTCACCGGCCGGATTTTTTCGGCGATGGAAACACCGACCGGGAAAACGAAACCGGCGCCGGACGTGTTCCTGTTCGCGGCGGAGAAACTCAACGTCAACCCGGCGAACACGTTCGTCATCGAGGATTCCGTGCACGGCGTCCACGGCGCAAGGGCGGCAGGCATGCGGGTGATCGGCTTCACCGGAGCCTCCCACAGCTATCCCGGCCATGCCGACGCGCTCACCGAGGCCGGCGCCGAAACGGTGATCCGCCGCTGGGCGGAGTTGAAAAGCGTGATCGCGGCGCTGTCGGAGTGGTCGGACGCCTGAGAAGCGTGCGCCGCGACGCACGCCCTACGCAACCGCCGGAATCTAGTTCGTCGCGGCGGCTCTCTTCCTCTGCTTCTTCTTCGGCTTGTCCACCGTTGCCTTATGCGCGGTTTCGTCATAGCCGGCAAAGGCCTGATAGTCCTGCGCCGTCGGCTCGGGCACGACAATATTGGAATCGGTGAAGACGAACTGCGTGGCGACCGAAGGATCGGTGACCTGGACCTGATACTGGTGGAGCTGCGAGTAAAGGACCTCGGTGCCATGCATCACAGCCGTGCGGATGGGCATGGTGATGGTGCCTGGAGAAAACTTCGGTCCGGGGACAATCTTGCCTGCGACCGCGATCTTCATCGTCAGCTGGCCGTTGGCACGGCTGCAGTCGCGTGTCACGTCGCTGACCGATGCCTGGTAGATGATGTTGGCCGATTCGTCGGGCGGAGTTGCAGCCGCGGCGTCAGCCTCGGCCTGGGCCGCGGCATCCTGCGCGGCGTCGCCGGTCTTCTTGATCCTGGGCTTGGGCTTCTGAGCTTCCTTGGAATAGGTATTGAAGAAAGCCGTGCCGTCCCGCACCGTCACCCTGGGACAATAGGCCTGCAGCTGGCTGGCCAGTATCTTGGGATCCTGCGGCGGCGGTGGCGCCGTTGGATCTTTCTTGCCTATGCCGAGGTTCAGGATGCCATTGTCGCCCGATTGGCAGCCGGCGGCGGCGATCATAAAGCCGGTGAGCGCAAGACCCGCCAAAAAGCGACCACTGAATGTACGAAACGCCATGAAACTGCACTTCCCTCTCGCAAAGCTGGTGACGTATATCAACCGCGCGGCAAAAATGCGACTGAGCCAACGCAGAAATTAACCACCTTGCGGTGGACGGAAAAAGCCAGGCAGTAACGGAATTGTGACATGCACTATGTGAGTACCCGCGGGGAAGCCCCCGTTCTTGGATTTTCCGACGCCGTGCTGGCTGGGCTGGCGCGCGACGGCGGGCTGTACGTGCCGCGCGAGTGGCCACAGTTTTCCGCCGCCGAGATCCGCACCATGCGCGGCCTTGCCTATCCCGACCTTGCCATCCGCGTGCTGTCGCCGTTCCTTGGCGACGAGATCCCGCCGCCCGTTATCGAGCGTCTGGTGCGCGAAGCCTATGCCACCTTCCGCCACGAGGCCGTCTGCCCGCTGGTGCAAACCGGCCCCAACACCTTCATCCTGGAACTCTTCCACGGGCCGACGCTCGCCTTCAAGGATGTGGCGATGCAGCTTCTGGCCCGGCTGATGGACCATGTGCTTACCGAACGCGACCAGCACGCCACCATCGTCGGCGCCACTTCGGGCGATACCGGCGGGGCGGCCATCGATGCCTTTGCCGGTCGCAGCCGGACCGACATCTTCATCCTTTTCCCGCATGGCCGCGTCTCGCCGGTGCAGCAGCGGCAAATGACGACGTCGGCGGCTGCAAACGTCCATGCGCTGGCGATCGAAGGCAATTTCGACGATTGCCAGGGCCTGCTCAAGGACATGTTCAACGATCACGGCTTTCGCGACCGGGTGGCGCTTTCGGGCGTCAATTCGATCAACTGGGCCCGCATCATGGCCCAGATCGTCTATTATTTCTCCTCGGCGCTGTCGCTCGGCGCGCCGGACAGGCCGGTTTCCTTCACCGTGCCGACCGGCAATTTCGGCGATATCTTCGCCGGCTACGCCGCCAAGAAGATGGGCTTGCCGATCGATCGGCTGGTCATCGCCACCAATGACAACGACATCCTGGCACGGACCTTCTCGACCGGCGAATACCGCACCAAGGGCGTCTTTGCGACCACGTCGCCGTCGATGGATATCCAGGTGTCGTCGAATTTCGAACGCCTGCTGTTCGAGGCCTCCGGCCGTGACGCGGCGACTGTGCGGCGCTACATGGACGGCCTGAAGCAGTCCGGTGCTTTCACCATCGAACCCCAGCAAATCACCGGGATGCGGTCTGAATTCGACGCCGGCCGCGCTGATATGGACGAGGTCGCCGCGACCATCCGCTCGACGCTCGCGGCCAGCAACTATCTGCTCGATCCGCACACCGCGGCAGCCGTGCATGTCGCTGCGGGCAAGGCGTCAGGCGCCGTGCCGATGGTGGTGCTGGGTACCGCGCACCCGGCAAAATTCCCGGCCGCCGTCGAAGCCGCCAGCGGCGTGTCGCCCGCACTGCCCGCATGGCTAGGTGGGTTGATGACATCGGAGGAAAAATACACGGTACTTCCATCCGACCTGAAAATGGTGGAAGATTACGTCGGCCGCCGCGCGCGGGCGGCGCGTTAGGGAGTAGTAGCCATATGGGTGTTGAGGTAAGCCGTCTGTCGAACGGCCTGACAGTCGCCACCGAAACCCTTCAAAGCATCGAATCGGTTGCCCTTGGTGCCTGGGTCAAGTCGGGTGCCCGCAATGAACGCGACGACGAGCATGGCATGGCCCATCTGCTCGAGCACATGGCGTTCAAGGGCACGAAAAGGCGGAGCGCTTTCGAAATCGCCTCGGAGATCGAGGACGTCGGCGGCGAGATCAACGCTGCCACCAGCGTCGAGACCACCTCCTACTATGCCAGGGTGCTCTCCGACGACGTGCCGCTGGCCGTCGACATTCTTGCCGACATCCTGCAGGAGTCCGAATTCGACCCGCAGGAACTCGAACGCGAACAGCATGTGATCCTGCAGGAGATCGGCGCTGCGCACGACACGCCCGACGACATCGTCTTCGACCGTTTCACGGAAACCGCCTATCGCCATCAGACGATTGGGCGCTCCATTCTCGGCACGCCCGAAACGGTCAAATCCTTCACCTCCAAGCAACTCCACGACTTCATCGAGCGGCAATACGGCGCCGAGCGCATGGTGATTGTCGCCGCCGGCGACATCAAGCATGACAATTTCGTGCGCGAGGTCGAAAAGCAGCTCGGCGGCTTCCGCAGCAAGGCCGACAGCACCATCCCGCAATATGCGCAATATGTCGGCGGCGACTTCCGTGAGGACCGCGACCTGATGGACGCGCAGATCGTGCTGGGGTTCGAGGGTCGTGCCTATCATGTGCGCGACTTCTATGCCTCGCAGGTGCTGTCGATGATCCTCGGCGGCGGCATGTCGTCGCGCCTGTTCCAGGAGGTCCGGGAGAAGCGCGGCCTGTGTTATTCGGTCTATGCCTTCCATTGGGGCTTTTCCGACACCGGCGTCTTCGGCGTCCATGCCGCCACCGGCCAGAGCGACATCGCCGAACTGGTGCCTGTCATCATCGACGAACTGCAGAAGGCCGGCGAGAAGATCCTGCAGGAGGAGCTCGACCGCGCGCGCGCCCAATATCGCGCCGGGCTGATCATGTCCGCCGAAAGCCCGGCCAGCCGGGCTTCGCAGATCGCACGGCAACTGCTTCTGTTCGGCCGGCCGATCGCCAAGGAGGAACTGATGGAACGGCTGTCGGCGCTGACGATCGAGCGGCTGACCGATCTGTCGTCGCGACTGTTCTCGACCAAGCCGACGCTTACCGCTGTCGGGCCTGTGGGTACGCTGGCGCCATACGAGGCGATCCTCGAATCGCTCGCGGGCACGCAGACCACGGCCCGTAAGCTCGCCGTCTAAGCCCCTCGAAGCGTCGTGTTCGCGCTCCCTTTCTTTCGCCGCGACCTGCCGGCGCTGAAAGGCGACCGCGTCACGCTGCGCGTGCCGTTCACCAACGACTACCGCGAGTGGGCGGCGGTGCGCGGCGAAAGCCGAGCCTTCCTCGAACCCTGGGAGCCACGCTGGACTCCCGACGAACTCGACCGCAACGCATGGCGGCTGCGCATCAGCCGCTACCGCGAGGATTATGCTCAGGGAACCGCTATCGCCTTCTTCATCTTCGAGAGGAGCAGTGGCAAGCTGGCCGGCGGCATCACGCTCGGCAACATACGCCATGGCGTCTCGCAGAGCGGCCATGTCGGCTACTGGATCGGCGAGCGCTTCGGCGGCCGCGGCCTGATGACCGATGCGGTCAAGGTGGTGGCCCGCTTCGCCTTCGATACGCTGAGGTTGCACCGGATCGAAGCGGCTTGTATTCCCGACAATATCCGGTCGATCCGCGTGCTTGAAAAAGCCGGATTCCGGCGCGAAGGACTGCTGCGATCCTATCTCAGGATCAACGGCATCTGGCAGGACCACTACCTCTACGCCCGGATCGCGGACGATCCGCCGGGCGTTGGAACGAAGGACTGATTTTTGACGAATTTCCTGCGAAACGGGTCGCTGTTCGCCTTTGTCCTCGCGACACTCCTGACGCTGTGGGCGGCATCGTCGGCCTTCGCCGTCGAGCCGATCAAGATCGCCCGCGACGACGTCGCGCTCGACCTTTCCGGCGCCGTCGAGATCTACCGCAACCAGGGCGAGAATTTCCAGGTGTCGACCGCGCCGGGTCCGGACGGCATCGTGCGGCGCATCGAGGTCGAGGCCAATGATGCCCGTTCGACCGGCGACTGGGCTGTTTTCGCGCTCGCCAACACCACCGACCAGCAGCTCGACCGGCTGATCGTCGCACCGCATTTCCGCCTGGTGAATTCCGGCATCTTCTGGCCGGATCTCGGCTCGACCCGCATCGCCGCCATCACGCCCAGCGAGGGCTTCGCGCTCGACCGCCAGACCAGCCCCGATGCCGACGTTTTCCGGGTGACGTTGAACCCCGGCACGGTGATCACCTTCATCGCCGAACTGGCCTCGCCGAAGCTGCCGCAGGTCTACCTCTGGGATCCCGAATCCTACAAGGACTCGGTCAATTCCTACACGCTGTTTCGCGGTATCGTCATCGGTATCGCCGGCCTGCTGGCGCTGTTCCTGACCATTCTTTTCGTGGTCAAGGGAACTTCGATGTTCCCGGCGACGGCGGCGCTTGCCTGGGCGGTGCTGGCCTATATCTGCGTCGATTTCGGCTTCCTCAACAAGATCATCGAGATATCGCCCGGCAACGAGCAGATGTGGCGGGCGGGAACGGAGGTGGCGCTGGCGGGAACCTTCGTGGTGTTCCTGTTCGCCTATCTCAATCTCAACCGATGGCACGGCCATTTCAGTTACGGCGCACTGGTCTGGATCCTCGGGCTGGTGCTGATCGCCGGCGTCGCCATCATCGATCCAGCGATCGCCGCCGGCATCGCAAGGCTGTCCTTCGCCGCCACCGCACTGACCGGGCTTGGCCTGATCATCTTCCTCGGCATACGCGGCTACGACCGTGCCATCATGCTGGTGCCCAGTTGGGTCATGGTGCTGTTGTGGCTATGCGGATCGTGGATGGCGATCACCGGCATGCTCGACAACGACATCGCCCAGCCGGCGCTCGGCGGCGGGCTGATCCTGATCATCCTTCTGATCGGCTTCACAGTGATGCAGCACGCCTTTGCCGGCGGCGCCCTGCACCAGGGCCTGTTCTCCGACCTCGAGCGCCAGGCGCTGGCGGTGGCCGGATCGGGCGACACGGTCTGGGATTGGGACGTGCTGCGCGACCGCGTCGTCACCAAGCCCGATGTCAGCATCCAGCTCGGCCTGGCGCCCAACAGCCTTGGCGGCGCGGCCCGCAACTGGCTGCCGGTGCTGCATGCCGACGACCGCGACACGTTCCGCACGACGCTCGACGTCGTGCTCGAACACCGGCGCGGCCGGGTATCGCAGAATTTCCGCCTGCGCGGCGCTGACGGGCACTATCACTGGTTTTCCCTGCGCGCGCGCCCGGTCATCGGATCGGACGGCGAGGTCATTCGCTGCGTCGGTACCATGGTCGACGTGACCGAGCAGAAAAAGTCCGAGGAAAGGCTGCTGCACGACGCCGTGCACGACAATCTGACCGGCCTGCCGAACCGCGAACTGCTGATGAATCGGCTGGAAGCGATCATCTCGATCGCGCGTACCGAAGAGAAGGTGCGCCCGACCGTCTTCGTCATCGACATCGACCGTTTCAAGCAGGTCAATGACGGGCTCGGCATCTCGGCCGGCGACACCATCCTGTTGACCATCGCGCGTCGCCTGCACCGGCTGCTCAAGCCGAAGGATTCGCTGTCGCGCTTTGCCGGCGACCAGTTCGCGCTGATGCTGCTTTCCGAACAGGACCCGGCCCGCATCGCCGCGGTGGCTGATGCCATCAAGCATGCCATCAACAATCCGATCACCTTCGCCAAGCGCGAGATCGTGTTGACGGCCTCGATCGGACTGATCACCTGGAACTCGCCGCAGATGTCGGCCGAGGACATGGTCAAGGATGCCGAGCTTGCCATGCACCAGGCCAAGCGCTTCGGCGGCGACAGGATCGAGCCGTTCCGCCCGGCTTTCCGCACTGTCGGCACCGACAGGCTGCAGTTCGAATCCGACCTGCGCCGCGCCATCGAGCGGCGCGAATTCACGCTTGCCTACCAGCCGATCGTGCGGCTCGAGGACGGCAGCGTCGCCGGCTTCGAGGCGCTGCTGCGCTGGGACCACCCGCGCCGCGGCATGATCCCGCCGGCGGATTTCATCCCGGTCGCCGAAAGCTGCGGGCTGATCGTGCAGCTCGGCCTGTTTGCCATGCAGCAGGCGGCGGAAGACCTCGCCAGCTGGCAAAAGCAGATCGGTGACGCGCCGCTGTCGGTCTCGGTCAATTTGTCCAGCCGCCAGTTGATCCGCCGCGACCTGGTCAGCGACGTCCGCTCGGTCATCGCTCGGGCCAATCTGAAGCCACGCTGCTTCCGGCTTGAGCTCACCGAATCGCTCGTCATGGACAATCCCGAGCAGACCGCCCACGTGCTGACCAAGCTGAAGCAGCTCGGCATCGGCCTGTCGCTGGACGATTTCGGCACCGGCTATTCCTCACTGGCCTATCTGACGCGGTTCCCCTTCGACACGATCAAGATCGACAAGAGCTTCGTCGACGACAACACGCCGAAGCGCGCGGTGCTGCTGAAATCGATGGTCAACATGGCGCATGAACTTGGCCTGTCCGTCGTCGCCGAGGGCATTTCGGACGAGAGCGACGCGCTTGAACTGCGCCAGATGGGCTGCGAATATGTGCAGAGCTTCATGTTCGGCGCGCCAATGCCGGGCGACCAGGTGCTGAAGGCGCTGAAAGAGCAGTATCCGCTGACGCAAGCGTAAGCGGCTCAGGCGTGTCCGGCCGCGAGGCTGAGATGCGCGAGGTCGATGCCGATCGAGGCGAGAATCCGGTCGTATTTGCGTTCGATGTCGGTGTCGAACAGAAGCTCGGCATTGGCCGGACAGGTCAGCCAGCCATTTTCGGCGATCTCGGTCTCCAACTGGCCGGCGCCCCAGCCGGAATAGCCGAGCGCCATCAGCGCGTGACGAGGCCCGCGGCCTGACGATATGGCGCGCAATATGTCGACGGTTGCGGTCAGGCAGATGTCGTCGGAAACGGTCAGCGACGATTCCACCCGGTAGTCGCCCGAATGCAGCACGAAGCCGCGGCTGCGGTCCACGGGGCCACCATTGCGCACGACGAAATCGCGGGCCTGCGCCGGCAAGCGGATTGCCTCCTGCTCGTTCATGATGCCCAGCTGCACGAGCAGGTCCGGAAACAGCATCTGCTGCGTCTGGTTGATGATCAGGCCCATGGCGCCTTCATCGGAGTGTGCGCAGACATAGATGACAGAGCGCGTGAAACGGTCGTCCTTCATGCCGGGCATGGCAATCAGGAACTGATCGTCGAGAAAGCCGCGGCTGGCGACCGTCTTCTTGTGGCGCAACAAGTCCATGAAGGGAGCGTAACGCGTTTCCAAAGCGCCGAAAAGATGCGCCGTGCTGGATTCGACCAAAGCCTGTGGCGCCGGCTCGAACATTCTTCTCCCTCGAAGTCACGCAAATATGATACCGGCAAGGCCATGAAATCATTGCGCGGCCACGAACGGACGATCAAATCACCGCCATGCAAAGCTTGAAAATCCTGCTGCTCGGCGCTGCCATCGGATCGGCAACCGCTCTTCCTGCCGCCGCCTCTTCGTCGGCGTGGTACAACAGCGAAGGCGGCAAGGTCCGGCTGGTGACATCAGGCAAAGCCGACGATGCCGGCCGCATACAGGGCGTTCTCGACATTGCGCTCAAGCCCGGCTGGAAGACATATTGGCGCGATCCGGGTGACGCGGGCGTGCCGCCGCAACTCGACATTTCAGCCAGCACCAACATCGCCGACGCCGCTCTGTCGTTTCCGGCGCCGCAGCGCCATGACGACGGCTATGGCAAATGGGCAGGCTACAACTATCCGGTTTCTCTGCCGGTGACGTTCACGCTGGCGACGCCAAACCAGCCGGCGGTGATCGATGCCGACATCTTTCTCGGCATCTGCGAAACGATCTGCATTCCGGTGCAGACGCGGCTGACCGTCGACCCCGCCTCCGATCCGGACAATGCCGAGGACGCGGCGCTGGTAAAGGCGAGTTTTACGGCACTGCCTGCGCCCGCGAGGTCCGATTTCGGCATCAATGTGCTGCCGGGCGACCACGAGACACTGATCGTCGAGGCGAGCTTTCCCGGCGATCCGGCGGCGGCGGATTTCTTCGTTGCCGGCGAGCGGGACTACATGTTCGGCACCCCGGCCCGCAGCGAAAAGGACGGCAAGCTGATTTTCACCGTGCCGATCCTCGATCGCCCGTCGACAACGCCGACCGATGGCGGACTTCACTATACGCTGACGAGTGCGGCGGGCGCGGTCGAAGGGGTTCTGCCTTTCCCTTGATCCAGCCCATCCCAACGGTTGCAGGAAGCCATTGAGTTCGCTACGCAAAGACACGTCCTTCCCGATTTTCCCAAGCGAGGAATCCATGACCATTTCCGTTGGCGACAAGCTGCCTGAGGTGACCTTCAAGACGATGACAGACGACGGCGCCAAGCCGATCACCGGGACCGAGATTTTCTCGGGCAAGAAGGTCGTTCTGTTTGGGGTTCCCGGCGCCTTCACACCGACCTGCAGCAACAACCACTTGCCCGGCTATCTCGAGAACCATGACGCCATCCTGGCGCGCGGCGTCGACACTATCGCCGTCGTTTCGGTCAATGACGTCCATGTCATGGGCGCCTGGGCGCGCTTCACCAGCGGCGAGGGCAAGATCCTGTTCCTCGCCGACGGCAGTGGCGATTTCGCCAAGGCGGTGGGCCTCGACAATGACCTTTCTGCCGCCGGCATGGGGCTGCGTTCGAAGCGGTTTTCGATGATCGTCGACGACGGCAAGGTCACCGCGCTCAATGTCGAGACCAAGCCCGGTGTCGACGAGTCCGGCGCGGCTCATATTCTGGGACAGCTCTGAACTTCAGCGTGGCGTCGGGCGGGGACAGCAACGGCGATGGCGCTTGCAGTTCATGGCTTGCTTTGGGGGGATCCTGGCGATGTTTGACATCTTCTGGCGCGCTATCGCGATCGGTATCGGCGCCACCGTGCTGATGGATCTCTGGGCCATTTTCCTGCACAAGGCGTTCGGCCAGCCACGGCCGAACTGGGGGCCGGTCGGTCGCTGGGTCTGGCATCTCCGTGACAAGGTCTTCCACGACGATATCGGCGATGCCGCACCGTACGCGCATGAAAAGGCGCTGGGTTGGGCCTTTCACTATTTTGTCGGCATCGTCTACGGCATCATCTTGGTGGTGCTGGCCGGAGCGGGCTGGCTTGCCGCGCCGACGTTTCTGCCGGCCTTCATCCTTGGCATCGTCACCGTCGGCGCCGGCTGGTTCCTCCTGGCACCCGGCATGGGCGCCGGTTGGGCCGCATCGAAGCGGCCCAACCCGATGCAGATCCGTGCGCTGAACCTGGTGTCGCATACGGTGTTCGCACTCGGGCTTTGGGGCACGGCGCTGCTGATCCGATAACGGTCTACAACTGCGCTGGCCAGTCGATCGGCAGCCAGCCGTAGACAACGCGATGCGCGCCGATATCGTAGTAGTTGCCGCCGCCCGCCGGCTGATCCGCTTCTTCGTATCTGAGAGCCGCGCCGCGCCGGAAATTCAATAGCTCTGGGTGGAGCGCCGCACTTTCGCGATTCCAGGTTGTTTGGCCGGCGCAGCAGGCTTTGGCGCTGCTGCAGGATTGAACGGGCCTTTCTTGAACGGTGCCATGCCTTGGCGCGCAAGCTCGTCGGCGCGCTCGTTCTCGACATGGCCGTCATGGCCCCTGACCCAGTTCCAGGTGACCTTGTGGCGCTTGTTGGCCTCGTCGAGCGCCTGCCAGAGTTCACCGTTCTTCACAGGCTTCTTGTCGGCGGTCTTCCAGCCGTTCTTCTTCCAGCCGTGGATCCACTTGGAAATACCGTCCATGACATATTTGCTGTCGGTGTGAAGGTCGACCGTGCAAGGTTCCTTCAGCGCGTTCAGCGCCGAAATGGCGGCCAACAGTTCCATGCGGTTGTTGGTCGTCTCGGCCTCACCGCCGGAAAGCTCCTTGGTGGTGCCGTTGAAGCGCAGGATCGCGCCCCAGCCGCCAGGGCCGGGATTGCCCGAACAGGCGCCGTCGGTGAAGATCTCAACCTGTTTGCTCATGATATCAGGCCAATCCATATTCCGAAGGAGATTTGATCGCCCGGTGGAACCGCATCCTTCTGATGTATTCCGTCGGGTCGCGTTTCATCACCAGCCCGCCGTCGGGAACGGTCAGCCAGTCGTACAGCCGGGTCAGCATGAAGCGCAACGCCGAGCCGCGCGCCAGCATCGGCAGCGCAGCCTTCTCCTGGCCGCTCAGTGGCCGGAGGCTCTGGTAGCCGGCTAGCAGCGCCTTGCCCTTGGTGAGGTTGAAGGAAAAATCCTTCTCGAAGCACCAGGCGTTGAGACAGGTGGCGACATCGTAGGCGTAGAGGTCGTCGCAGGCGAAATAGAAATCGATCAGGCCGGAGAGCTTTTCACCGAGGAAGAAGACGTTGTCGGGAAAAAGATCGGCGTGGATGATGCCTTTGGGAAGGTCCTTCGGCCAGTTGCGCTCGAAATCGGCAAAGTCGGCATCGACCTCGGCGGCCAGACCCGGCTCGACCTCGTCTGCGCGATCGCGCGCTGCATCCCAGAGCTTGCGCCAGCCGTCGATGGCCAGGGCATTCGGACGCGTCATCGAAAAATCGGCGCCGGCCAGATGCAACTGCGCCAACGCCTTGCCGACCTCGGCACAATGCGTCGCCGTTGGCCGCCGCAACGAAAGCCCTTCCAGGAAGGTGATGATGACCGCCGGCCGGCCGGCGAGCGTGCCGATGACGCTGCCGTCATGCGCGGTGACCGGCAGCGGGCAGGACACGCCCTTGTTGGCGAGATGGCCCATCAGCCCTAGGAAAAACGGCAGATCCGCCTTCTCGACGCGCTTCTCATAGAGCGTCAGGATGTAGGAGCCGCTCGAGGTGTGCAGCAGGAAATTCGAGTTCTCGGTGCCTTCGGCGATGCCCTTGTAGGACAGGAGATCGCCGACCGGATAGTGCTTCAGGAATGCGCCGAGTTCGCCTTCCGCAACGTCGGTGTAGACCGCCATGTGCCTTACGCGGCTCCATTGACGAAGGCCATGTCGGCCCGCGTCAGTTCGACATCGCGCAATACCCGCATGACCGGAAAATCCTCCGTTTCCGTGGCCGTGATGGCCAGGTCGATCGTGACATCGAAGCGTTGCCGGAACGCGTCGATGATCTCGTCGACGATGATTTCGGGCGCCGACGCGCCGGCCGACAGGCCGAGCGTCGAGATGTTGCCGATGTCGTTCCACGGAATCTCGGCGGCGCGCTGCACGAGAAGCGACATGGTGGCGCCGGCACGTTCCGCCACCTCGACAAGACGTCGCGAATTGGAGGAATTCGGCGCGCCGACGATCAGATAGAGATCGGCGCCCGGCGCGGTGTCCTTGACGGCTTCCTGGCGGTTGGTGGTGGCATAGCAGATCGATTCCGCCGCCGGCGCCTGCATGGCTGGAAAGCGATCCTGCAAGGCGCGGATGATGCCGGCGGTGTCCTCGACCGACAAAGTGGTCTGGGTAACGAAGCCGAGTGCCTGCGAATCGGCGGGCGCGAGCTTTGCGGCATCGGCTTCGGTCTCGATCAGCGTCACTGCGCCGTCCGGCAGCTGGCCCATGGTGCCGATCACCTCGGGATGTCCGGCATGACCGATCAAGAGCACATGGCGGCCGAGCCGCTGATGGCGCATCGCCTGCTTGTGGACCTTCGACACCAGCGGGCAGGTGGCATCGAGATAGAAGAGATTGCGCGCCTTCGCATCCGCCGGCACCGATTTCGGCACGCCATGCGCCGAAAACACGACGGGCGACTGCCGATGTTCGACCGGGATCTCGGAGAGTTCCTCGATGAAGACGGCGCCAAGGCTTTGCAGCCCCTCGACGACGTAGCGGTTGTGCACGATCTCATGGCGGACATAGACCGGCGCGCCATATTTCTTCAGCGCCAGCACGACGATCTGGATGGCACGGTCGACACCGGCGCAAAAACCGCGCGGCTGGCAGAGCCGGATCGTAAGAGGTGGTTTGGTGGTTGTCTGAAGCATTAAATCCGGGCCGGTTGATCAAAGCCGAAATGAGGTGCGCACCCCTGCCCTGTCAAGGGCATCGGTAGAAAGGGGGCGTCGCTCGCGTTCATTCCTCTTTCGCGGGGCGGCGGAGCCGCAGGATGAGCACGGCGGCGAGCGCTGCGGCAAGCCCGTACCAGGTGACAGCATATTGCAGATGGCTGTTCGGCAGGTCGATGATGGTGACGCCGCCAACCGGCAATCCGCCTGGATTTGGCGTCTTGTCTGCGTCGATGAAGATCGGCACCAGCGTGAACCCAGCCGGCAGGCCCGCGCTCGCCGCCATGACGTCGCGGTCCTTCCAGTAGAAGATGTTCTTCGCCACGTCATTTTCGGGAAGCATCATCGACGGCTTCGCCGGCAGGGGGTTTCGAGCGAGCCCGGTGACCGTCACTCTGCCAGTCACCTGTCCCTTGGCGCGCTTGGCGGCGTCCTTCAGATCGTAAGGCACGAAGCCGCGATTGATCAGGACGAAGCGACCATCGTCGAGCGCCAGCGGCGTGTAGACGTTGAAGCCGGCGTCACCTTCCCAGGTCGCGTAAAAATGGCGTTCGCCTTGATGCAGGAACGTGCCGGTGACGGTGACAGGCGTATAATCGACGTCCCCGGTGGCGGCGAACTCTTTCTCGACCTCGGCCAGCGGCCGTGGCGCTGAATGGGTGCGCTGGTCGATGGTCTGGAGAAGACCTTCCTTCCAAGACAGGCGCTGCACCTGCCAGGTGCCGAGCGCCAGCAGGATCAGGAACAGCACCAGGCCAAGGCCAAGCAGCAATGCCGTCCTAGGCCGCGATCGGCCGTCGGCTTTAACGGATGCCTCGCTCATTCGCCGCGATCCAACCGGCCTTCGGCCGCCTTGTTGCGGTATTGCAGCGTCAGCAGCACGCCCTTGATCAGCCTCAGCGCCGCCAGGCACAGCACGACAGCCAGCGGAATCCAGACCAGCAGATGCAGCCAGAGCGGCGGGCTAAGCGTGACTTCAACCCAGAGCGCCAGGCCGACAATGAGGAAGCCCATGATCAGGATGACGAACACCGCCGGCCCGTCGCCGGCATCGGCGTAGGAATAATCGAGGCCGCAATTGACGCAGCGCTTACCGACGGTGAGGAAGCCGGAGAACAACCGTCCCTCGCCGCAGCGCGGGCAGCGGCCATGCAGGCCGGCCGAGATTGGATCGATCGGCGGCCAGATCGCCTTGTCTTCACTCATGGAAGCGTCGTCGCTCATTGCTTACCGCTCGATTTCGATCGGTGTGCCATCGGCCACCAGCGCCCAGATTTCGTCCATGTCGGAGTCCGTAACCGCAATGCAGCCGTCGGTCCAGTCGACCAATTGAAGCAGCCAGCCCCACCAGCCATAACCATTCGGTTGGCCGTGGATCATGATCATGCCGCCCGCGTCGACATTGCGCGCCTTGGCGGCGGCCTCATCATCGGCATTGGGATACGAAATATGGATCGATCTGTGCGCGATGCTGTTCGGGTTGCGCCAGTCGAGGACATAGTTCCCCTCGGGCGTGCGTTGATCGCCCTCCTGGTGCTTGTGCCCGACAGGGTCGCCGCCGAGCGCGATGCCGTAGTTTCGCAGGACCTTGCCGTCTCCGATCAGCTCCAGCCGGCGTTCGGCCTTGTGGACACGCACCAAGTCCGCCTTCTCGCCGGCAAAGGCCGGGAGTGCCGCGATCATCAATGCGCAAATAGCCCGGAAGATTGTCAGTCGCATTGGCTATCGATCAGCAATCATTGCGCCAAAATGAAGAAGGCGGCCACGTTGCCGCGGCCGCCTGCAGAAACGAAAATCCCCTTGGGCGGATCAGTGACCTTCGATCACCGCGCCGACCGATCCCCAGACGTAGATCGAGGCGAACAGGAACAGCCAGACCACGTCGACGAAGTGCCAGTACCAGGCGGCCGCCTCGAAGCCGAAATGCTGTTTGGGGGTGAAATCACCCTTCATCGCCCGGATCAGGCAGACCAACAGGAAGATGGTGCCGATGATGACATGGAAACCGTGGAAGCCGGTCGCCATGAAGAAGGTGGCGCCATAGATGGAATCCTTGAAGCCGAACGGAGCGTGCATGTACTCGTAGGCCTGCACCATGGTGAACAGCATGCCGAGGCCGACGGTCAGCACCAGGCCGTTGATCAGCCCCTTGCGGTCGCCGTGAAGAAGCGAATGGTGCGCCCAGGTCACCGTGGTGCCCGACAAGAGCAGGATGACGGTGTTGTAGAGCGGCAAATGGAAGGGATCGAGAACCTCCATGCCCTTCGGCGGCCAGACGCCACCAGTAAATGTGGCGCGCGCGTAGTTCTGTGCCTCACCGGCAAAAAGGCTGGCATCGAAATAGGCCCAGAACCAGGCAACGAAGAACATCACCTCCGAGGCGATGAACATGATCATGCCATAGCGCAGGTGCAGCGACACGACCCGCGTATGATGACCCTCATGCGCTTCCTTGATCGTGTCCGACCACCAGGCGAACATGGTGTAAAGGACGATCACGAGGCCGATGAAGAACAGCCACGGATTGGCGATGTTGAAGCCGAAGATCGGGAACGACCCGCCCTTCAGATATTCCATCAGGGCGACACCGCCAAAGGCCATGACGAGCGCCCCTACCGAGCCTAGGAAAGGCCATGGGCTCGGGTCGACGAGATGATAGTCATGCTGTGGTTTTGCGTGCGCGTCTGCCATATCAACCCCCGAGATTTGCTTCGGTATTCGAAATTGTCTTGCTGTTGCCATCGGCCGGCTCCGAGGAGGCGACCGGCTTGGTCTTCTCGACCGGGAACATCGTATAGGACAGCGTGATCGTCTTCACGTCCTTGAGCTCCGGCACATTGACGATGTCAGGGTCCACGTAGAACAGGACCGGCATGTCCAGCGTCTCGCCGGGCTTCAGCGTGGTGTCGGTGAAGCAGAAGCACTCGACCTTGTTGAAATAGGGTCCCGCCAGCTCAGGCTGCACGTTGAAGGTGGCGCGGCCGGTCACGGGACGATCGAACTTGTTGGTCGCCTGATAGTGCGCCTGCACGGTCTCGCCGATCTTCATCGTCATCGAGCGCTGGACCGGCTGAAATTCCCACGGCACGCCGGCGATGTTGGCATCGAAGCGGACGGTGATCTCGCGGTCGAGCACGCGGCCGGCATACTGCTTCTCGGCACGTTGCGTCGTGCCGCCATAGCCGGTCGCCTGGCAAAACATCTTGTAGAGTGGCACCGCCGCATAGGCCATGCCGATCATGCCGGTGAAGAAGGCGAGGCAAACAGCCGCGACGATGACGTTGCTGTTCTTGCCCGCCGCTTTCCTGGACGTCTCGACGCTCATCACATCGTGCCCAGATTGTGGCCGAACTTCACGATCGTCGCGATGTAGAAAATGACCACCAGCAGCGCCAGCGCCACGCCGATGGCGATGGAACGGCTGCGCTGCGCCTTCTTCTGACGCTCGGTCAACGTGACGGTCTCGAGCTTTTCCTCGATCATGGTCATGCTCCACCCATGGCTAGCGCGCGTTCGACAACGCTGTCGGCCAGATAGGCAGCGAAGATGGCGAAGAGATAAAGCAGGGAATAGGCGAACAGGGCCTTGGCCGGTTTCATGACGCGGTCATCGTCGGCCATGCCAAGCACTTTCCACGCGTACCAGACAAAACCGACCCCGAGCAGCAAGGCGGCCACGCCATAGAACGGCGTGGTGTAGCCAAGCATCCACGGCAGCACGCCAACCGGGGCAAGCACCAGCGCATAGGCGAATATTTGGCGGCGGGTCGAAGCGTGGCCGGCGACGTTGGGCATCATCGGAATGCCGGCCTTGGCGTAGTCCTCGGACTTGAACAGCGCCAACGCCCAGAAATGCGGCGGCGTCCACAGGAAGATGATCAGGAACAGGACAATGCTCTCGAGGCTGACCGTCCCGGTCACCGCTGCCCAGCCGATCACCGGCGGAATGGCACCGGCGGCCCCGCCGATGACGATGTTCTGCGGCGTCCAGCGCTTCAGCCACATCGTATAGACGACGGCGTAGAAAAAGATGGTGAAGGCCAGCAGCGTCGCCGCCAGCCAGTTGACCAGCACGCCGAGCGTCATCACCGACAGCACCGACAGCACTAGCCCGAAGGTCAGCGCTTCGTGCGGCTGGATGCGACCGGCCGGGACCGGGCGGCTGGCGGTCCTGGTCATCACGGCATCGATGTCGGCATCGTACCACATGTTGAGCGCGCCGGAGGCGCCAGCACCTATCGCAATAGCCAGGATGGCGATCACCGCCAGCAGAGGATTGATGGTCACGGGTGCGGCGACCAGGCCGACAAAGGCGGTGAACACCACAAGCGACATGACGCGCGGCTTCAGCAGCGCGAAGAAATCGCCCGCCGTCGCTTCCGACATGCGAAAGCCCGCTTCGTCAATCAATGGGTCGTCGACAAGGGCCATGCGTACTTAAGTCCATCATCCGTTGGCCGAAACCGCCGGCGGACCGGCGGTTTCGTATTCGAGCGGGCAGCAGCCTTACTTGATCTTCGGCAGCTGTTCCCACTGGTGGAAGGGCGGCGGCGAAGGCAGCTGCCATTCGAGCGTCGTTGCACCCTCGCCCCATGGGTTGGCACCGGCGATCCGCTTCTTCTGGAAGGCTTCGAACACGCCATAGAGGAAGATCAGGACGCCGACGGCCGAGATATACGAGCCGATGGACGACACATAGTTCCAGCCGGCAAACGCATCGGGGTAGTCGATGGTGCGGCGCGGCATGCCGGCGAGACCGAGGAAGTGCTGCGGGAAGAAGATCAGGTTCACGCCGACGAAGGTGACCCAGAAGTGGGTGTTGGCGATCACGGGCGAATACATGTAGCCGGTCATCTTCGGGAACCAGTAGTACCAGCCGGCGAAGATGGCGAAAACCGCGCCCAGCGACAGCACGTAGTGGAAGTGGGCGATGACGAAATAGGTGTCATGCAGCGAGCGGTCGAGGCCGGCATTGGCCAGCTGGACGCCGGTGACGCCGCCGATGGTGAACAGGAAGATGAAGCCCAGCGCCCACAGCATCGGCGTCTTGAACGAGATCGACCCGCCCCACATCGTCGCGATCCAGGAGAAGATCTTCACGCCTGTCGGCACCGCGATGACCATGGTGGCGAAGACGAAATAGCGCTGCGTGTCGAGCGACAGGCCGGTCGTGTACATGTGGTGCGCCCAGACGATGAAGCCAACGGCTCCGATCGCCACCATGGCATAGGCCATACCGAGATAACCGAACACCGGCTTCCTCGAGAAGGTCGAGATGACGTGGCTGATAATGCCGAAGCCCGGCAGGATCAGGATGTACACTTCAGGGTGACCGAAGAACCAGAACAGGTGCTGGAACAGGATCGGGTCGCCGCCGCCGTCGGGCGCAAAGAAGGTGGTGCCGAAATTGCGGTCGGTGAGCAGCATGGTGATGCCGCCGGCCAGAACCGGCAACGACAGCAGGAGCAGGAAGGCGGTGATCAGCACCGACCAGGCAAACAGCGGCATCTTGTGCAGCGTCATGCCAGGCGCGCGCATGTTGAAGATGGTGGTGATGAAGTTGATGGCGCCGAGGATCGACGAGGCACCGGCAATGTGGATGGACAGGATCGCCAGATCCATGGCCGGCCCGGGCTGGCCGGAGGTCGACAATGGCGGATAAAGCGTCCAGCCGCCGCCGACGCCATAGGCACCCGGTGCGCTCGGCATGAACATCGAGGTGAGCAGCAGGATGAAGGCCGGCGGCAGCAGCCAGAAGGAGATGTTGTTCATGCGCGGGAACGCCATGTCGGGCGCGCCGATCATGATCGGAACCATCCAGTTGGCGAAACCACCGATCAGCGCCGGCATGACCATGAAGAAGATCATGATCAGGGCGTGCGCGGTGGCGAAGGCATTGTACATGCTCTTGCCGCCGTCGATCGCGGCGTCGCCGTTCATGCCATAGACCATCTGCGCCAGGCCGCTGAAGATCTGGATGCCAGGCTCCTGCAGCTCCATGCGGATGGCGACCGACAAGGCACCGCCGATGATGCCGGCCATGATCGCGAAGATCAGGTAAAGCGTTCCGATGTCCTTGTGATTGGTCGAATAAACCCAGCGGACCCAGCCGTGATAAGGCTTGTGGTCGTGCCCGTCGTGAGCTGCAGCGTCTGCCATGTTCCGCTCCGTTCCCTAAATCTTGCTAACCCGCGGCATCAGTTGCCGGCGGCCGCTACCTTGTTCTGGCCGTCGACCTCGGCCATCAGCGTCTTGTTGGCGCCGGACAGATCGGTCTTGGCCGCCGCCAGCCAGGTCTTGAACTGCGCATCGGAGACGACACGGATGGCGATCGGCATGAAGGCATGGTCCTTGCCGCAGAGCTGCGAGCACTGGCCGTAAAAAATACCTTCCTTCTCCGCCTTGAACCAGGTCTCGTTGGTGCGGCCCGGAACGGCGTCGATCTTGATGCCGAACGACGGCATGGCAAAGGAGTGGATCACGTCGGTCGCGGTGACGAGCACCCGGGTCATGGTGTTGACCGGCACCACCAGTTCGTTGTCGACGGCCAGCAGGCGCGGATAGACCTTGCGGTCCTCCTTGCCGGCAGCGGCGCGTTCGGTGTCCTGGAGGATCGCGGAGTTGAAAGAGAGCGTGTTGTCGGTCTGGTACTCGTAGTCCCAGTTCCACTGGTTGCCGGTCGCCTTGACGGTCAGCTTTGCTTCTTCCGGCGGCGTGTATTGCGCGGTCAGCAGTTGGAACGAGGGAATGGCGATGAGGAGCAGGATGACGACTGGCCCGATCGTCCAGATCAACTCGATCCACGTGTTGTGGCTGGTCTTGGACGGAACCGGGTTGGCGCTCGCGCGGAATCTGACGATGCAGTAGGCGAGCAGAAGCAGCACCAAGATGGTGATCGGGACGATGAACCACATCGTGTAGTTTCCGAACCACTCGATCTGCCGCATCATGTCGGTCGCCGGCGCCTGGAAGGTAGTCTCCCAGTTCTTGGGCTGGTCGGCATGGGCGGACGCGCCGGCGAAAAACGTGATAGCGGCACAAGCACTTAGAAACTTGGCACTTGCTGGAACCTTGGCGTTTGCCAGGAAATTTCTCATCGCCCTCATCGTCTCCCAGTTCCTCGCTGTGGTACCCACGAGAATAACGAACAATGCCGGGACGGGAATCCCGACAGTTTCAAGCTGGTTCAAACCATACTCTTTTTCCCTCCGCAAGAAAGGAGCGGACGAAACCGTGCGGCATTTTTGCGCGCAAGCCCGGATGTGCCTTTGGAGGCAGCCGCGGCAGCCCCGAATTGCCTACATTGAGCCGACAGCGGCATTCCCGCGGGCCGCACGTGCCGAACGTCGCAATTCGGGCGAAATTGGCAGGGAAAAGCGCCGTATTGGCTTTTTCGGGGCAGACCTGGTGCGGTCTCGTCCTTTACTTGGCTTTGGCGCGGCTTAAAGTGCCGTGATTCGCAATGGAGCCGTCATGAATTACTGGCTTTCGAGAAACTCTCGGTTTTCGAGAAACTGGGCGAAGGTCATCTTTTTCGCCGCCCTGTCTGGCATCGGCTTGTCCGCGATCGTGTCCGGCACGGCGAACGCCGCGCAGCCGAGCGGTACCGTGCGCTCGACGCATGGCGCATGGTCGATCATCTGCGACACGCCGGCCGGTGCAACCTCGGAACAATGCGTGATGATGCAGAACGTCGTCGCCGAGGACCGTCCGGAGATGGGACTGTCGGTCGTGGTGCTGCGCACCGCCGACAACAAGGCGGAGATCCTGCGCGTGCTGGCGCCGCTCGGCGTGCTCTTGCCCAACGGGCTCGGCCTCAATGTCGACGGCAAGGATATCGGCCGCGCCTATTTCGTGCGCTGCTTCCAGGACGGCTGCTATGCCGAGGTTATCCTCGAAAAGCCGCTTCTCGACACGCTGAAGACCGGCACGTCGGCCACCTTCATCGTCTTCCAGACCCCGGAAGAAGGCATCGGCATCCCGGTCGACCTCAAGGGTTTTGCCGACGGCTTCGCCGCCCTCCCCTGAAAAACTGGCGACATCACCGGCTTCATCAACCAGAAGTGACGTCGACGGGCTGCTGGCAAACCGCTTTTGTCTTCACAATGCGGCCGAGCGATTGTCTCGGCGCGCCTTCGCGCCTACATCGTGGCAAAGACCCATTCCTCCTGTGAACGGACGCGCCATGAACAGCCTGATCGGCCAATTCGACATTTCAGACGATCGCATCAAGCAGATCGTCGCGGAGACCATCAACGGCGCCGATGACGGTGAGCTGTTCCTCGAATACAGCGAGAGCGAAGCGCTGATGTTCGACAATGGCCGGCTGAAGACCGCCAACTTCAACACCGACCAGGGCTTTGGCCTGCGCGCAGTTGCCGGCGAAGCCAGCGGCTATGCTCATTCCAGCGATCTGTCCGAGGCCTCGCTGCTACGCGCGGCCGACGCGGTGTCAACCGTCAAGGGCGGCTATTCCGGCACGCTAGCCGCAGCACCCGCACGCACCAACCGCCATCTCTATGGCGAAGAGAACCCGATTCCCTCGCCCTCCTTCGAGGCCAAGGCAAAGCTCTTGCAGGAAATCGACGCCTGGCTGCGCGCCGAGGATCCGCGCGTGCGGCAGGTTTCGGCATCGCTCGCCGCCTCATGGCAGCATGTCGAGATCGTGCGCGCCGACGGCCAAATGGTGCGCGACATCCGCCCGCTGGTCCGCATCAACGTCTCCGTCGTGGTCGGCAATGGCGACCGCCAGGAGAGCGGCTCCTACGGCATGGGCGGCCGCAAGGCGTTTGGCGAATTCCTGGTCGAGGACAGCTGGAAGCACGCCGCCAAGGAGGCGCTCAGGCAAGCCCTGGTCAATCTCGAGGCCATACCGGCGCCGGCCGGCACTTTCGACATCGTCTTGTCCAGCGGCTGGCCGGGCGTCATGCTGCACGAGGCCGTCGGCCATGGGCTGGAAGGCGATTTCAACCGCAAGAAGACCTCGGCCTTCGCCGGCCTGCTCGGCCAGCAGGTCGCCGCCAAGGGGGTCACCGTCGTCGACGACGGCACGATGCCCGAGCGGCGCGGCTCGCTCACCGTCGATGATGAGGGCACGCCTTCGGCCCGCAATGTGCTGATCGAGGACGGCAAGCTGGTCGGCTACATGCAGGATCGCCAGAACGCCCGGCTGATGGGCATGAATGCGACCGGCAACGGCCGCCGCGAAGGCTACGCCCACCAGCCGATGCCGCGCATGACCAACACCTATATGACGGCGGGCGACATGGAGCCAGACGAAATCATCGCCTCGGTCAAGAACGGCATCTATGCCGTCTCCTTCGGTGGCGGCCAGGTCGACATCACCTCGGGCAAATTCGTGTTCGGCTGCACCGAGGCCTACATGATCGAGAACGGCAAGGTGACGCAGCCGATCAAGGGCGCGATGCTGATCGGCAACGGTCCGGACGCCATGCACCGCGTCTCGATGATAGGCAACGACATGAAGCTCGACACCGGCATCGGCATGTGCGGCAAGGCTGGACAAGGCGTCCCGGTCGGTGTCGGCCAGCCGCATTTGAGGATGAACCAGATGACGGTGGGCGGCACGCGGGTTTGAGGTCGTCATGGGGCGTATTTTATCGGGACGGGCTATGCTTGCGATTTTAAGCCTGAATCCTGTCGGTACCTTGAAGTGAACACAATCCACGTTAGGAAATTGTTAAGTGATTGACTGCCTGGGCTGCTGTTTCCGCACGAACGCAGTGCCGGCCCTCTGGTTGCGGTGGTGTTGGCAATGCGGCGTTCCCCCGGCGTTCTGACCTCCTCTCTCCTGCTTGGCTTCGTTTCGTTGATTGGCGCGACATCGCTGCAAGCCAGCCCGGCGGCGGCACAATCGACATTGTTCAAGTCGCGATTGACGGAATCTGCCGCCGTTGGTGGAAGCACCAGCGTCCCCTACGGCTGGATCGATTTCTGCCATCGCCGGCCAAAGGAGTGCAAGGTGCCCGCTCTGCCGGCCGCGAATATCAAGCTGACCGCGCAGAACCTGCGCATCCTCAAGCGGATAAACCAGAAGGCGAACAACGCCATCAAACCCGTCAGCAATTTCGATCACTGGGGTACGATGGCGGATCACTGGGACTATCCGGTGGACGGCAAGGGCGACTGCAAGATCTACGCGCTCTACAAGCGCAAGCTTCTTCTGGAAGCGGGTTTCCCCCGGCAGGCGCTGCTGATGACCGTGGTGCGCGACTTGGACAATGAAGGCCACACCATTCTGACGGTGAAAACCGACAAGGGCGATCTTGTCCTGGACAATCTGGTCAATGAGATCAGGCCCTGGAACGCGACGGGCTATTACTTCGTGAAACGCCAGTCGCAGCAGAACCCAAACACCTGGGTGTCGATCAACCAACGCGGTGGCACGTCGAAACGACTGTCGCCAAGCTAGGAGCCGAAGCCGTCGGGTTACCGCCTCTTCTTCGGCTTCTCCAGCAGCGCCACCGCTTCGACATGCGGCGACCACAGGAACTGGTCGATCGGCGTCACGCTTTTCAGTGTGTATCCACCGTCGATGAGGATGCGCAGGTCGCGCGCGAGCGTCACCGGATTGCAGGACACCGCGGCGACGTACGGCACATCCGAGCGGGCAATCTGCTTCGACTGGTCCTCGGCACCGGCGCGTGGCGGATCGAACACCAGGCCGTCGAACGCATTCAACTCCTTGAACGTCAGCGGCCGGCGGAACAGGTCGCGGCGTTCGCCCGTCACCCGCTTCAGGCCAGTGGCGAAACGCGATCCACGGTCGAGCGCAGAAAGGACTGGTGCATCACCCTCCACCGCATGGACTTCAGAC
>NZ_RZQL01000251.1 GCF_003997935.1 Mesorhizobium sp. M7A.F.Ca.US.006.01.1.1
TCATCGAAGCGGTGCAACGGATGCTGGCGACGCGCCACCGCGACCATCCCCATCTGCCGGATCTCGCAGGCCTGTCAGCGCAGCAATTTCGCGACAACGACATGCATGACGACTTGAAGCGCGCCGTTTGAATTTGAATTCATTCGGTCGCGCTTCGAAGCGTGTTGCGATTCGGGTCGGGCATTTGCACACGCCGCGTCTTCGACCAGACTAGTCGAGATCAAACCGCGCGATGACAGGCACATGGTCCGAAGGGCGCTCCCAGCCGCGTGCCAGGCGCAGGATCTCGTAGCCGGAAAAGCTGGGCACCAGGTTCGGCGACGACCAGACATGGTCGAGGCGGCGACCGCGATTGGACAGCTCCCAATCCTGCGCGCGATAGCTCCACCAGGTGTAGAGCTTCTGCTCATCCGGCACGTTGAGCCGCATCAGGTCGACCCAGTTGCCGGCGCGACGCATCGCCTCGAAATTTTCCGTCTCGACCGGCGTGTGGCTGACCACGTTGAGCAATTGCTTGTGCGACCAGACGTCATGTTCGAGCGGGGCGATGTTGAGGTCGCCGACCAGCACCGAGCCGGACACCTCGTCATGTTCTGCCCGGATGGCATTCATCTCGGCAACGAAATCGAGCTTGTGCTTGAACTTCCTGTTGACGACGGGATCCGGTTCGTCGCCGCCCGCCGGGACGTAGAAATTGTGCAGCAGGATCGCCTTGCCGCCGGCCCGCACCGTCACCGATAGGTGCCGGCTGTCCTCGATCTCGCAGAAACGCCGCTTTTCGACCAATTCGATCGGCCGCCGCGCCACGGTTGCTACGCCGTGGTAGCCCTTCTGGCCATGGAAGGCGATGTGCTCGTAGCCGAGCTTGCGGAAGGCCTTTTCGGGAAAGAGTTCGTCGGGAACCTTGGTTTCCTGCAGGCACAGCACGTCGGGCGCATGCTCGACGAGCAGGCGCTCGACGATCGGCATGCGCAGGCGAACGGAGTTGATGTTCCAGGTGGCGATGGAGAAGGGCATTGGCAATCCAGGACAGCGTGCAGCCGGCCAGAACCGATGGGTCCCGGCGGGGAAGACGCCTTTTGACGGAGTCAGTCCGGGAAACTGCCAGCCGCGGGCCGTAAAGACAAGCCGGCCAACGCCCGACGAGGCGCGGCCCGGTGCTTTCCACAGCTATAACGACTGGGTTAGCGCGCCTTGTTGGTGTTGAGCTCGCGGTTCGCCGTGTAGTCGATGGCGAAAGTATCCGGCGCGAAGCTGACGCCTTCCTTGGTGTTGAAGATCATCACCGTCGTATCCTTGCCCTGCGCGTCGGTGATCGTCCACTGCCGCAAATCGAAGGTTTTCGGATCGAACATCATGGTGATCTTCGAATTGCCGAACACCGATTTGTCGGCGAGCTGGATGGTGGTGAGGTCATCTTCCTGCTTGACGCTTTTGACGCGGTCGCCGGAGAGGTCGATCCTGGTGTCGAGCAGCAGCTTCAGAGGTGTCTTCGACAACGGATAGAGATCGGACGTGTTGAGCCTCTTGTTCAGGATGACCACCGACTTGCCGTCTGAAATCACCCGGAAATTCGAAGAGCCGTCATAGTTGAAGCGGATCTTGCCCGGCCGTTCGAGGAAGAACTTGCCGCCGGTCTGCTCGCCCTTGGGGCCGAACTGCACGAATTCGCCGCTCATCGATTTGACCGAGGAAAAGTGGTCGGCGATCTTCTGCGCGGCGGCCGGCACAGCCGCCTGTGCCGAGGCCAGCACCTGGAAGCCGGGTACCGCGTTGAAGGCTGCCGCCCCTGCAAACGCCAGCCCGAGGCCCAGCAACTGACGCCGGGAGGGAGCAAATGTGCTGAGCGCTGAAAGATCGTTTTTCATGTCGGTCACTCTCATCCAATTCCTGAGTTGTTCTGTGCTTGGACCCCCAGTTAGGCTGAAATTTGGCGGGTCGGGCGTCCCTCCGTCGCTTCAACGCCTTGAAAGGTTCAAGGTTGCCGGACCGGAATGTCACAAGGGTCAGGCTTTCTGGTCAGAACTTGTCGTCTTCGGTCGGCACCAGGATCTCGCGCTTGCCGGCATGGTTGGCCGGGCCGACTATACCTTCCTTCTCCATCTTCTCGATAATCGAGGCGGCGCGGTTGTAGCCGATGCCCAGCCGGCGCTGGATATAGCTGGTCGAGGCCTTGCCGTCGCGCAGCACCACGGAGACCGCCTGGTCGTAAGGATCGTCGGAATCCTCGAAATTGCTGTTTCCGCCGCCGCCGCCGGAACCACCCTTGCCCGACGGCTCGTCGTCGTCCTCGCCGTCATCCTCGGTGATGGCGTCGAGATATTCCGGCACGCCCTGCAGCTTCAGATGCGCGACGATCTTCTCGACCTCTTCGTCGGCGACGAACGGGCCGTGCACGCGCTGGATACGGCCGCCGCCGGCCATGTAGAGCATGTCGCCCATGCCGAGCAGCTGCTCTGCGCCCTGCTCGCCCAGAATCGTGCGGCTGTCGATCTTGGACGTCACCTGGAAGGAGATGCGGGTCGGGAAATTGGCCTTGATGGTGCCGGTGATGACGTCGACCGACGGCCGCTGCGTTGCCATGATGACATGGATGCCGGCGGCGCGTGCCATCTGCGCCAGGCGCTGCACGGCGCCTTCGATGTCCTTGCCGGCGACCATCATCAGGTCGGCCATCTCGTCGATGATGACGACAATATAGGGCATCGGCTCGAGATCGAGGTTCTCGGTCTCGTAGATCGCCTCGCCGGTCTGGCGATCGAAGCCGGTCTGCACGGTGCGCGAGATCTTCTCGCCCTTCTTGTCCGCCTGGCTGACGCGGGCGTTGAAGCCGTCGATGTTGCGCACGCCGACCTTGGACATCTTGCGGTAGCGGTCCTCCATCTCGCGCACGGTCCATTTCAGCGCCACCACCGCCTTCTTCGGATCGGTGACGACGGGCGTGAGCAGATGCGGGATGCCGTCATAGACCGAGAGTTCCAGCATCTTCGGATCGATCATGATCAGCCGGCAGTCCTGCGGCGTCAGGCGGTAGAGCAGCGACAGGATCATGGTGTTGATGGCGACCGACTTGCCCGAGCCGGTGGTGCCTGCGACCAGCACGTGCGGCATCTTGGCGATGTCGACGATGACCGCCTCGCCATTGATGGTCTTGCCGAGCGCCAGCGCCAGCTTGGCCTTCGTCGTCTCGAAGTCGCGGCTGGCCAGGATCTCCCTGAGATAGACGGTCTCGCGCTTGGCGTTCGGCAGTTCGATGCCGATGGCGTTGCGGCCTGGCACCACCGCGACGCGGCAGGCGATGGCGCTCATCGAGCGGGCGATGTCGTCGGACAGGCCGATGACGCGCGACGATTTGATGCCGGGCGCCGGTTCGAGCTCATAGAGGGTGACCACCGGACCCGGACGGACAGCGATGATCTCGCCCTTGACGCCGAAATCCTCCAGCACGCCTTCGAGCAGGCGGGCGTTCTGTTCCAGCGCGTCCTTGGACAGGCTGGCGTCGCGCACCACGTTCTTCGGTTCGGAGAGGAAGTGCAGCGACGGCATTTCGAACTTTTCCGAGCCGATCAGCGATGTCTGCGCCTCGCGCTGCACGCGGGCGCCGGGCACGGGGCGCGCCGCCGGCGCCTCGACGCGCGTGGCTGCGTCGGAGCGGAACGGCTGCACCTTGGCGGTCGGCGCGCCGCGGCGTTGCACGACAGGCTCATCGTCGAAATCGGCATCCTCGCCCGCATTGTCGAAGCGGTCGTCGAATATATCGGCATCGTCGGGGTCGAGCGAGGCGCTGCGGTCATTGACCATGGCGGCGAAGAATTCTGGCTCGACACGGGCGCGGCCATCCTGGCTCATCCGCTGCTCGGCGAACTCGGCCGATTCGACCCGTTCGGCGGCGCGGCGCCAGGCGGTGGAGCGCTGCTCCATCTCCGGCTCGTACTCGTCCCGCTCCTGCCTGCGGCGCACGGCGCGGCGGTGCATCCACGCGCGCAGCGACAGCCACCAATGTGTGATGGCGCCGAGCGCCAGGATGCCCTCGTCGCCTTCGTCCTCGTCATTGTCGAACAACAGGTCGTCTTCGCGCGGATCGGCAGCAGGCTCGTCCTCCATCACGGCGAAGCCGTTCTTGCGTCCGATCAGCGCCGAGCCATGGGCGAAGAGCCACAGCGCGGGAGCCGACAGCAGGATGGCGATGATGCTGGCGATCAGCCCGGTCGGATAGCCGCCGATGACGACGCCGGGGATCTTCAGCACCATGTCGCCGAACACGCCGCCAAGGCCGGTGGGCAGCGGCCAGGTCTTGGGCGGCACCACGCAGCCGACCATCGCCGCGGCCAGCAGCGCGAAGCCGAACCAGGACAGCCCGCGCTTGGGCAGCCTGTCGACACCGCGCGCGGAAAACAGCAGGAATCCCCAGATGACCGTCGGAACCAGGGCAGCAACGGCGGCGAGGCCGAAGAACTGCATGGCGAGGTCAGAGAACACGGCACCGGCATAGCCCATGGCGTTGGTGACGGTGTTGTTCGTCGCGTGGGAGAAACTCGGATCGGCGACATTCCAGGTGGCAAGGCTGGCAACGCCAAAGGCGGCCAGCGCGAACAGGCCGACGCCGACCAGCCGCCCGACCTGACGCCGCGCGAACGCCTGGATGCCGTGCCCTGTGTCGGCCAGCGCGAGCGGTGCTGAAGCCCCTGAACGCATGCTCTTCCCCGTCTGTCATGGTCTCGCCGGGTGCGTGGCGCACTCCGGCAGATTCGGGTCTCAGACTATCGGTGGGAAGGTTAAGGGCGCATTAACTATAAGAGGTTGAGACGCTCAAACCTCATTACCGCCGGTTGAGCCGTATGAGGCAATGATGGACGACGGGCCGATGGAGCTTCCATCGAACGAAACAATGGCGGGCTGCCGGCCCGCCATTGTTCGTCCGGAACAAAGACCGGGCCTCGGCCCGATCGCGGCAAATCAGTTGGCGCCGCCAAGCGCCTGCACATTGGCGCAGAATTCCGCATGCGGCTTGCTCATCGCCGCATCCTGGCATTCCTTCTTCATCGCTTCCTGCTTTTCCATCGGCATGGCCATGAAAGCTGTCTTGAAATCCGCCATCGGCTTCATGGTTTTCATGCCGGAATCCGTGAAGAACGGCGCCATGTTGTCGGGCTCATCCAGAGCACCGGCAAATGCCACGCCGCCGATCATGGAAAGAGCAAGCGCTCCCAGACAGATGTTCTTGAGGTTCATGAGATGGTTTCCTTCCCTGTTGTTTGCACGAGCGTCAGAACGACGATCGTCCCCAGGGTTCGGAACCAGAGCGGTCGTTGTTTCCTCAAAAAGCCTGATCACACGAACGTGATTGCGTGAAGCCGGGCATTGCCGGAACGGCTTGCCAAAAAAAGAGGCCCGGATGCGATCCGGGCCTCAATGCGTGAACTCCTTTCGGGAGCGTCACGACGGGATTTTTTCAAAGCAATTCCGGGAGAACCGTGCAGCGTTTCCGTTCGGAATTGCGTGGAGATAAGGGGCCGGCGGGAGGAGGGTTCCGCCGGCCCCGTGGCTAAGCTGGCCTTACGGCACCACTTCGCCATGCTGGGAGATGTCGAGGCCTTCTACCTCTTCCTGGGTCGTCGGACGCAGGCCGACCAGCGCCTTGACGATGTAGAGGAGCACGAAGGTGGCAATGCCCGTCCACACGATGGTGACGGCAACGCCGTAGATCTGCTTGCCGAGCGAAGCACCTGCGCCGAGGCTGTTGATCGCCGGGTCGGCGAGCACGCCGGTGAGCAGAGCGCCGATCACACCGCCGACGCCATGCACGCCGAAGGCATCGAGCGAGTCGTCATAGCCGAACATGTGCTTGACCTTGACCGCCGAGAGGTAGCAGACGACGCCGGCAACGATGCCGACGATGAAGGCACCAGTCGGGTTGACGAAGCCGGAAGCAGGCGTCACGGCGACCAGGCCGGCAACCGCACCCGAGATGATGCCGAGCACGGAAGGCTTCTTGGCGACGATCCATTCGGCGAACATCCAGGCCAGTGCCGCCGCGGCGGTGGCAACCTGGGTGTTGAGCATGGCAGCGCCGGCAAGACCGTCCGCAGCCAGTTCCGAACCGGCGTTGAAGCCGAACCAGCCAACCCACAGCAGCGAAGCGCCGATCACCGAATAGACCAGGTTATGCGGCGCCATGTTGGTGGTGCCGTAGCCTTCGCGCTTGCCGAGAACCAGCGCACAGACGAGACCGGCGACACCGGCGTTGATGTGAACGACCGTACCGCCGGCAAAGTCGAGCACGCCCGCCGATCCGAGGAAGCCGCCACCCCAGACCCAATGCGCGACCGGCACGTAGACGACCAGCAGCCACAATGCCGTGAAGATCAGCAGCGCCGAGAACTTCATGCGTTCGGCGAAGGCGCCGGCAATGAGCGCGGGCGTGATGATGGCGAACGTCATCTGGAACATCGAGAACACGAATTCAGGAATGTTGGCGACGCCCGGCAGCCACAGCGAAGCCGTGGTGATGCCGTGATGGAAGAACTTGGAGGTGCCGCCGAGATAGGCGTTCATGCCGCCGCCATCGGAGAAGGCCAGCGAATAGCCGAACATGAACCACAGCACCGTCACCAGGCAGGTGATGGCGAAGCTCTGCATGACGGTGGCGAGCACGTTCTTCTTGCGCACCATGCCGCCGTAGAACAGCGCCAGGCCCGGAATGGTCATCATCAGCACCAGCGCCGTCGAGGTCAGCATCCAGGCGGTGTTGCCGGTGTCGAGTACCGGGGTCGGGGCAGCAGCCGGCGCGGCTGCGGCCGCGGCCGGTGCCGCTTCCTGCGCGAAGGCGGCGACCGTGCCCAATGCTGCGAGAGTAAGCGAACCCAAAAGGGCGGCTCGTCCCGTCGTCTTCAAGGTGGAAGGAATATTCATTGAACTCTCCATTGGAATACGTGATCGCCGCTCAGAGCGCGTCGGTGTCTGTTTCGCCGGTGCGAATGCGCACCGCCTGATCGATGCCGAAAACGAAGATCTTGCCGTCGCCGATCTGGCCGGTCTTGGCGGCTGCGGTGATGGCTTCGACGGCCTTGTCGACCATGTCGGCACTGACCGCGACTTCGATCTTGATCTTCGGCAGGAAGCTGACCGCGTATTCCGCCCCGCGATAGATCTCGGTATGCCCTTTCTGACGCCCGTAGCCTTTGACTTCGGTGACGGTCAGGCCCTGGATGCCGACGGCGGTAAGCGCTTCGCGTACCTCGTCGAGCTTGAACGGCTTGATGATTGCCATCACGATTTTCATAAGGTTTCACCCTTTGCTGTTGCGGTCCCCCGCGTTTGCACACCTTCACCGATCCCAAAGAGCCGGAGAGTGCCCACGAGGATTCAAGCTCCGTGCCAAGTGCCGAAGCAGTGTGTTAACCCGTTGTAAACAAAGAGATTGAGGAGCGTTCCGACGCAACCTGCACACAGCTGCGGCGACGCGTCTGCCTAAAACTTAGGCAATTTTTGAAAAATGCCTACTCTGCAGGCGATCGCTTGAGCCGGATCAGCCCTTCCTGCGCAACCGAGGCGATCAGCGTGCCGTCGCGGGCAAACAGCGAGCCGCGCGTAAAGCCGCGCGACCCCCGTGTCGAGGGGCTGTCCTGCGTGTAGAGCATCCAGTCGTCGAGCGCATGGCTGCGGTGGAACCACATGGCGTGGTCGAGGCTCGCCGCCTGGATATCGCGGTCGAAAATGGCGCGGCCATGCGCGAAGGTCGATGTGTCGAGCAGCGTCATGTCGGAGAGATAGGCGAGCACCGCCGCCTGGATGGCGCGGTCCGCCGGCACCGGACCGGTGGTGCGGATCCAGATGTTCTGCTTTGGCTCCAGCTTTTCGCGGCTGGTGTAATGCTTCAGCATCACCGGCTTCATTTCGATCGGCCGGTCGCGCTCCCAGTAGCGTTTGATGCCATCGGGCACCGCCTCGCCGAATTTGCCCAGCAATTCGCGTTGCGACAGCAATGTGTCCGGCCCCGGAACGTCCTGCGGCATCGGCACCTGGTGCTCCAGGCCGACCTCGTCCTGCTGGAACGAAGCTTCGAGCGAAAAGATCGCTTGGCCGTGCTGGACCGCCACCACGCGCCGCGTGGTGAAGGAGCCGCCGTCGCGAATACGGTCGACCTCGTAGACGATCGGCACCTTGGTGTCGCCGGGCCGCATGAAATAGCCGTGCAGCGAATGCACGTACCGATCGGGATCCACTGTCCGCTGCGCCGCCACCAGCGCCTGGGCGATGGTCTGGCCGCCGAACACGCGCTGCCAGTCGAGCAGCGGGCTGCGACCACGATACAGATTGTGTTCCAGCTTCTCGAGGTCGAGAATGCCGAGAAGCTCGTCCATGGCTGCCGTCATATTTCGCGCCCTCGCCGCAGAAGTGTTATGGCGGTTTCCGACAGGACGGACAGGCAGTCAAGGGCGCAAGACCGGCCGGCGCGCAGGAGCGAAGATGATGGAACGCAAGGCGGACACGAAAACCGGGGCAAACGTGAGAACAAGATCTGGGCTCGATGTCCTGGTCGCCGGCGCCGGCTATGTCGGCCTGGCCGCCGCCGTGTCGCTGAAGCAGGCGCGACCGGGTCTCGCCATCGCTCTCGTCGATGCCGCACCTGCCGGCGCCTGGCAAAGGGATGGCCGCGCCTCGGCCATTGCCGCCGCCGCCTGCCGCATGCTCGACCAGCTCGGCGTGTGGGCCGAGATCGCACCGCAGGCGCAGGCCATCACCGAGATGATCATCACCGATTCGCGCACCGCCGATCCGGTGCGTCCGGTCTTCCTGACCTTCGACGGCGAAGTGGCGCCGGGCGAGCCTTTTGCGCATATGGTCGCCAACAAGGTGCTGAACGGCGCCTTGCGGGCCAACGCCGAAAAACTCGGCATCGACATCATCGAAGGCGTCGCCGTGCAGGGTTTCGAAACCAACGGCAGTGGTATCACTGTACACCTCGCCGACGGCGCGACGCTGAAGGCCCGGCTGCTGGTCGCCGCCGACGGCGTCAACTCGAAGCTGCGCGACATGGCCGGCATCAAGACGGTGAAGTGGGAATATGGCCAGTCCGGCATCGTCTGCACCGTGGCGCATGAACGGCCGCACAATGGTCGAGCCGAAGAGCATTTCCTGCCGGCCGGGCCTTTCGCCACACTGCCGCTCAAACCCGGCGAGGACGGCACCAACCGCTCGTCGATCGTCTGGGTCGAACGTACGCCCGATGCCGAGAAGCTGGTGGCCGGTGACGATCTCCTCTTCGAACACGAGCTCGAGCAGCGTTTTGGCCTGAAGCTTGGCGAGATCCGCGTCACTGATGCGCCGCGCGCCTGGCCACTCGGCCTGACCATTGCGCGCGCCTTCGTCGCACCCCGCATCGCGCTCGCCGGCGATGCCGCCCACGGCATCCACCCGATCGCCGGCCAGGGCCTCAATCTCGGCTTCAAGGATGTTGCCGCGCTTGCCGAGGTGATCGTCGAGGCCGACCGGCTCGGCCAGGATATCGGCGCGCTCGACGTGCTTGAGCGCTACCAGCAGTGGCGCCGCTTCGACACGGTGCAGATGGGTGTCACCACGGACGCACTGAACCGGCTGTTTTCCAACGATATCGGCCCGCTGCGCACCGTCCGCGACATCGGCCTCGGCCTCGTCGAACGCATGCCGCGCCTAAAGGAATTTTTTATCCGGCAGGCGTCGGGGTTGTCCGCCAGCACGCCGCGATTGTTGAAGGGCGAGGCGATCTGAGCGCTATCGCTCAGTTGACCTCGAAACCAAGCTTCTGCCGCAGCCGCAATATCCTCTGGTCGGAAATCTCCAGGCGTTTCTCCCCGCCCTGGGCGGCGCGGTTGACCATCTGCAGC
>NZ_RZQL01000252.1 GCF_003997935.1 Mesorhizobium sp. M7A.F.Ca.US.006.01.1.1
TGGTGATGCCGGGCGACAACATCACGGTCGATGTCGAGCTGATCGTGCCGATCGCCATGGAAGAGAAGCTGCGCTTCGCTATCCGTGAAGGCGGCCGCACCGTCGGTGCCGGCATCGTCGTCACCATCAAAGAGTAATTTGGACTTAAACCGATCTGTCGCGGGCGCGGGAGTTGCCCGCGCCGCGCCAGAACAAGGAAGTGACGCATGAACGGACAGAATATCCGCATCCGCCTTAAGGCGTTTGACCACCGCGTGCTCGACGCCTCGACGAAGGAAATCGTGTCGACGGCCAAGCGTACCGGCGCAAACGTCCGCGGCCCCATTCCGCTGCCGACGCGGATCGAAAAGTTCACGGTCAACCGGTCGCCTCACGTCGACAAGAAGAGCCGCGAGCAGTTCGAGATGCGCACGCACAAGCGTCTGCTCGACATCGTCGATCCGACCCCGCAGACGGTCGATGCTTTGATGAAGCTCGATCTGGCCGCCGGCGTCGACGTCGAGATCAAGCTCTAAGGGAATGAGAGCGCGGTAAGGGGCGGTGCCCCTGGCCCGGAACTCTAAAGGAATTGAACCGATGCGTTCAGGTGTGATTGCAAAGAAGGTGGGAATGACCCGCATCTATAACGATGCCGGGGAACATGTTCCCGTCACCGTTCTCCTGATGGAGAACTGCCAGGTCGTGGCCCAGCGCACGCAAGAGAAGAATGGCTACACCGCCGTTCAGCTCGGCGTTGGCCTTGCCAAGGTGAAGAACACGTCGAAGGCGATGCGCGGCCATTTCGCGACCGCTTCCGTCGAGCCGAAGGCGAAGGTCGCCGAGTTCCGCGTCTCCGCCGACAACATGATCGATGTCGGCGCCGAGATCACCGTCGAGCATTTCGTCGCCGGCCAGAAGGTCGATGTGACGGGCACGACGATCGGCAAGGGTTTCCAGGGCGTTATCAAGCGCCACCACATGGGCGGTGGCCGTGCAACGCACGGCAACTCGGTTTCGCACCGTACGCACGGTTCGACCGGCCAGCGCCAGGACCCGGGCAAAGTGTTCAAGGGCAAGCATATGGCTGGCCACATGGGCGACACCCGCGTCACCACGCAGAATGTCGAGATCGTATCGACCGACGCCGACCGCGGCCTGATCCTGATCCGCGGTGCGGTTCCCGGATCGAAGGGCGCCTGGATCCTGGTCCGCGATGCGGCCAAGGTGGCACTGCCGGCCAATGCGCCGAAGCCTGCCGCGATCCGCGCCGTTGCTGCCGAAAGTGGCGCCAAGAACGAGGCTCCGGCCACAGAGGGAGCGGAATAATGGATCTCAAGATCACAACGCTGGGCGGCAAGGACGCCGGCAAGGTGGAACTCTCCGACGAGATTTTCGGCCTTGATCCGCGCGAAGACATCCTGCAGCGCGTCGTGCGCTGGCAGCTTGCCAAGAAGCAGCAGGGCACGCACAAGACCAAGGGTCGCGCCGAGATCGCGCGCACCGGCGCCAAGATGTACAAGCAGAAGGGTACGGGCCGCGCCCGTCACCATTCGGCACGCGCTCCGCAGTTCCGCGGCGGCGGCAAGGCCCACGGCCCGGTCGTTCGCAGCCACGAGCACGAATTGCCGAAGAAGGTTCGTGCTCTCGGCCTCAAGCATGCTCTCTCGGCCAAAGCCAAGAGCGCGTCGATCATCATCATCGACGAGCTGAAGCTGACCGAGGCCAAGACGAAGGCGCTGATCGCGAATTTCGCGACGCTGGGCCTGACCAACGCTTTGCTGATCGGCGGCGCCGAGCTTGACAAGAATTTCAAGCTGGCGGCGACGAACATCCCCAACATCGACGTGCTGCCCATCCAGGGCATCAACGTCTACGACATTCTGCGCCGCGGCACGCTGGTCCTTTCGAAGGCCGCCGTCGAGGCTCTCGAGGAGCGCTTTAAATGACCGACCTTCGTCATTACGACGTGATCGTCTCGCCGGCGATCACCGAAAAGTCGACCATGGCCTCCGAGCAGAACAAGGTCGTCTTCAACGTCGCCAAGAAGGCGTCGAAGCCGGAAATCAAGGCCGCCGTCGAAGCGCTGTTCGGCGTCAAGGTGATGGCCGTGAACACGCTTGTCCGCAAGGGCAAGATCAAGCGCTTCCGTGGCACGGTTGGCCGCCAGAGCGACGTCAAGAAGGCGGTTGTGACGCTGGCCGATGGCCAGTCGATCGACGTCGCGACGGGTCTCTGAGCAAGGCCGCGAGGACAGAACAATGGCACTGAAAAAATTCAACCCGGTAACGCCCAGCACCCGTCAGCTGGTCATCGTCGACCGCTCGGGCCTCTACAAGGGCAAGCCCGTCAAGGGTCTGACCGAAGGTCTGACCAAGTCGGGCGGCCGTAACAATCATGGTCGCATCACCGCCCGCTTCATCGGCGGTGGTCACAAGCGTTCGTACCGCATCATCGACTTCAAGCGCCGCAAGTTCGACGTCGTCGGCACGGTCGAGCGCATTGAATACGATCCGAACCGCACCGCCTTCATCGCGCTGATCAAGTATGACGATGGCGAGCTGTCCTACATCATCGCTCCGCAGCGTCTGGCTCCCGGCGACAAGATCGTGTCCGGTGAGTCGGTCGACGTGAAGCCGGGCAATGCGATGCCGCTGGCTTCGATGCCGGTCGGCACCATCGTCCACAACATCGAACTGAAGCCGGGCAAGGGCGCTCAGGTCGCTCGTTCGGCAGGTGGTTACGGTCAGCTGGTCGGTCGTGACCAGGGCATGGCGATCCTGCGCCTCAATTCGGGCGAGCAGCGTGTGGTTCACGGCTCCTGCATGGCCACTGTCGGCGCCGTGTCCAATCCGGACCACGGCAACATCAATGACGGCAAGGCCGGTCGCACGGTTTGGCGTGGCAAGCGCCCGCACAATCGCGGCGTGACCATGAACCCGGTCGACCATCCGCACGGCGGCGGCGAAGGCCGCACATCGGGTGGCCGCCATCCGGTTTCGCCCTGGGGCAAGCCGACCAAGGGCAAGAAGACGCGGTCCAACAAGGCGACCGACAAGTTCATCCTGCGCTCGCGCCATCAGCGCAAGAGCTAAGAAGAGGTAACGCCAAGTGACTCGTTCGATTTGGAAAGGCCCCTTCATTGACGGCTACCTTCTCAAGAAGGTGGACAAGGTTCGTGAAGGTGGTCGCAATGAGGTGATCAAGATGTGGAGCCGTCGCTCCACCATCCTGCCGCAGTTCGTCGGCTTCACCTTCGGTGTCTACAACGGCCAGAAGCATGTTCCCGTCTCGGTGAACGAGGACATGGTCGGTCACAAGTTCGGTGAATTCGCTCCGACCCGGACCTATTACGGTCACGGCGCGGATAAGAAGGCGAAGAGGAAATAATCATGGGCAAGGCCAAAGCTCCGCGCAGGCTTGCTGATAACGAAGCGCGCGCCGTATTGCGCACGATCCGTATCAGCCCGCAGAAGCTGAACCTCGTTGCCGCGCTGATCCGCGGCAAGAAGGTCGCGACAGCGCTTTCCGATCTCGAATTCTCGGCCAAGCGGATTTCCGGCACGGTCAAGAAGACGCTGGAATCGGCAATCGCCAACGCGGAAAACAACCACGACCTGGATGTCGATGCACTGATCGTGGCGGAAGCCTATGTCGGCAAGTCGATTGTCATGAAGCGGTTCCATGCCCGTGGCCGCGGTCGCGCCAGCCGTATCGAGAAGCCGTTCTCGCACCTCACGATCGTCGTTCGTGAAGTCGAAGAAAAAGGGGAGGCCGCATAATGGGCCAGAAAGTCAATCCGATCGGTCTTCGCCTCGGCATCAACCGCACCTGGGATTCGCGCTGGTTCGCGAACACCGGCGAGTACGGCAAGCTGCTGCATGAGGACATCAAGATCCGCAAGTATCTCGAGAAGGAGCTCAAGCAGGCTGCCATCTCGAAGGTCGTGATCGAGCGTCCGCACAAGAAGTGCCGCGTCACCATCCACGCCGCGCGCCCGGGTCTGATCATCGGCAAGAAGGGCGCCGACATCGAGAAGCTTCGCAAGAAGCTGATGGAGATGACGAAGTCCGAGACGCACCTCAACATCGTTGAAGTGCGCAAGCCGGAGATCGACGCGACCCTGGTCGCCCAGTCGATCGCCCAGCAGCTCGAGCGTCGTATCGCGTTCCGCCGCGCCATGAAGCGTGCCGTTCAGTCGGCGATGCGCCTCGGTGCCGAAGGCATCCGCATCAACTGCGCCGGTCGCCTCGGCGGCGCCGAGATCGCGCGCATGGAATGGTATCGCGAAGGCCGCGTGCCGCTGCATACGCTGCGTGCGGACGTCGACTACGGTACGGCCGAAGCGCATACGGCTTATGGCATCTGCGGCGTCAAGGTCTGGGTGTTCAAGGGCGAAATCCTTGAGCATGACCCGATGGCTTCGGAGCGTCGGGCCAGCGAAAGCGATGCAGCGCATGGCGGTGGTGGTGATCGCGAACGCGGTCGTCGTCGCGAAAACGCCTGAGACATTTAGGAATTTGGAGTTAGAACGATGCTGCAGCCAAAGCGCACAAAGTTCCGCAAGCAGTTCAAGGGCCGTATCCATGGTACCGCAAAGGGCGGCACCAACCTGGATTTCGGTGGTTTCGGGCTGAAGGCGCTTGAGCCGAACCGCGTCACCGCACGTGAGATCGAGGCGGCCCGCCGCGCGATCACACGTGAAATGAAGCGCGCTGGTCGCGTCTGGATCCGTATTTTCCCGGACGTGCCGGTCACTTCGAAGCCGACCGAAGTCCGCATGGGTAAGGGCAAGGGCGCGGTCGATTACTGGGCGGCGCGCGTCAAGCCGGGCCGCATCATGTTCGAGATCGACGGCGTCAATGAAGAAACCGCCCGTGAGGCACTGCGTCTCGGCGCGGCCAAGCTCTCGGTCAAGACGCGCTTCGTGCAGCGCATCGCAGAATAAGGACGGGCTGATCATGAAAGCCGAAGACATCCGGACCAAGACCCAGGACCAGCTGACCGACGACCTGGCCAGCCTGAAGAAAGAGCAGTTCAACCTGCGCTTCCAGAAGGCCACCGGCCAGCTCGAGAAGACCGCGCGCGTGAGACAGGTCCGTAAGGATATTGCGCGTATCAAGACCATCGCTGCGGAAAAGTCCGCGGCTAAGAAGGCTTAAGGACGAAAACCATGCCAAAGCGCATTCTGCAGGGCACCGTCGTCAGCGACAAGAACGAGAAGACGGTTGTCGTCAAGGTCGAACGGCGCTTCACGCATCCCGTGATGAAGAAGACCGTGCGCATGACCAAGAAGTACAAGGCGCACGACGAGAACAACGCCCACAAGGTAGGCGATCAGGTGTTCATCCAGGAATCGAAGCCGATTTCCAAGGACAAGCGCTGGATCGTCGTGTCTTCGGACCAAGCCTGACCTCGGGCGTAAACAACGAATTTTGGACAGACCGGGGAGGGGCTTTGAGCCCATCCCGTTAGAAGAGAAGAAGGCGGCCAGTCATGATTCAGATGCAAACAAACCTCGACGTCGCGGATAATTCCGGCGCCCGTCGTGTCATGTGCATCAAGGTGCTGGGCGGCTCGAAGCGGAAATACGCTTCCGTGGGCGACATCATCGTGGTGTCGATCAAGGAAGCCATTCCGCGCGGCCGCGTGAAGAAGGGCGATGTGATGAAGGCGGTCGTGGTTCGCACGGCCAAGGACATCCGCCGCCCGGACGGCAGCGTGATCCGTTTCGACAAGAACGCGGCCGTTCTCGTCGACAACAAGAAAGAGCCGATCGGCACGCGTATCTTCGGACCGGTTCCGCGCGAACTCCGCGCCAAGAACCACATGAAGATCATCTCGCTCGCGCCTGAAGTGCTGTAAGGAGCCGGACCAATGCAAAAGATTAGAAAAGGCGACAAGGTCGTCGTGCTGGCCGGCAAGGACAAGGGCCGTTCGGGCGAAGTCCTCTCGGTACAGCCGAAGGAAGACACCGCGCTGGTGCGCGGCGTCAACATGATCCGCCGTCACCAGAAGCAGTCCCAGTCCCAAGAGGGCGGGATCATCACCAAGGAAGCGCCGATCCAGCTGTCGAACATCGCGCTGGCCGACCCCAAGGATGGCAAGCCGACCCGCGTCGGCTTCATCTTCCAGAAGGACGGCAAGAAGGTGCGCGTCGCCAAGCGCTCGGGAGAAGTCATCAATGGCTAAGGCTCAAACCACGAAGCCCAAGGCTGAAAGCAAACAGTCCAAGGCTCAGAACACGCCGCGCCTCAAGCAGGTCTACAACGAGACCATCCGCAAGGCGCTGCAGGAACAGTTCGGCTACGACAACGAGATGCAGGTTCCGCGTATCGACAAGATCGTGCTGAACATGGGCGTTGGCGAAGCGACCGCCGATTCGAAGAAGCCTTCGATCGCGGCCGAAGACCTGGCGATGATCGCCGGCCAGAAGGCTGTCGTCACCCGCGCCCGCAACTCGATCGCCGGCTTCAAGGTCCGCGAGAAGATGCCGATCGGCGCCAAGGTCACGCTGCGCAAGGAACGCATGTACGAGTTCCTCGACCGCCTCGTGAACATCGCACTGCCGCGCGTCCGCGACTTTCGCGGACTGAATCCGAAGAGCTTCGATGGCCGTGGCAACTACGCCATGGGCATCAAGGAACACATCGTGTTCCCGGAGATCAACTACGACAAGGTTGATCAGATCTGGGGCATGGACGTCATCGTTTGTACGACTGCGAAGACGGACGACGAAGCCAGGGCATTGCTCAAGGCCTTCAACTTCCCCTTCCGCCAGTAACGGCAGCGAGAAAAGGAAAAATCTGAAATGGCAAAGACCAGCTCAGTCGAGAAGAACAACAGGCGCCGCAAGCTTGCCGACCAGTACGGTCCCAAGCGGGCTGCCCTGAAGGCGATCATCATGGACCAGTCCAAGCCGATGGAAGAGCGCTTCCGCGCTCAGCTCAAGCTTGCCGCCATGCCGCGCAACTCGGCCAAGATCCGCATCCGCAACCGCTGCGAAGTCACCGGCCGTCCGCGCGCCTACTATCGCAAGCTCAAAGTATCGCGCATCGCGCTTCGTGATCTCGGCAATAACGGCCAGATCCCGGGCCTGGTCAAGTCGAGCTGGTAAGGAGGACATAACATGTCATTGAGCGATCCTCTCGGCGATATGCTGACCCGCATCCGCAACGCGTATGGCCGCAAGAAGTCGAGCGTTTCGACGCCGGCTTCGCGTCTGCGCACCCGCGTCCTCGACGTGCTGAAGGCTGAAGGCTATATCCGCGATTACAGCCAGACCGACTTCGACAACGGCAAGTCCGAAATCGAAATCGAGCTGAAGTATTTCGACGGCGCGCCGGTCGTGCGCGAAATCGCCCGCGTCTCGAAGCCAGGCCGCCGCGTCTATGTTTCGGCCAAGTCGATTCCGCAGGTCGCCAACGGCCTCGGCATCGCCATCCTTTCGACACCGAAGGGCGTGATGGCCGACCATGAAGCACGTGAACAGAACGTCGGCGGTGAGATCCTCTGCCAGATCTTCTGATCTGGCAGTTGACCGCAAAGTGGAATCCGGTCTTCGGATCGTTCCCGAAGACAGAGACCTGAAACAAGAGAAGTGACGAGGACAACAAAATGTCTCGTATTGGAAAGAAACCCGTTTCGCTGCCGCAGGGCGTGACCGCGACCGTCAACGGCCAGACCGTGACGGCGAAGGGCCCCAAGGGTGAGCTGAAGTTCGTGGTGAACGACGAAGTGCTGGTCAAGATGGAAGGCAGCGAGATCGCTGTCCAGCCGCGCGACCAGACCAAGACCGCCCGCTCCAAGTGGGGCATGTCGCGCACGCAGATCGTCAACATCCTGCAGGGCGTCAAGGACGGTTTCGAGAAGAAGCTCGAGATCACCGGCGTCGGCTATCGCGCGGCACTTCAGGGCAAGAACCTGCAGCTGGCGCTTGGCTTCAGCCATGACGTCGTCTATGAGACGCCGCAGGGCATCACGATCACGGTGCCGAAGCCGACTGAAATCACCGTGGCCGGCATCGACAAGCAGCAGGTCGGCCAGGTTGCGGCCGAGATCCGCGAGTATCGTGGTCCCGAGCCCTACAAGGGCAAGGGCGTCCGCTATGCCGGCGAGAAGATCGTCCGCAAGGAAGGCAAGAAGAAGTAATGGGCCTGGCCTTGAGAAGTTGAAGACTTTTCGGAAAAGGCCAAGCCAGGAAGTGTAACGCCGCGGGGAGCGGTCGCGGGAGGCGCTTTCGCCTACCGCATATGGCGGCCCCCGTTTTTTGAAGGCAAGGAAGACCATCATGGGTACCAAGGAATCCACGCAGCGCCGCGCGCAGCGCGTCCGTCGTCAGATCAAGAAGGTCGCCGGCGAGCGTCCGCGTCTGTCGGTCCACCGCACGTCCAAGAACATTTACGTGCAGGTCATCGATGACGCCAAGGGCCACACCATCGCTGCCGCTTCGACGCTCGAAAAGGACCTCAAGGGTTCGCTCAAGACCGGCGCCGACACCGCTGCCGCCACCGCGATCGGCAAGCTGATCGCCGAGCGCGCCACCAAGGCCGGCGTCAAGGAAGTCGTCTTCGACCGCGGCGCCTACATCTATCACGGCCGCGTCAAGGCGCTCGCCGAGGCTGCCCGCGAAGGTGGCTTGAGCTTCTAAGCATGATCCCGAAAAGTTGCAGACTTTTCGGATAAAGATTATGCGAAGGAAATGATTTCACCCCCGGTGACCGTTTCCCGATTTATTCGGGGCGAGGCACCGGATCTTATCAGCAACCGTGCTTCCGGAAAAAAACAAGGAACAGGATATGGCACAGGAACGTAGGGATGGCGGCCGCGGCCGCGATCGTGAAGAACGCGATGACGGCATGGTGGACAAGCTCGTCCACATCAACCGCGTCGCCAAGGTCGTCAAGGGCGGCCGTCGCTTCGGTTTTGCAGCACTCGTCGTCGTCGGCGACCAGAAGGGCCGCGTCGGCTTTGGTCACGGCAAGGCGCGCGAAGTGCCGGAAGCTATCCGCAAGGCAACTGAATCGGCCAAGCGCGACATGATTTTCGTGCCGCTGCGCTCGGGCCGTACGCTGCATCACGACGTCGAAGGACGCTGGGGTGCTGGACGCGTGCTGCTGCGCGCCGCCAAGCAAGGTACCGGCATCATCGCCGGTGGCCCGATGCGCGCTGTCTTCGAGACGCTCGGCATGCATGACGTGGTCGCCAAGTCGATGGGGTCGTCGAACCCCTACAACATGGTTCGCGCCACCTTCGACGCGCTGAAGAGCCAGATGCATCCCAAGGATGTGGCTGCTGCTCGCGGCATCAAGTATTCGACCCTTCAGGCCCGCCGCGGCACCGCCGTTGCGGCTGAAGAATAGTCGATCTGACCAGGGATTTTGACCATGGCCAAGAAAGCAACCAAGACCATCACCGTTGAGCAGATCGGTTCGCCGATCCGCCGTCCGAAGGAACAGCGCGCGACGCTGGTCGGCCTCGGCCTCAACAAGATGCACAAGCAGCGCACGCTGGAAGATACGCCCTCCGTGCGCGGCATGATCGCTGCCGTCCAGCATCTCGTCCGCGTCGTGGACGAGGGCTGAGCCAGAGCGCAGGAGAACTCAGATGAAACTCAACGATCTGCGTGACAAGGACGGCGCGACGCACTCCAAGAAGCGTCTCGGCCGTGGTATCGGCTCCGGCTCCGGCAAGACCGGCGGGCGCGGCGTCAAGGGCCAGAAGGCGCGCTCCGGCGTCGCCATCAACGGTTTCGAGGGTGGCCAGATGCCGCTCTACCGGCGCCTGCCGAAGCGTGGCTTCAACA
>NZ_RZQL01000253.1 GCF_003997935.1 Mesorhizobium sp. M7A.F.Ca.US.006.01.1.1
ACCTTCGGCACGCCGACCATGTCGCCGCACTGCGCGGACGATGTGAAGTATGGCGTTGTCGAGCGGGTGGTTGCCGACTTTCAGGCCATGAAGCGGGATCGAATGGTTTTCGCTGGCCAGAAGATCGCGGACCTCATCACCGTCAACGGCGTGCGTGTCGTTGCCGAGGACGGCACCTGGGGGCTGGTGCGCGCCTCGTCGAACAAGCCGGAACTGGTCGTGGTCGTCGAAAGCCCGGTGTCGTCGCAGCGTCGACGGGAGATGTTCGAGGCTGTCGACGCCGTGCTGCGCCGCAGCCCCGAAGTGGGCGCCTACAACCAGACCTTTTGAATGGTAGTTGAATGACCGAGCGGATTGTCAGTTTTGTCATGAGCGGCGGCGTCGGCTCGCGGTTGTGGCCGCTGTCGCGCGAGGACAATCCCAAGCAGTTTCACGATCTGTCTGGCGACGGCTCGATGCTGGCCAAGACCTTGCGTCGGCTGACGGCCCGGCCGGAAGGCGAAACCCCGATCTTCCTGATCGCCGCGGAGCGCCATGCCGATCGTGTCCACGCCGATCTTGCCGGCCTCGACCTTGCCGGCGGCGGGCCGCTGTTCGAGCCGACCGGGCGCAACACAGCGGCCGCCGTCGCACTGGCGACGCTGCGCACACTGTCCGAGTTCGGCGACAGCCTGGTGCTGGTGGTGCCGTCTGACCATGAGATATCGACCCCGCGCCAGTTCTGGCAGAGCGTCGAAGCCGGCATCGAGGCAGCGCGTAGCGGCCGGCTGGTGGTGTTCGGCATCAAGCCGACACAGCCCGAGACCGGCTTCGGCTATATCGAGGTCGCGGCCGAAAGCGGCGGCATCTTCGACGTGTCGCGCTTCGTCGAAAAGCCGGATCTTGCGACTGCGCAAAGCTATCTCGAGGCCGGAACCTTCTACTGGAACACCGGCATCTTCCTGTTTCGCGCCAGCACCATGCGTGACGCCTTCTTAGCGTTCCAGCCGGATATCTGGCAGGCCACCGAAGCAGCTTACAAGGCAGCGACATCGGATCTGTCCGGCCTTTACATGCCGCTGGAACTCTACGCCGCCATTCCTCCGAACTCGATCGACTACGCCATCATGGAGCGGGCAAAAGACATCGCGATGGTGCCGGCCGGCTTCCGCTGGAACGATCTCGGCTCGTGGCAGTCGCTGCTCGATGTCGGCCCCGCAGACGACCGGGGCAATGTCATCATCGGCGATGTCGTCGCTATCGACTGCGAGAATTCCTACATCCGGAGTGACGGCCGCCTGCTGTCGGCGATCGGCATGAAGGACATCGCCATCGTTTCGACATCGGATGCCACCTTCGTCGCCCCGGTCAGCCACAGCCAACACGTCAAGAAGATCGTCGAGCAGCTTGAAAAATCGGGTCGCCTGGAAACCAGGTTCACGCCGGCGCATGACCGCGTCATCGAAAGCGGCGCCTGGCGGCGGCGCGTGCACCACTGGCTGTTTCAGGAGACCTTGCCGCTGTGGTCGACATCGGGCGTCGACGAACGCCATGGCGGTTTTCACGAAGCGCTTGCCCTGGACGCCTCGCCGTTGATGAAGCCCAAGCGTATGCGCACCATGGCAAGGCAGGTCTATGCCTTCGCCGTCGCCCGGGCGCGCGGCTGGGACGGTCCGGCCGACCGGCTGATCAGCCACGGCATCGCCTTCATGGCCGGCAAGGGCCGCACCGATAAAGGCGGCTGGGTTCGGACGCTGAATGTCGACGGTTCGGTCGCCGACGCCACCGAGGACGCCTACGATCATTCCTGCGTGCTCCTGGCACTGGCGCATGCGCATATGTCGGGCAATGCCGACGCCTTGCGCCTCGGCGAGGAAACCTTCGCCTTTCTCGATGCGCATCTCGAAGACAGCCGCATGACCGGCTTCCTTGAGACATCGGACGGCAAAGGTGAACGCCGCTCCAACCCGCATATGCACCTGCTCGAGGCCTTCCTCGCTTGGCACCAGGCGACCGGCGAGCGCGCTCATCTGCGCCGCGCGGCGCGTATCATCGACCTCTTCCGCAGTCATTTCTTCGATCCGGAAAGCTGGACGCTTGGCGAGTATTTCGATGCCGAATGGAAACCATCCGCCGGCGAAAAGGGCTCATGGACCGAGCCGGGCCACCATTTCGAATGGGCCTCCTTGCTGGTCGATTTCGCCGGGCGCAGCGGTCAGGCCGAGTTGAGCGGCTTTGCCCGGAAACTTTACGCATCGGCCACCGCCAATGGCCTCAACCGCGCCACCGGGCTTGCCTATGGCGCCGTCTCGCGGCAGGGCCTGCCGCTCGACCTGATATCACGCAGCTGGCCGCAGGCCGAAGCGGTGAAGGCGGCGATCGCGCTGGATGGCTCGGGCGGCCCTGATCTCAAGCCGGAAATCGAAGCGCGCGTCGGCCGGCTGTTCCGCTGGCACATCGACCCGGCGCCGCTCGGCCTGTGGATCGACCGCATCGACGAGCGCGGCCGCTCACTGGCATCGGACGTGCCAGCCAGCATCTTCTATCATCTGGTCTGCGCGCTGACCCAGTATCTGGACAGCACGGCCGACCCGAAGGCGTAGAGGCTTGGATCAATACGGGCTCGCTACATCCCCGGTCTCGACATACACCGACTTCAGCTGCGAATAGAGTGCCAGTGCCGCCAGCGAATTCTCGCGTCCGATGCCTGACTGCTTGAAGCCGCCGAACGGGATTTCCACCGGCGTCAGATTGTAGGCGTTGATCCAGCAGGTGCCGGCCTGCAGCTCGGCGATGACGCGGTGGGCGCGCGGCAGGTCGCGCGTGAAGACGCCGGCGGCGAGACCGAATTCCGTGTCGTTGGCGCGGTCGATCACCTCGTCCTCGCCATCGAATTTCAGCACGCTCATGACAGGCCCGAAAATCTCCTCGCGGGCGATGCGCATAGTGTCGGTAACGCCGGTGAACACGGTCGGCTCGATGAAGAAGCCACCCTGGAAACCCTGCAACGAGGGCACATTGCCGCCGCAGGCGAGAATGGCGCCATCTTGCTTGCCGATTTCGATATAGCCGACCACCTTGTCGTGCTGCGCCTTGGAGACCAGCGGCCCCATCTGGGTTTCGGGGTCGAGCGGGTCGCCAATGCGGATTTTCTTGGTCCGCTCTATCAGACGGGCGACAAAGCGGTCGTGGATGCCGCTCTGCACGAAGACGCGCGTGCCGTTGGAGCAGATCTGGCCGGTCGAATAGAAATTGCCGAGCATGGCGCCGCCAATGGCGTTCTCGACATCGGCGTCGTCGAAGACGATCAGCGGCGATTTGCCGCCAAGCTCCATCGTCGCGTGCTTCATTTTTGAGCCGGCCAGCGACAGCACCTTGCGGCCGGTCGGCACCGAACCGGTCACCGAGACCTTGGCGACGACATCGTGGCCGACAAGCCCGGCGCCGACATCGCCATAGCCCTGCACGACATTGAACAGGCCGTCGGGCAGCCCGGCCTCGCTGTAGATCTCGGCCAGCGCCAGCGCCGACAGCGGCGTGTTTTCCGATGGCTTGAACACCATGGCGTTGCCCATGGCGAGCGCCGGCGCCGATTTCCAGCCGGCGATCTGGATCGGGTAGTTCCAGGCGCCGATGCCGACACAGACGCCGAGCGCTTCGCGCCTTGTGTAGGCGAAGGGTCCGCCGAGATCGACCGACTCGCCATTGTAGGCGGCAACCGCACCGCCGAAGTATTCAAGGCAGTCCGCCGCCGAAGGGGCGTCCGCCACCAGCGTTTCCTGGATCGCCTTGCCGGTATCCAATGTCTCGATGCGGGCGAGGTCGGCGTTGCGGGCGCGCAATATGTCGGCGGCGCGGCGCAGGATGCGCCCGCGCTCGACCGGCTTCAACCGCGCCCAGGCGGGCTGCGCCGCCCGCGCTGCCTCGACGGCGAGCTCCAGCACGTTCGGCGTCGCCGAACGCAGCATGGCAATGGTCTCACCGGTTGCCGGATAGATGACCGGCAGCGGCGCGCCGCCCTCGTCCTCGATGTAGCGTCCATTGACATAGTGCGATGCCGTGGGCTGAGCGCGCATGGAAGTCTCCAGATTGTCTTTCGCGGCATGCGGATCGTGCAGTCACACGATCATGCTCTATCTGTCCGACGCCTGCCAGCGCGGATTGATCCATGGTTCCTGGTTGGACGGCGCCAGCGGCGTGCGGCCAAGGATGTGGTCGGATGCCTTCTCGCCGGTCATGATCGACGGCGCATTGAGATTGCCGTTGGTGACACGCGGGAAGATCGAGGAATCGGCGACCCGCAATCCTTCGACGCCGATGACCCGGCACTCCGGATCGACGACACTCATCATGTCGTCGGCGCGGCCCATCTTGCAGGTGCCGCAAGGATGGTAGGCGCTCTCTGCGTGATCCCTGATGAAGATGTCGAGATCGTCGTCCGACTGCACGTGGCTGCCCGGCGATATTTCCGTGCCCCGATAGAGGTCGAACGCCGACTGGCCGAAGATCTCGCGTGTCAGCCGGATGCAGTGGCGGAACTCGGCCCAGTCGTCTGGATGCGACATGTAGTTGAAGTGGATCACCGGTTTCGATTTCGGGTCCGGCGAGCGCAGCGTCACCGAGCCGCGCGACTTCGAGCGCATCGGCCCGACATGCGCCTGGAAGCCGTGCGACTTGGCCGCTGCCTTGCCGTCATAGCGGACAGCGGCAGGGATGAAATGGTACTGGATGTCGGGGTAGTCGACGCCTGCACGTGAGCGCACGAAGGCCGCCGCTTCGAAATGGTTGGTGGCACCAAGCCCGGTCTTGAGGAACAGCCACTGCGCCCCGATGAGTGCTTTCGAGAACGGATTCAGCACCGAATTGAGCGTGATCGGCAGCAATGATTCCTGCTGGATGTAGAGCTCCATATGGTCCTGCAAATTGCGGCCGACGCCGGGTCTGTCGGCCACCACCGGAATGCCGTTTTCGCGCAAATGTTCGGCCGGGCCGATGCCGGACAGCATCAGGATCTTCGGCGAATTGATCGACGATGCGGCGACGATCACCTCACGTCGCGCCTTAACGACCTGAATCTGTTTGTGAGCTTCGATCTCGACGCCGATAGCGCGCTGATTCTCGATGATCACCCGCCGCGCAAAGCCCTTGACCAGACTCACATTTTTGCGCTTCAGCGCCGGCTTCAGATAGGCTGATGCGGCAGACCAGCGGCGGCCGCCGCTTATGGTCTGCTCCATCGGCCCAAATCCTTCCTGCTTGGAGCCATTATAGTCGTCGGTCAGTTCGAACCCGGCCTGGCGGCCGGCCTCGACAAAGGCGCCATAGAGCGGATTTTTACGCGAGCCGCGCTGCACATGCAGCGGGCCGCCGTGCCCGCGCCAGCCATCCTCGCCGCCGTCCGAGTCCTCCATGCGCTTGAAATAGGGGAGCACGTCAGCGAAGCCCCAACCGGCCGCACCCTCTTCGGCCCAGTGGTCGAAATCGCGGGCGTGGCCGCGCACATAGACCATGCCGTTGATCGAGGATGAACCACCGATGACCTTGCCGCGCGGTGTCGCCAGCACGCGGCCGCCGAGATGCGGTTCCGGCTCGCTGGCAAAGCCCCAGTCGTAGAGGCTCATGTTGAGCGGGATCGACAGCGCCGACGGCATCTGGATCAGCGGCCCGATATCGCTGCCGCCGAATTCGATGACGATGACCGAATGCTTGCCGTCCTCCGACAGGCGATAAGCCATGGCCGAGCCGGCCGAGCCGGAGCCGATGATGACGAAATCCGCTTCAAGCATGGTTCATATGCGCCATGAAATCGGCGAGCGAGACATTGCCGCCGGTAGCCACAACAAGGACGGTCTTGTCCTTCACATCCACCTTGCCGCCGAGCAATGCCGCGATCGACGCCGCCCCCGATGGCTCGAGCACCAGCTTCATGCGCTCGAAGGCGATCCGCATGGCGCGCCGCACCGAGGAATCGTCGACGGTGATGCCGCGAACGCCGGCGGTCTTCACCGCCGCGAACGGAGCATCGCCCGGCCGTCGCGACATCAAACCGTCGCATATCGATTTCGGCCCGATCGGCATCGTCTCGATGCTGCCATGTGCCAGCGACGAGCCCATGCCGTTGAAACCTTCCGGCTCGACGCCGATGATCTCTGTGGCGGGCGACAGATAGTGGAAGGCGAGCGAAACGCCGCCGATCAGCCCACCGCCGCCGACCGAGCAGAACAAGAGGTCGGCGCTGGCACCTTTGGCTTCGAGTTGGTCAAGCGCTTCGAGGCCGGCGCCCGCCTGGCCGGCGACGATCTCCGGATCGTCGAATGGATGCAGCAGGGCCAAGCCTTCGGTTTCGGCGATCTCGCGTGCCTTGGCGGCGGCGACTTCCTCACGCGCGCGCTCGCCATGGTCGGTCAGCACGACGCGGGCGCCATAGCCGGCCGTGGCATCACGCTTGGCGGCCGGTGCGTCGATCGGCATGACGATGGTGACGGGAATGCCGAGCGCCTGGCCGGCAGCCGCCAGCCCTTGCGCGAAATTGCCGGAGGAGTAGGCGACGACGCCTTTCCTGGCCTCATCAGTGGAAAGCTGCTTCAGGCGCCAATAGGCGCCGCGCACCTTGAATGAGCCGGCCCATTGCAGCGATTCCGGCTTGATGAAGACGCGTGCCGCCCCCGTCTCTCGGGCCAGTGCCGTCGATTCCAGCAGCGGTGTAATCTGCGTCGCCCTGGATGTGACGGCATAAGCCTGCTTGAGATGGTCGAGGGAAGGGACGAGAAGGTCTGACATCATTCGCCTCGCGGATACCTTTTGCTCTCTTCGAGATTGTCGAGGTTCATGTGATTGCGCATGTAACGCTCGGAAGCCTTTTGCAGCGGCTGGAAATCCCAGGGGTAATAGGCACCGTTGCGTAGCGCCGGATAAACGACCCAGCGGCGCGCCTGGCTTTCGCGGACGGCGGCATCGAAGCCGGCCATATCCCAGCGCGCCTGGACCTTGTCCATGAAGGCCGCCACCAGGCCCGCATTGGCGGGGTCGTCGGCCAGATTGATCCGCTCGAGCGGATCGGCTTCCAGATCGAACAGTTGCGGCGGATCGAGCTCGCAATGGACGAATTTGTATCTGCCGTCGCGGATCGCCACCAAAGGCGCGTTGGACCCTTCGGCGGCATATTCCATCAGCACCGGCTCGGTGCGCTCGATACCCTTGGTGAGCGGCAGCAGCGACTGGCCGTCGGTCCACGGCGCGATCGCAGCGATGTCGATGCCTGCGAGGTCGCAAAGCGTCGGCGCCACATCAAGATTGGAAACCGGCGTCTCGATCAGCCCGGCGTGAACGCCCTTGCCGGCAATCATCAGCGGCACCCGCGCAGAGCCCTCGAAGAAGCTCATCTTGAACCACAGGCCGCGCTCGCCGAGCATGTCGCCGTGGTCCGAGCAGAAGAGGATGATTGTGTCGTCGGCCAGGCGGGTGCGCTCGAGAACATCCAGGATCTCGCCCAGCTTGTCGTCGACATAGGAGATGTTGGCGAAATAGCCCTGTCGCGAGCGACGCACCTGGTCCGGCGTGATCTCGAAAGAAGGATAGTCGCTGGCGTGGTACAGCCGACGAGAATGCGCATCCTGCTCGTTATGCGCGATGAACCCGGTTTCCGGATCCAGCGCCTGGCAATGCTCATAAAGATCCCAATATTGCTTGCGCGCGACGTAGGGATCGTGCGGGTGCGACAGCGATACGGTCAGGCACCAGGGCCGATGGTTCGCATCGTCCTGTTCGCGCGAAAGCTGATAGAGCTTCTGCGTGGCGAGGAACACGACCTCGTCGTCATACTCCATCTGGTTGGTGATCTCGGCAACGCCGGCGCCGGTCACCGAGCCCAGATTGTGGTACCACCAGTCGATACGCTCGCCGGGCTTGCGGTAATCCGGCGTCCAGCCGAAATCGGCAGGATAAATGTCGGTCGTCAGTCGCTCCTCGAAACCGTGCAACTGGTCCGGCCCAACGAAATGCATTTTGCCCGACAGGCAGGTGTAGTAGCCGGCGGCGCGCAAATGATGGGCGAAGGTCGGAATCGACGAGGCGAATTCGGCCGCATTGTCATAGACGCCGGTGCGCGACGGCAATTGCCCGCTCATGAACGAGGCACGGCCCGGTGCGCAGAGCGGCGACGCCGTGTAGTTTTTGGCAAAGCGCGCCGAACGCGCGGCCAGCGCTTTCAGATGCGGTGTGTGCAGAAATTCCGCCGGGCCGTCCGGAAACAGGGTTCCGTTGAGCTGGTCGACCATGACGATCAGAAAATTGGGTCGCTTCATTGTCACTGTTTAGGCCGTTCGTCGAGTTTGGTTTCGAGATAGTCCTCGACCAGCGCGATCGCGGTCGCGGCGTCAGGCACGCCGTCTTTCAGCGCCCGCCTGATGTAGAGCCCGTCGATCATCGCCGCAGTCGCTTCGGCGGCGCGGTCCGCTTCGCCTCTGGGCAGGATGCCGGTCAGCCCGCTCATCAGGTTCGAATGCAGCCGCCGTGCATAGACCTTGAGCAGCCGGCGCAAGGCCGATGATTTCTGCGCCTCGACATAGAAGGCGAGCCAGGCGGCGATGGTTTCCGGCTGGAACTGGATGTCGGAGAAGTTGACGGCGACCACGGCCGACACCCGTTCGCGCGGGGTGGCAGCTGACTGAAGGGCGCGTCGCATATCGATGGTCAGTTCGGCCAGGATGTGCCGCATCGTCGCCAGCAACAACTCGTCCTTTGCGCCGAAATAATGATGGGCGAGAGCTGATGAAACGCCGGCGCGTCCGGCGATCTCGGACATGGTGACGTCGAGCGAACCGCGTTCGCCGATCGCGGAGATCGTCGCGTCGATAAGCGCCTTGCGGCGCAGCGGTTCCATTCCGACTTTCGGCATCTCGCCATGATCCCTTGAGAAAACAGGATTATTTTTTATTGACGCGTCAATCAACAAAAAAATCGGCACCGGCTTCGTCTGTACCAAGCGATTGTCTCGCTCCAGCCCTTCACGAAGTGGGTCCGATTGTTTATCTTTGAACAATAGATGCGACGCGCCGTGAGCCACATGCTAGGCCGGCGCCAAGGATGGAGACCGCCATGACCGCATGCATAGTCGGATGGGCGCATTCGCGCTTCGGCAAGCTTGAGGGCGAAACGCTCGAAAACCTCATCGTCAAGGTGGCAACGGACGCGCTCGACCATGCCGGCATCGGACCCGACGAGGTCGACGAGATCGTGCTCGGCCATTTCAACGCCGGCTTTTCGGCGCAGGATTTCACTGCCAGCCTGGTGCTGCAGGCCGACGACCGGCTGCGCTTCAAGCCGGCGACGCGCGTCGAAAATGCTTGCGCCACCGGATCGGCGGCGGTCCGCCAAGGGATCCGCGCCATCGACGCCAATGCCGCCCGCATCGTGCTGGTGGTCGGTGCCGAGCAGATGACGACGACGCCTGGGCCGGAGATCGGCAAAAACCTGCTCAAGGCGTCCTATCTGCCCGAGGATGGCGAGACACCGGCGGGTTTCGCCGGCGTCTTCGGCAAGATCGCGCAGGCCTATTTTCAGCGCTACGGCGACCAGTCGGATGCGCTGGCCATGATTGCCGCCAAGAACCACAAGAACGGCGTCGACAATCCCTATGCGCAGATGCGCAAGGATTTCGGCTATGAGTTCTGCCGCCAGGAAAGCGAGAAG
>NZ_RZQL01000254.1 GCF_003997935.1 Mesorhizobium sp. M7A.F.Ca.US.006.01.1.1
GTGCCTGACGTCGGCGGGCTGCCGGTCGAGTCGGCAGCCTTGGTATCGCCGCCCAAGCTGTTGACCCGAGCGGCACCAGCCATGCTTGCCGGGCCGCTCACCCGTTACGGTTTTCGCGACGCCAAGCCGATCAATTTCGGCAAGGGTTCGCCTCGCCGCCTTGCAGTGCACGGCGTCGACGTCTCGCGTTGGCAAGGCAACGTGAACTGGAACAAATTGCGGGCCCAGGGCGCCAACTTCGCCTACATCAAGGCGACCGACGGTGGCGACCACCTCGATCCGATGTTCATGAAAAACTGGCGCAACGCCGACGCCGCCGGCTTGAAGCGCGGCGCCTACCATTTCTTCTACTGGTGCCGCACGGCTGGCGAGCAGGCGGACTGGTTCATCCGCAACGTGCCCAGGGTCGAAGGCGCTCTGCCGCCGGTGATCGACGTCGAGTGGAACGGCGAGTCCAGCTGCAAGCGGCGGCCGTCGCGCGAAAAGGTGCTGGAAAAGATGCAGGTGTTCATGGACAAGCTGGAGCGCCATTACGGCCAGCGGCCCATCATCTACACCGCGCCCGATTTCTACCGCGACAATCTCAGGGGCGAATTCCTCGACTATCCGTTCTGGCTGCGTGCCGTGGCCCAGCATCCGTCAAAGGTCTATCCCGGCCGCAAATGGCTGTTCTGGCAGTATTCCGGCTCCGGCCTGTCGCACGGCGTCACCGGCCGCATAGACCTCAATGTCTTCCATGGCGACGAACGGCAATGGCGCGCCTGGGCTGGCGGACGGCAGACGGTAGCCGACGCCAACTGAGACAGGTCGACCTGCTGATTGGCGGCATGCCCGCGGCGGTCCCACGCGGCAGGGTTGGCAGAGCCCGGTTCTCACCGTGCTTTGGAATCATGCTTCGGAGGTAAAATGCGGATTGGGCACCCCAGTTGGAGACTTTCCGCCATAAGTGGAGCGATCTGTTTGTTGGTGGCGATATCGCCGGCGAACCTGGCGGCCTCGGTTCTCGAAGACACTACCGCTGTCGTACTCGACCGCTGCCTGAACGACGCCGCCGATGCTTCCACGGCCGGTCAAATCGAGTGCGAGGCGACAGCCGCGAGCGACTATGATCGCCGGATGAATGCCGCCTATGCGACGCTCATACGCAAACTGCCGCGCGAGGCGGCTCAACAGCTCCGCCTGTCACAGCACGCCTGGCTGGCCTTCCGCGACAGCGACGCGAAGGCGCGGGGCGCTCTACGAAACCCGGCAGGGCACGATGTACGTGCCCATGCAGGCTTCGGACGCCACCAACGCCATTCGCGATCGCGCGCTCCAGCTGGAAGGCTTTGTTCGCGTCATGGCGATCAACGACTAAAGAGTGCACGGGGCGCACCATCGAGATGGCCCGGCCGGTCACATCAGACTTTGCGAAAATACAAGACATTGCCGCGGCCATGCTGTCTATGTGCGGGTTCCTGCACTCCTGGGGGGAGACGAGTTGGAACTCAAGATCATGCTTGTCGGCTTTGCCTGCGTGGTCGCGGGCGCGCTGTCGTTCATCACCTTCATGAAATGGCGAGAGGTGAAGGCACTCAGCCGCTGGCTGCCGACGCCGGGAAAGATCATCTCGTCGCGCGTCGAGGCACGCGAGGTCAGAAGCTCGGGCGTTGGCTCGGACAGCACTGATACGACCGAAATGCGCAATTTTCCGGCGATCACCTTCGAATACAAGGTCGGCAGCAAGAAATTTCAAAGCTCGCGCTACAGTGTGAAGGAGAATTTGGGAAATTTCGAAGTCGCTGAGACCCTTGCCCAGTTTCCCCGTGGCGCGGAGGTGACTGTCTTCTACAATCCGGCCGATCCGAGCAAAGCCGTGATCGAGCGCACCATGCCGGATGGCGCCTTCAAGTTCATGATCCAGCTCTCGGCCGGAATGGTGGTCGGCGCGCTGGCGCTGGTGTTTTCCGTCGGCGGTCTGCTGGAGGCGATCGGGCCGCATCTGCCCAAGCCGCAGAATCTCGGCGCGGGAGCGCTGCTGCTGTTCATGGGGCTGTTCATCCTGCGCATGGGTTGCGCCCAGAAATCAATGGCGGAGCAGGCGGCAAAATGGCCGGTCGCGGCCGGCCGCATCAATGCCTCGGGCCTGCAGGCGCTCCGAAGCCATTCAGGCTATCGACGCTGGAGCACCGTCTTCAAATCCCGCATCGTCTACGCCTATGACGTCGCCGGCCAGCGCTACACCGCCGATCGTGTGACCTTCGGCGCCACCGTGACGGCTTCGTTGCCCGGCCTCGTCGGCGGCCAGGCACGGCAGTATGTCGAAGGCAGTAAGGTCGACGTGCACTATGACCCCGCCAACCCCGGATCGGCGGTGCTCGAATGCCGGGTCCGGGGACTCTGGCTGCTGTGGATCTGCTCGGCAGGCTTTCTCGGTGGCGCTGCGTTTCTGGTCGGGCTGTTCTGAGGCGCCGGATGCCATCAGCAGCGGACGAGGGGTCCGCTGTCGAAGCCGGGCCAGGTGAACCGCAGCGTGGCCCCATGCCTCACGATATGGATGACACGCGCGAACGGTTCCTCGAGCGACGGGTCAGAGCCGTAGCATTGGCTTGCATGCACCACCCAGCCGGTCGGGCTTTTGCGAAAGGTGGCGCGTTCGCAGCCGAGCTCGGGAAGCGACAGGGCCGACCGATCGACGGTGAAGAGCGTCTGGCGTTGGATATCGGCGGTCGCATTGCAATTCAGCCGGTCGCCGGACCACGTCCCGACATAGGGCGCCGCCGCCAGCGCGGGGCTAACCGCGAATGCGAATAGTGCCATCGTCATCACCAAACGCCGCATCACCGCTCTGTCTCCGTCGCCTCTGCGCTCGACCATACAGACTGACGGACCTTGCGAGGCGCAAGTTTTCGTCCGAGTGCGGATAAATATGATGGCTCGGGATTTCGCTTATGGTTTCGCACGGATGATGCGACTGTGTGGGCAGCCGGGCTTGGCTTCCAACCCTTTCAGAGACATTTGATGATCAACCGCAAACTGGCCTTGGTTTTCGCGGGGCTGCTCGGCCCGATGCAGGCAGCGAGCGCCAAGGAATGTCTGCTGAGCCACGCCACCTATCGGGAGCCGCGCTCGGGCGCTGTCATGCAATTCCGGCCGCTCGCCAACGAGCCGGCGGCGCTGACGACGCAAGTCTTTTCGCTGAGCGTGCCCAACACCGGCATGAGCCTGCCGGCCGACGTCACCTGGACCAACGGCAGGAATTCCTTTCCGCTCGGCACCATCCGCCACACCTGCACCGACGACGACCGCGAAGCGGGGCTGCAGGACGGCAGTGGGCTGTGCAGGATATGGGATGGCCAGGTCTATGCCTTGACCGGCGGTGGCGCCGAACAATTGAATTCGCGCGAAGCGACACCGGCGCCGAAAGGGCTGCTTTTGCCCGATTTCGGGGCGGCTTTCACCGAATGGGCTGATTTCGCCAACACCAATCCAGACGGCTCGGCGTGGGATGCCTTCACTTTGACAGGATGCAGCGATGAATAGCGCCATGAGATCGATCATCGGGGCCAGCGCCCTGCTTGCATCCGCAACGATATCCGCCGTGGCGGACGAGCCGGCGCCGTCGCGCCCGCCGATCGACAAATGCGTCTGGGAAAGACTGACGGACAAGACTGTCGGGCTGGCCGCCTGGGCGCAACGCTGCGACTTCGGCTTTCGCCAGATCCATTTCGAACTCACCGGCAACGCGCTCGCCATCAAATACAGCGACGGCGGCGAGGCCGATCCTCTTGTCGAGGTCTTCGACGTCAAGCCTGGTGAAACCGCCGAGGCTGCCTTACAGCGCCTGTTCCTGAAAAAGACCGACAAGACTGTCAGCGCCGGCTGCGTGCTGACGCCTTACACCGAGAGCACAGTACCCGCCGGCGTCAAACGCTACACATTCAGCCCCGACGCCGCCTATGCGAAAGAGCTGAAAGCACTTGCCGATCCCAACGAGATTCCGGAGCCGCCCTGCGGCGTCTGGGGCGAAATGCCTGACGGCATCCAGTATTTCGAGGTGCCGGCGGGTGAGGGGCACAGCCTGCTGTTTGTGCGCATCGGCCAGGACGAGCCATTGTTTGACGAGCAGACGCTACGCGTCTTGCCGAGGGGGTGAGAAGCGCTTTCTCGCCAGGTCAGGCGGATTCGGTCACCGCACCGATCCGCCGGTAGACGAATGATTCTTCTCTGGAAGGAGCTGTGGCAATGCGCTTGGCTTCGTCGATCAGCATCGCCATGCGAGCATGGATCGGCGATTTCGCGCAAGCCGGGTCCGTTGCAGCGGCATCGCCGGCGATCGCCATCGCCTGACAGCGGCAACCGCCCCAGTCGATCTCGCGCCGGTCACAGCTGCGGCACGGCTCCTGCATCCAGTCCGTACCGCGAAAGGCATTGAACGCAGGCGAATCGGCCCAGATCGAGGACAGCTTGCGTGGTTCGAAACGCTCGAAGCTGAGCGACGGGATCGTCTGTGCGGCATGGCAGGGCAGTACGGTGCCGTCTGGCGTCACCATGAAGGCGTCACGCGCCCAGCCGCCCATGCACGGCTTCGGATAGATCGCGAAATAGTCCGGCGTCACAAAATCGATGTTGATGATGCCGGCCAACCGCTCCTGTGCCTCCGCGACGATCTCCGCCTGCCTGTCGACCGCTTCACGCTCGGGCATCAGTTGATCGCGATTGGTCAACGCCCAGCCGGCATACTGCACATTGGCGATCTCAAGCCTCTCCGCGCCCAGCGAAAGGGCGAGATCGATGAATTCCGGCACTTCCTCGATGTTATGGCGATGGATCGGCGCGTTGATGGTAAGAGGCAGACCGGCGGCGCGCGCACGGCGTGCCGTTTCCAGCTTCTTTTCGTGAGCGCCCTTGTGGTTGCCGATGCGATCGGTGGTCGCCGGCCGTGCGCCCTGAAAGCTCAGTTGCAGATGGTCGAGGCCGGCTTCGGCAAATGCCTCTATACGGCCCTCGACGATGCCAACGCCCGCGGTAATCAGATTGGTGTAGACGCCGCGCCCCGCAAGCCCGGCGATCAATTGCTCGAGGTCGCGGCGCAGTGTCGGCTCGCCACCGGACAGATGCACCTGGAGCACTCCGAGATTGGCGGCCTCCGAGAACAGGGCGAGCCAGGTCTCTGTGTCGAGTTCGCGATTGGCCTTCAGCAGTTCGAGCGGATTGGAGCAATAAGGGCATTGCAGCGGGCAGCGATGCGTCAGTTCCGCCAGCATGCCGATTGGAGGGAGGAGGGGCGTGCTCATAGCCTCACCAACAGCTTGTCCGACCATTCCTGCAGGAAGGCGATGACGTCGGTCGCCACGGCCTCCTGTTCGGCCTCATAATCCGCGGCAAGGCCGGCAATGATGTCGCCGACCGTGGACCGTCCATCGCAGCGACGCAATATGTCGAGACTGACATCGTTCGGCCAGAATATCTTTTCCGGTGAAAGCACGGCGAATGCCTGCCGCACGGAGTCGTATTGTATGCGCACGTGCTTCGGCAGCGAAGGTGCCGATCGCAACGACACCACGGCTCTTTCGCGCAGCGCCATCATAGGGCTGCCTCGGGCTGGAAGGCGCCGGGCGGTATGTTTCCCTGCTCGCCATAGGCGTGTTGAAGCGCGTCAAGCATGGCCCAGAGTATATCGCATTTGAACACCAGTGCATCGATTGCCTGCTGCTGGCGCTCCGCCGTATCGGCATGGCTGAGCACGTAGGCGAGGGCGAAGTCGGCGTCACGCGAGGCTTGTTCGGGCCGTTGCCTGAAATAGGCCAGTGTATCCTCGGTGATGTAGTCGTATTTGGCCAGCATTGCCGGCACCCGCTCGCCGATGATGAGTGGCGAGAACATCTCGGTCAGCGAGGACGCGACCGCCTCGAACAGCGACCGGTTTGTGCAAAAGGAAAGGTAAGCGCCGACCGCGAAGCGAGTCGCCGGCAGTGCCAGCCTTTCGCTCTTCACGGCCTCGGCGTCCAGGCCGAGCGAAGTTGCCAGATGCAGCCAGCGCGCGATGCCGCCGCTCCAGCCGTCCTCGCCGTCATGGTCTTCGATTCGTTTGCGCCAAGCGGCGCGAAACGCCGGATCCTCGGCATGCACGAGGATCATGGCATCCTTGCGCGGGATGACCGCCTGATAGCAATAGCGGTTCAGCGCCCAGGCCTTCATCTCGGCCTTCGACAATGCGCCGCTGGTCATCCTGTGGTGAAAGGGATGGCGATTGTGATAACGCTCGGCGCCAACCTGCCTCAATACGGCTTCGAGAGCGCTCGTGGAGAGTCCGCCTTTTGCTGCATCGCGGAAGTCGCTCAAAATTCCATCTCCATCCCGTCGTTTGCGATTTCCCAGCCTGCCGCCTTGACCGCCGCGTGCTCGGCGGAATTCTCGTCAAGGATGGGGTTGGTGTTGTTGATGTGGACGAAGAGGCGACGGCCGACCTTCACATCGGCCAAGCCTGCGATCGAACCCAGTTCTCCCGAGATCGCCAGATGCCCCATGCGCGCGCCGCTTTTCTGACCGACACCGGCGACGATCATCTCATCGTCGGTATAGACCGTGCCGTCGAACAAAAGACAGGCGGCATCGGTGAGACGCGCGCGTAAGCGGGCATCGATGCGCGCGCAGCCTGGGATATAGAAGACGGAGCCGCGGCTGCCGACGCCGGCAATTCGGACTCCGATCGTGTCACCTGCGTCGGAGCTGAAATTGGCATCCGCATGGTCTCTATCCTCCAGATAGAGTGCTATCTTCCCGGGTACGGGAAAGGGCTCGATCATTACGCCGGTCTCGCGGCCTTCTGCGTCGCGGATGGCCAATTCTTTCCCCGGAGGCAGGATGCGCCGCGGCACAAGCGCCGGATCGAGAACGTTGAAAATCGAATTCGCCTCCAGCGTCGCCAGAACCTGCGCCGTTGCATAGATGGCGAAAGGCTGCCGCTCGCGCAGGCTGAGCAGTCCGGCGATATGATCGACATCGGCATTGGTCAGCACCACCGCGCGAATAGGCGTCGAGCGCAGCGGCGCATCGCCCGCAGGCTGCAATTCAGGTGTTGCAGCGATTTGCTGGCGAATGTCGGGCGAGGCATTGAAAAGAACCCAGCCCAACCCGTCCGCCGAGGCGGCGACACTTGACTGGGTTCGTGAAAGCACGCCGGCCATGCCGATGCGAGCCGCACGACTGAGACGGTAGTTGCAGTTCCATTGCGGAAAGCCGCCGCCCGCCGCCGATCCGATGATCCTCAAATGCATGAAAATGCCCGCGCGCCGGCTTCTCTGACCTGCAGGCAATTTGCAGTCACAAAAAACGCTTCGCGCGCTTTGCGTGCGTCAAAATCTTTCACGAAAATCCCATGCGGCGAGGGGATGCGCGCCCCTGTCGCCAGGGACGCGCACCGCTGCGGCCTACTTCTTGGGAGTAATTTCAGCAGGCAGATACCGTGAAATTTCGAAGCCAGCGGCAACCTGACACATGGTCGGTTTTTTCCAGTTCTTCTTCATGACATTTCTCCTCTTATACCAGCCCGAAGGGACCGATCCTGTCGTTAGCCAACCATTGCAGGGCACCGACGCAATGGCTCGTCCATCAAGTCTCAAAATGGACAAATGAAACAATAGGTTTTGAAAAATTGAAAACAAACTATCGAGAATAATTGCAGTCCTTACTTCAATTGTTCGTTGTGTAGGGTTTCTTCTCCTCCAGTGGAAGGTTTGCATCTTCCCACCCATCGGCGCCGAGCGGATACCAGATTACTGAACTGTAGCCCCACTGGACGGCCCGTTTCGCCGCATTCCACGACATCCAGCAATTCGTCATGCAGTAGAACAAAATCGCGCGCGACTTGTCCGTTCCGGCCGTGGCCGCGAGGCCTTGGCGAAAATAGCCGGCAGTCTCCTGCGAAATAGCGCCGTATCCCACATTGGCCAGCCATGTACTGCCTGGAATGTCCTTTCTGATCTTGTCTCTCCATATCGTTCCTGCCGGCAAATTGGCCGGCTTGGGCGTGTCCGGCATCACGTCGAAGAAGATCGCCTTTTTCGCTCGCCACAGCGCTTCCGCTTCCACCGTCGTCACCACCCTCGCGCCTTGCAGCGTCCGCGGCACCGGCGCCCGATAGTCGTCCATCCGGAAACCGCTGGGTTCGGCAACATCGCCAGCCCATGTCGGCTCGGTCAGACCCAGAAGGCTCGCGGCGACCAGCAAGAAAATAGTCTCCCTTCCATTCATTGGGTAATCAGGTTGTCGTGTTCGTCGATCAGCGGCACGTTGTAGCTCAGCAGGATCCTGGTGATCTCCGCCTGGTTTTCCCTGATCACCCGGTTGAGCGTCCGCTTCCATTCCTGGTCGGACGGACGTACGCCCATGGTGATGCGGTAAGACATGCGCGAGCCGGTTTTTTCCTTCACCAGTGGAACGATCGTCACATCAGCTCCGAGTTCCTTGGCATAGTAACCTGCCATCGGTCCCCACAGCACCGCCGCATCGATCTTGTGTGCCAGCATGTCCTTGATCATGACCTCCCCCATGGATGGGGTGACGCGCGTATCCACCGCAAGCGGATAGATCTTGGCGGTCCGCAGAAGCTTGTTAGCGGCCATGTTGGCGGTTGGCGGCGTGCTTTCAACGACGCCGATCGTTTTGCCGGTAAGTCTGGGATCCTCGATCGTTTCCACGCCTTCCATATCGTGGCTTTTCGGATGCACCAGCACATAGGCGGAGCGATAGTAGGCGTTGGTGTTCTGCACCAACTCATCGCCTTGGGCATAGCCCATGATGATGTCGCATCGGTTGGCCCCCAACGTATTGCGCACGAAGCCGGTGATCGTGGGAAACCAGGTGTAGGAGACGGACTTGCGCCCGGTTTTCGCGGCAACCAGTTCGGCCAGTTTGTTTTCGAAGCCTTCGCCGCTCTTGTCGGTGAAGGGCATATTCGAGGGATCCGCGCAGACGCGCAAAATGTCAGGGTCTACGAGTTCTCCCGCCGCGCCAAGGCCGGCGCTTTGCGCATGCGCGTTCGACGGCAGCAAGGCGAGTGTGCCGAGGATCGGCAGAACGACGCGCAGCTTCAATGCATCGCGGCCGATCATGTCATCCACCCATGCAGGATGCTTCGGCATCCTTCGCCGCCTGGGCCTTGTCTTCGTGCTTGGGCGGCCTTCCGCGGGGCGCCGCGCCATCCGCGCGCGCGCGCAGATAGACGTAGAGATCGTCCAGGTAGCAATAGACGTTCTTGTTGTCGCCAAAGGCAGGCATGACGTTTTCTTTGCCGCCGCCGACATTCTTGCGGCCTTCGGCGACGATCGAGAGGAATGTGGCGTAATCCATGGTTTTCAGGCTGTTGACCAAAGCCGGCGCATAGCTCGAACCTGTCGCGTCCTGTCCGTGGCAGACATGGCAATCGGAGTGATACCGGCGGTAGCCGCTGAACGTGTACCAATCGACGGTTCCGTTTTCGATCTTGTAGGTCGGATTTCCATCCGCATCCAAATACTTGCCGCCTTCTTCCTTCACCGCCTTGGCTTTTTCCATGCTGTCGTCGGCC
>NZ_RZQL01000255.1 GCF_003997935.1 Mesorhizobium sp. M7A.F.Ca.US.006.01.1.1
CCTTCGCCAAGGACGCCGGCGAAGAGCCCGAGGTGGCCGGCATCTATGTCATCGGCGATGACGGCGCGCCTTTCCGCGTCGGCTTCACGCTGTCGAACGAGTTTTCCGACCACGTCACCGAGCGTGTGAACTATCTGTTCCTCGCCCATTCCAAGCTGCGCAACGCCTCGTTCGGGCCGGAGATCCTGATCGGCGACCTGCCGTCCGACATCCGCGGCACCTCGCGCATCGTGCGCGACAGCGAGGTGCTGTGGGAAAAGCCGTTTCTGTCCGGCGAAGCGAACATGTCGCACACCATCGCCAATCTCGAACATCATCATTTCAAATACGCGGCCTTCCGCCAGCCGGGAGACGTGCATGTGCATATGTTCGGCACGGCGACGCTGTCCTTCGCCGACGGCATCAGGACCGAGGCCGGCGATGTGTTCGAGATCGAGGCCGGGGATTTCGGCCTGCCGCTGCGCAACCCGCTGGAGATCGAGCAGCCGGTGAAGGTGGCGGTGAAGGCGCTTTGAGGCGTCGATGACAGCGTGATCTCCCCCCCTCGTGGGGGAGATGGCCGGCAGGCCAGAGGGGGGCGCTGTCCCGCCAACGGCTCCATCCTACTTGGTTTTTCTTTCGAACCAGTCTGCTGGTGCAGAGAGGTCGCGATCCTTCGCGCCCCCCTCTGCCCTGCCGGGCATCTTCCCCACGAGGGGGGAGATTGGCAGCGTCAACCTCAATAAATATCGAAGTCGAAATACTTGGCCTGGATCTTCTTGTAGGTGCCGTCGGCGACGATCGCGTCGATGGCCGCGTTGAGCTTGTCGCGCAGGGCCGTGTCTTCCAAGCGCACGGCAATGCCGGCCTGCGTCTCGGTGCCCTTGACGTCGCCGACCAGCTTGCAGCAGCCGTCGCTTGCCTTCTTCAGCCAGTCCATCAGCACGAACTTGTCCGAGATCACGGCGTCAAGACGGCCGTTGGTCAGGTCTGTGATCGCCTCTTCCTGGGTCGGGTAGAGCTTTGCCTCAGCGCCCGCCTTGCCATATTCATTCTGGGCATAATCGGCCTGCGTGGTCGAAGCCTGGGCGCCCACCGTCTTGCCGGCAAGGGCCGCCGGTTCGGTCGAGGTGAGATCGCTGTCCTTCGGCGCCACCAGAGCGAGCGGTGTCGTATAATATTTGTTGGTGAAGGCGACCTGCTTCTTGCGCTCCTCGGTGATGCTCATCGAGGCGATGATGGCGTCGAACTTCTTGGCCTGCAAAGCGGGAATGATGCCGTCCCAATCCTGGGTGACGATTTCGCACTCGACCTTCATCTGCGCGCACAGCGCATTGGCGATGTCGATATCGAAGCCCTCAACCTTGCCGTCGGCGGTAATGGTGTTGAACGGCGGATAGGCGCCCTCGGTGCCGATCTTGATTTTCTCCGCCGCCTGCACCGACAGAGAGCCGGCCAGTGTTGCCAGCATGGCAGCGCCTGCCGCCGATATGACCCATTTTGAAAATCGCATTTTCTTGGTTCCCCTTGAACGCCGCCAGCTTGACGGGCGGCAAGGCAGCCAAGCATGGCGAGCCGGTACAGGCAAGTATTTTGCCTGACGGTGATAGACGCTCAGCGCGCGGCGCGGAAATGCTTGGACAGCTTCAGGCCCTGCGCCTGATAGTTGGAACCGAGATCGGTGCCGTAGAGCGCCTGCGGCCGCTTCAGCATATGCTCGTAGACCAGCCGGCCGACGATCTGGCCGTGGTCGAGGATGAACGGCACTTCGTGGCTGCGCACTTCCAGCACCGCCCGGCTGCCGGTACCCCCGGACGCCGAGTGGCCGAAGCCCGGATCGAAGAAGCCGGCATAGTGGACGCGGAATTCGCCGACCAGCGGATCGAAGGGCGTCATCTCGGCGGCGTAGAGCGGCGGCACGTGCACCGCTTCCTGGCTGACGAGGATGTAGAATTCATCGGGATCGAGCACCAGTTCGCCGGCGCCGCTCTTGTGGATCGGCTCCCAGAAGTCGACGACCTCCTGGGCCGCGCGCTTGTCGACATCGACGAGGCCGGTGTGATGCTTGCCGCGATAGCCGACCAGGCCGTTCTGATCGCCGTTGAGATCGATCGACAGCGCGATGCCGCCGCCGGAAATGTTCGGCGGCTCGGTGGCGACCAGCATCTGCGTGCGATGCAGATCGTGCAACTCGGCTTCAGAGAGCAACGCATTGCCGGTGCGGAAACGGATCTGCGACAGGCGTGAGCCGGTGCGAACCACGATCGGGAAGGTGCGCGGACTGACTTCCAGAAAGAGCGGGCCATGATAGCCGGCGGCGATCTTGTCGAACTCGTGGCCGCGATCTGTCATGACGCGGGTGAAGATGTCGAGCCGCCCGGTCGAGCTCTTCGGATTGGCCGAGGCCGAAATGTCCGCCGGCAGCGCCAGGCTTTCAAGCAAGGGCACGATATAGACGCAGCCGGTCTCCAGCACCGCGCCATCGGCAAGATTGATCTCGTGCAGCTGCAGCCGGTCGAGCTTTTCCGAAACCTTGTGATTGGGGCCGGGCAGGAAGGAGGCGCGCACCCGCCAGGCCTTGTCGCCGAGCCTGAGATCGAGGCTGGCCGGCTGGATCTGGTCGGCGTCGAGGGCACGCGCCGACTTCAGCGCGCCGGATTGGAACAGCGCCGATATGTCCTGATCGGGAAGAATGCCTGTCTGCCGCAAGGCTCCACTCCTGCTTGGTACAAACCTCTTAATGAAGCCGGCAATTGACGCAAGCGCGGTGCGGGTCTAAAGGGTCGTTATCCCGTGGTGATTTGGCCGGTCGGCTTGCAGCCACGTTAAACAAGTCGCTAAAGGACCGTCGGGCCGCAAGGCCGTATGGACCGGTTGCGACTTTCGCGGCCGGTTTTTTTGTGTCTGGAAGAAAAGCGATGAGCACCAAGAAGCACAACTGGAAGCCCCAGACGGCACTCGTGCACAGCGGAACGCAGCGTTCCGGTTTCGGCGAAACGTCGGAAGCGATTTACCTCACCCAAGGCTATGTCTACGAAACGGCGCAAGCCGCCGAAGCCCGTTTCAAGGGCGAGGAGCCAGGCTTCATCTATTCGCGCTACGCCAATCCGACCGTCGACATGTTCGAAAAGCGCATGTGCGCCCTGGAAGGCGCCGAAGACGCGCGCGCCACCGCGTCGGGCATGGCGGCGGTGACGGCGGCGCTTCTGTGCAGCGCCAAGGCCGGCGACCATATCGTGGCGGCGCGTGCGCTGTTCGGCTCCTGCCGCTGGGTGGTCGAGACACTGGCGCCGAGATACGGCATCGAAGCGACGCTGGTCGACGGCACCGACATCGCCAACTGGGAAAAGGCGGTCAAGCCGAACACCAAGCTGTTCTTCCTGGAAAGCCCAACCAATCCGACATTGGAAGTGGTCGATATCGCCGCTGTGGCTTCGCTTGCCAATTCGATCGGCGCAAGGCTGATCGTCGACAATGTCTTCGCCACGCCCCTGCAGCAGAAGCCCTTGCAGCTCGGCGCCCATATCGTCGTCTATTCGGCGACCAAGCACATAGACGGCCAGGGGCGCTGTCTCGGCGGCGTGATCCTGTCGGACAAGAAGTGGATCGACGAGAACCTACACGACTATTTCCGCCATACCGGCCCAAGCCTTTCGCCCTTCAACGCCTGGACGTTGCTGAAGGGCCTGGAGACGCTGCCGCTGCGCGTGCGCCAACAGACGGAAAGCGCAGGCAAGATCGCGGATTTCCTGGCCGAGCGGCCGGAAATCGCCCGCGTCATCTATCCCGGCCGCGCCGACCATCCGCAGGCCGCTATCGTCAAGAAGCAGATGTCGGGCGGCTCGACGCTGATCTGCCTCGACGTCAAGGGCGGCAAGCAGGCGGCCTTCGCCTTGCAGAACGCGCTCGACATCGTCCTGATCTCCAACAATCTGGGTGACGCTAAGAGCCTGATCACCCACCCGGCGACGACGACGCACAAGAATTTGAGCGACGAGGCGCGCGCCGAGCTCGGCATCGGGCCGGGCACGCTCAGGCTGTCGGTTGGGCTGGAAGACACCGACGATCTGCTCGAGGACATCGCGCAGGCGCTGAAGGCCAGGTAGGCGGCCTTCAGGCGCCGGACGGCGTCTCTTCCAGCTCGGCCGTCTTGGTACCGATGGTCATCGCATTGCCGCGCCAGTCGACGGCGCCGCCGAGCCAGCCGCGCCCCCACATCGCCGGCAGGATCAGGTCGCGCGCCATGATCGCGGCGACCATGCGTGACGACAGGTACCAGCCCTTGGACCACGCCAGCGCGCACTCGGGAAGGTAGAAGGCTGCCAGCACGGCAATGGCGGTTGCCCAGAGGCTGAAACCGGCACCGGCCGCTGCAATCAGCGCAAGCACCAGCGGCACCACGGCGCCCGTCAGGATTTCGGGCGCGAAGAACAGCGGGAAAGTGACGCGGCGCAGGCGCGCCCAACGGGCCTGACGCGACCAGATCTCGTCAAACGAGCGCCGGCCAAGCGGCTGCTCGAAGGGGGCGGCGACGAGATTGACGCGCAGGCCGAGACTGTTCACCAGCTTGGTCGCGGCGGCATCCTCCGCGATCTCGGCGGCCAGCGCGCGGATGCCGCCATTGGCGTCGAGCATCGGCTTGTTCCAGAGCATGCTCTTGCCCTGGGCAAAGCCAAGGCCGAGCGCATCGCCGGCATATTGCCAGCGCGCCTGCAGCGTGTTGAGGAAAGCGCATTCGACCTCGGCCCAGAAGCCGGCCGGCCGCGACCCGATCGGCGTTGAGCAGACAAGGCCGGTTCCGGGCCGCCAGGCAGCCATCAGGTGCTGGATGTAGTCCCTCGGCATCAGCACGTTGGAATCGGCCAGGACGACCCAGTCGTGCCGCGCCGCTTCCCAGCCCTTGACGCAATTGTTGAGTTTCGGATTGGCGCTGATGCGGTCGTCGCCGACAAGCAGCCGGGCCGGCACTTCCGGAAACCGGACGATCGTCCTGTTTATCAATTTGACCACCGGATCGTCGGCATGGGCGACGCAGAAAATCAGCTCGTAGCGCGGCCAGTCGAGCGAAAAGGCGCACTCCAGCGTCTCCTGCGTGAACGGCTCGACGCCGCGCAACGGCACAACGATCGACACCGGCCGCGGCTTGCCGGCCGGCGGCGCAATGGTGCGGCGCCGTTTCAGACGCGAAGCGGCGAGCACGATGCTGGCGAGATTTGAGAGGATGAGGACAGTTGAAAGCGTGGCGGCTATGAGAGTGAGTTCCATCGAGATCCGGTCACTCCAGGAAAACCGGTCCGCCAGAACAATCTGGCTGGCATGACGACCGATTCAACAGTTCGACAGAGCGCCCGAGTCGCGCGGCACTGGTCGGCGCAACACCATCATTGTCATGTGTCACTTAAATGACATTCTTTGCCGCCACCTGCCGTTCAGCCGGTAATGACAGGACGCGCACCGTTGACCAGCCCGCGTGGAGCGCCGAAAGTTACCGGATTGTTTTGGAGCCGCTTATGTATAGCGCCGTCACGCGCAACATCGAAGTGCAGGTCAGGCCGTTCTATCTGGAGGACCGCTCGGATCCCTCGGAGAACCGCTATGTCTGGGGCTATCAGATAACGATCGACAATCAGTCGGACGATTTCGTGCAGCTTCTGTCGCGTTATTGGCACATCACCGACGGCACCGGCCGGGTCGAGGAAGTGCGTGGCCCCGGCGTGGTCGGTGACCAGCCCGAACTCAATCCCGGCGACAGCTACCAGTACACGTCCGGTTGCCCGCTCTCGACACCGTCCGGCATCATGGTCGGGCACTACACGATGCGCAACAAGCGGGGCGAGACGTTCGACATCGCCATTCCGGCGTTCTCACTGGACCTGCCGGGGACGCGGCGGACGGTGAATTGATTTCGCCTCACCGGCCGCGGAGCGGCGGTGAGGCGTGGTTTCTACTCTACTGGGCCGCAAATTCCGCCGGGTCGAAGTCATATTGCTTCGAGCAGAATTCGCAGGCGACGTGGATGCCGCCGTCTTCCGTGCTGTCCTTGATCTCCTGCGCGGAAAAACCCTCGAGGATGCCGCGGATCTTGTCCCTGGAGCACGAGCACTGGTCGGCGACCGGAACGCCGCCGAAGACGCGCACGCCATGCTCGTGGAACAGCCTGTAGAGCAGCCGCTCGGCGCCGATCGTCGGGTCGATCAGTTCGGTCGGCTCGATCGTACCGAGCAGCGCCAGCAACTCCTGCCAGGAATTGTCGACCGGATCGTGGATCTCCTCGCGCGGATCGCCATCGCCACCCGGCAGGTCCGGCACGCGCATACGCTCGGGCGACTGCGGCAGGAATTGCGCCAGGATGCCGCCGGCGCGCCACTGCTCGCGGGCGCCGCCGGGACCGGGCGTCAAAAGCTTGGCCACCGACAGCCTGAGATCTGTCGGGATCTGTTCCGACTGGCGAAAATAAGTGCGTGCCGCGTCTTCCAGGGTCTCGCCATCGAGCTGGACGATACCCTGATAGCGCTGCGTATGAGCACCCTGGTCGATGGTCAGCGCCAGCACGCCGCTGCCGAGCAGCGTCTGCTGTGACGTTTCGCCTGCCTCGACCAGCGCTTCCAGCCGGTCGGCATCGAAACGCGCATAGGCGCGCAATGCCGATGGCGTGGAAAAATCCGCGACCAGCATGTCGACAGGCCCGTCGGTGCGGGTTTGCAGGATGAATTTGCCCTCGAACTTCAGCGAAGTGCCGAGCAGCACGGTCAGCACACAGGCTTCCGCCAGCAAGCGGGCGACCGGTTCGGGATAATCATGGCGGCTGAGGATGGCGTCCAGCATCGGCCCGAGTTGGACCGTGCGGCCGCGCACATCGAGAGGGCCGACCTCGAACGGCACGACGTGATCGTCGCCGGCATAGCCGAATTCGCCGAGTTTGGGGTGATGTTCAGTCACTTGATAGGTTTCCAACATGACAAAGCTCCGGGGCGCGGCCATGCCGCCCTCCGGGGCGCATGCGTCGAAACGCGCTGTTTTTGCGTGATGGCCCGCAGATAGGCATCACACCTCCGGAGATCAAGCGCCGAGGCACCAGGCCAGCACGGCCTTCTGGGCATGGAGCCGGTTCTCAGCCTCGTCGAAGACCACCGAATGCGGTCCGTCGATGACCTCGTCTGTCACTTCCTCGCCGCGATGCGCCGGCAGGCAGTGCATGAACAGCGCGTCGGACTTGGCCCTGGCCATCAGCTTGGCATTGACCTGGTAGGGCGAGAACACGTTGTGGCCGCGGGCACGATGCTCCTGGCCCATCGACACCCAGCAATCGGTGACGATGCAGTCGGCCTGATCGACGGCTTCCTCGGGCGAGCGGGTGAAGTGCAGCTTGCCGCCATGCGCCTGCGACCAGTCGATATGCTTCTGCGCCGGCTCGCTGCCCTCGGGCACGGCGACGTTGAGGTTGAAGCGGAATCGGGCCGACGCCTCCAGCAAGGAATGCAGCACATTGTTGCCGTCGCCGGTCCAGGCGATGGTCTTGCCGGCGACCGGACCGCGATGTTCCTCGAAGGTCATGATATCGGCCATCAGCTGGCAGGGATGGGTCTCGTCGGTCAGTCCGTTGATCACCGGCACGGTGGCGTTCTCGGTCAATTCGAGCAGCCGCTCATGCGAGGTGGTGCGGATCATGATCGCATCGACATAGCGCGACAGCACCTTGGCGGTGTCGGCAATGGTCTCGGAACGGCCGAGCTGCATTTCGGTGCCGGTCAGCATGATGGTCTCGCCGCCGAGCTGCCGCATGCCGACGTCGAAGGAGACGCGTGTGCGCGTCGACGGCTTGTCGAAGATCATCGCCAGCACCTTGCCTTCGAGCGGTTTGGTGCGCTCGCCGGCCTTGAGGCGCGCCTTTCGCACCACCGCATCGTCCAGCATGAAGCGCAAATCGCCTTCGGAAACGGTGGAAAGATCGGTGAAATGGCGAACTGACATCAGCAATGGTTCCGGGATTACTTCGCCGCGGCGGAAGCGATCGCCTCCGCCAGGCCCTTGGCGCCGGCGCGGATGCGGTTGAGCGCGTCATGGATCTCGGCGTCGGTGACGGTGAGCGGCGGCAACAGGCGAATGACGTTGTCGCCGGCTGGAACCGCCAGCAGGTGCTGGTCGCGCAAGGCCATGTTCACCTTGGTGTTGGGCATGGCGCATTTGAGGCCGAGCATCAGCCCGGCACCCCTGATGTCCTCGATGATTTCGGGAAACTCGTCGGCGACCGACGCCAGCCCCTGCTTCATCAGCAGCGCCTTGCGCTGGACATCTTCGAGGAAGCCGTCTTCCAGCACGACATCGAGCACGGCGTTGCCAACAGCCATGGCAAGCGGGTTGCCGCCGAACGTGGTGCCATGCACACCAGCGGTCATGCCGACGGCCGCTTCATCCGTGGCGAGGCAGGCGCCCATCGGGAAGCCGCCGCCAATGCCCTTGGCGATCGCCATGATGTCGGGCGTAACACCTGACCATTCATGCGCGAACAGCTTGCCGGTGCGGCCGATGCCGCACTGGACCTCGTCGAAGATCAACAGCAGGCCGTGCTGCTCGCACAATTGCCTGAGCCGCTTCAGCGACTGCGTCGGCACCGGACGGATACCGCCCTCACCCTGCACCGGCTCGATCAGGATGGCGGCCGTCTCCGGCGTGATTGCCTTTTCGGCGGCGTCGATGTCATCGAAACCGACCTGATCGAAACCTTCGACCTTGGGGCCGAAGCCCTCGAGATATTTGTACTGGCCGCCGGCCGCGATGGTTGCCAGCGTGCGGCCATGGAAGGCGCCTTCGAAGGTGATAACACGGAAGCGCTCGGGGTGTCCGTTGACGAACTGGTAGCGGCGCGCCGTCTTGATCGCGCATTCCAGCGCCTCGGCGCCGGAATTGGTGAAGAACACCTTGTCGGCGAAGGTGGCGTCGGCCAGCCGCTCGCCAAGCCGGTTCTGCCCGGGGATCTCGTAGAGGTTGGAGACATGCCACAGCTTGGCGGCCTGCTCGGTGAGTGCGGCGACCAGATGCGGATGACTGTGGCCCAGCGAATTGACAGCGATGCCGCCGGCAAAATCGAGATATCGCTCGCCCTTGTCGGTAATCAGCCATGTGCCTTCCCCGTGGTCGAAGGCCAGGGGTGCGCGAGCAAAGGTCTCGTAAAGCGCCGAACCGCTCATTATATGCGTCTCCGGTACCGGAAAATCAAAAAGCCGCCAAAGCGGCGGCCTGTGCGGCTTATCCTGTTTTTCGGCCATGAAGTCAACGAAAACGTCGCGTAGTGGCGCGCGGCAAGCCCCCCGACGGGACGCCGGCTCATAAGCGACCGGGCAAGTTGGGGAAAACCGAAAAAACCGATTCGTGTTGCACTTGGGACTCTTGTCACCGAGTCAGCGCATAGAGTAGTTGTAGTCGAGAAATAACTAGATTTCGTGCGGCGGACCTAATCACCAGATATATGTGGTGTCTGCCCCGGCAAACCTTGCCGGGTCGGGAGAAGGATTCCGATTGCCGCACGCTTAGAGGAGCGCGGTCTCATGAAC
>NZ_RZQL01000256.1 GCF_003997935.1 Mesorhizobium sp. M7A.F.Ca.US.006.01.1.1
ATTGGGCGATCTGGGGCGGCGGCACCTATAAGTTCAACGACAAAACCTCCTTCAATACCCAGATTTCCTATGACCAGGGCAAAAATCTCGGCATCGCGGCGAATGTCGCCTATACGATCGTACCCGGTTTCACGATCACGGCCGAAGTCGACTACCTCAACGCAGGCAAGTACGGGGCGGCCGATTTCAGCAACTGGACCGGCGCCGATAAGAAAAGCAGCATCGGCGGCGTTCTTCGTTTCCAGCGGTCGTTTTAGCGGATCGGCCGCACGAGGCTTGCATTGCCGTTGCGGACACCAGGCTTCGCTGATCCCGCCAGCATTGGCGAAGCGGAATACCAAACAGCACTCATCGGCGGCTCCTCCCAGAATGCGAAGGTCCGCACTCCCCGGATCGAAGCGTGCCGCCGATGCGAAGGGCGCCCCTGACCAAGGCGCCCTTCATTCTAGAGCGCAGAGCATTCAGACTGAATCAGCGGGATTGGCAACGTTAGCGACGACCCGTTGTCAGACATCTGGATTTGAATATCACGTTGGCGGATGTCGTTGCCTACAGAGCGGTACAGCGGGACTTCCACTGTCATTCCTCGTTCTTGATTGGGGAAATGGAAGACAAAGCTAGTTGCCGGAGAAACGAATGACGTTCGATTGAAAGATGTTGAAAAGCAATGGATTGTTCAGGTCGTCGAAAATGGCAAAATAACTCGGCCTTTATTCGACGCTTGAGCCGTGATCTCAGAATTGAGCGAATTGCCAACGCGCTGGAGCGCCGGTACAGCGAATAGCTACCTAAGACTCCTCTCTGTTCGGCGCGAGCCGAGTGTTACGACGCGGGTTCTCCTAAACGGCAGCCCGTCAGCAAGGATTCTAAGTTGAGGGAAGACGGTCAAGGCGGACGCACTGCCGCGCCACATCGTCAGTAATATTCTTGCTGGAGCGCGACGGCACCTTGGCAACGATTGTCCATGCTAGGAGCAGTATAGCCTTCTACGTCGTCGTCACGCCCGACGGCTTTTCGTTCCAGACCAGCGGCGTGTATCACGACGTCATTGTGAAGAGAGCCACCGGCTGGAAGTTCAAGTCCCTCACCGTGACACTGGACACCCCGCGCTGACTGGCAGCGGAACCGGCAGTGTCCTCGGAGGTATTATCAAGTGAGGCACGTCATGGGCCGCCCCTGATATCAGGGTGTCGATGAAGCCAAGCGCTTGGGCTCGACGAACTAAGCGCCTGAGGGGGCCCATCGTCCCTGGTTCTAGGGGTCGGCCGAGGTGTTTGTCATGCGGTGCCGGGGCTCCTGGGATGCGGGTTGTGCGCCATTATGAAGCGGATGGTGGGTTGGTGATGGGGCAGCAAATCTATGAGAAGGATCGCATGAACCCGGTCGACCCATCCGATCGGGTGGTTCTGGATGTAGCGCTTCTCAACCGCCATCCGGTTGCGATCGGCATCAGGTCTACATGCAGCCGACCTCGGCACTGACGGTCATACAGGGTTTGCCCGACCTACGCGGACCGGAAACGGAATACGTGCGGGAGGCGCATTGACGATCAGCCAATGAAGTGGCCGGTGCCGGCCGGAATGGCGCGCCGATCCACCCGAGCGCCTAGGGCGTTGATACGTTGACCGATCGGTCTGCCGTTGGACCTTCGGCGTCAATGCCCGGAGGCAATCCCTAGCTTCGGATAATCCACATAACCTTTGGCGCCTCCGACCTGGAAAGTCGGGCGGTCGAGCGGGTTCAATTCCGCCCTGCACCGGAACCGTTCGATGAGATCCGGATTGGCGATGAAAGGCTGCCCATACGCGACAGCGTCTGCTTCCCCGCTGGCGAGAACAGCTTCGCCGGTCTCTTGGGTAAAGCCCTCGTTCGCCACGAAAATTCCATGGTAGGCTTCCCTGATCGCCGGTGCAATGCGCGGCTCGGCCAGCGACTCGCGCCCTATCACGAACGCCAGGCTGCGGCTGGAAAGCGCGCGGGCCACATGCGTGAACAGGCCGAGGGGATCGGAATCGCCCATGTCCTGCGCGTTGCAGCGCAGGTTGAGATGCATTGCGACCCTATCGGCGCCCCACACGGACGTGACGGCATCGGTCACTTCGAGCATAAGGCGGGCGCGGTTGGCAATCGACCCGCCATAGGCGTCGTCCCGCTTGTTGGTGCTGTCCTGCAGGAACTGGTCGAGCAGATAACCGTTCGCGCCGTGCAGTTGCACGCCATCAAAGCCGGCCCGTTGCGCGTTCTCGGCCGCCAGCCGAAACTCCTCGACGATGCCGGGCAACTCTTCAATCGCCAGCGCTCGCGGCACAACGAAGGGCCGTTGCGGTCGTACCAGGCTGACGAAGCCGGCGGGACGGACCGCGCTCGGCGCTACCGGCAGTTCGCCGCCCAGGAACATGGGGTCCGAAATACGGCCGACATGCCAGAGCTGCAGCATGATCCTTCCGCCGGCGGCGTGTACCGCATGCGTGACGTGCTTCCATCCGTCTACCTGCTCGGCAGTCCAGATGCCCGGCGTGTTTGCATAGCCTACGGCCATCGGGCTAATGGCGACGCCTTCGGTGATGATCAGCCCGGCCGACGCGCGCTGGACGTAGTACTCCACCATCATGTCGTTGGGAACACGGGCCTCATCCGAACGCGCCCGCGTCATCGGCGACATGATAATTCGGTTCGGCAAGTCGAACGCGCCCATTTTTATGGGATCAAACAAACTAGGCATTGACTTACTCCTAAGGAAAGCGACGCGGGTCTCGGCGATCAACCGAAGCGGTCCAGCTTCCTGGTGATGTAAATCTGGATTGGAATAACAAGCGCGAGCAAGGCGCCGACCATCATCATCGAGAGCGAGGCGGCCTGCGGCTGATTGGGCTGTTCCCAGATCAGATAGATCGACGAGGAGACGACGACATTCGTCGATGTCAGCAGGATCAGCGGGAACGTCAAGTCGCGTGCGCTGTGCGCCACCACCCACAGCCAGGTGTTGAGGAGGTGCGGCCAGATGATGGGAAACACGATCAGCCTGAGCCCGGCGCCCCAAGAGGCGCCATGCACGGTCGCGGCATCCTCCAACTCCCTATGGATCTGGATCAGCGCGCCGTTCAACGTGCGCGTGCCGAAGGCCAGGTAGATCGTCATGTAGCCGATCACCAGCACCCAGATGGTGCCGTAAAGCGGCGTTCCCAGGAAGACCAGCAGGAAGGCGATGGCCATGACGATCGCCGGAACTGCCATGGGGCTGAAAGCCATGATATCGAGCAGCCGGCCGCCGACGCCCTTGGAGCGGACGGAAAACCAGCTAATCAGGCATGACAGCGTCACCACCAGTGTCGCACTCACCAGCACCACCACGACGGTGTTTGAAATCGCGCGTATGACCATCGAGTCGGACAGCACATTGCGGTAGGCGTCGAGGCTGGCCTGCCCGAGATCCGATAAGGTCGGCACCCGGTAGAACGGAAACAGGCTCGTCCAGAGCACGATCAGCAGCGGCATCAGCATGATGGCGAAATAAACCGATACGGCAATGACGGCGGGGATCTTCTGCGCGCCGAGCTTCGCCTTCTTAGGCCTGAAACCCTTTCCCGACACGGTGCGGAACCGCTCGCTCGCCCTGGTCGCGCGAAAATATGACATCATCAATAGAACCGCGAAACACAGCAGAAAGATGCCGAAGGCACTCGCCAGGCCGTAGTTGGGCACCCCGCTGTCAGGCGAGGCAAGCAGGAAGATACGCGTGCTCAGCACTGGAATTTGCGCAGTCATGCCGAGGATGAGCGGCAGGTCGAAGGTTTGCACCATCGCCATGGTGAGGAATATCCCGATCGAGAACAGACCAGGGCTCAACAGCGGCAGCGTGACGCGCCGCGCTATGCTGCGTCGCCCCGCACCAAGCACCTTGGCCGCGTCCTCGAGCACGGGATCCATGTTGCGCAGCAGTCCGCTGATCATGACGAAGCCGGTGGGCACCAGGCTCAGCCCGCTGATAAGGATCATCGCTATGAAAGAATACGGTGTGATCGTCGGAACGCCGGCACCGAACAGGCTGCGGAGCGCGACGTTGATGACGCCGTTGCCAGGATTGATGAGCAGGATCCAGCCGTAGCCAAAGACCAGCGGCGGGATTGCCATCCAGGAAAACATCAGGATGCGTATGATGGTGCGCCCCGGCAAGTCGGTGCGTTCCGTCAGCCATGCCAGCACACCGGCCAGCGCGACGCCGACGATAACGCTGCAAGCCGCATACACGAAGGTGTTGAACAGCAGACGCGCGGTGCCGACCTGCGAGAAGATGCTTTCGTAGTTTGCCGTGGAAAAGCTCAGACCCTGATAGGTCAAGGTTCCGGGCGGGCTGAGGGAGGTCAGCAGCAAAACGCTGAGCGGCCCACACACCAGCAGGAAGACGAGAAGGATCAAAATCCGACGCGTGATTGTCTGGACTGAAAACCCACGACCGGCTCCATCGCCCAGTTCCAGAGGTGTGGCTTGCACGCCAATCGTCATGTCAATTCTCGCTTTTTTGACGGTTGCTTTGCGGCATCTTGAGAAGACCGCTACGCCCAGCCGTCAGGCGGCCACAGGGATTTCGCGCATGCCGCGCGCCGGACGGAATCCGTCCTGGCTCACGACCACACAACGGTCGGATGGGAAGTCGACGCGCACCTGATCGTCCACCTTCACGTCGACGAATGGATCGATATAGACTCTGACCTCGCAGGAGCCGACGGCGATTTCCGCCTCGACCGTGTCGCCGAGGAAATGTAGCTGCCGGATCGTGCCGGTTCGGCTGTTGCCCGATTCCGCGCTTGCACATGGCAGGCGATGGACGGTGATGGCGCGCGGTCGCACCACGAGATAGACGCGGTCGTCATTCTTGAAGCGCGCCGGCACCTCGCAACGGATTTTTCCGACCTCCGTGTCGATGCAGCTGGAATCGTTTCCGACTACGCCGGAAATGAGGTTGCTGCGCCCCATGAAGTCGGCGGAAAAGGAAGTCGTCGGATGAAGGTAGATGTCGCGGGGCGAACCCATCTGCACAATCTGTCCGTCGCGCATCAAGGCGATGCCGTCGGACATGGACAGCGCTTCGGTCTGGTCGTGCGTGACAAAGATCGTCGTGATGCCCAGGCTCTTTACAAGCAAGCGCAGTTCGCTGCGCATCGACTCGCGCAGCTTTTCGTCAAGGTTAGACAGCGGCTCGTCCAAGAGCAGCAGCCGCGGCTCGTGCACAAGGGCACGCGCCAAGGCAATGCGCTGCTGCTGACCACCGCTCAGATGCGGCGAGGGACGGTCGGCATAGTCGCTGAGCTTCACCAGCGAAAGCGCCTTCATCACCTTGGGGCGCACGTCCTGTCTGGCGACTGTCACGTTTCCATGAAGCAACGGGAACGCGACGTTTTCGAACACCGACATGTGCGGCCAGATCGCATAGGACTGGAACACCATCCCAAGCCTGCGCTTATTCGCCGGCACCAGAACGTTCTGGGCGCCGGAATAGATGACCTTGCCGTCTACCAGGATTTCCCCCGATGACGGCGTTTCAAGGCCAGCAATGCATTGCAACGTCGTCGTTTTGCCGCAGCCGCTCGGTCCCAGCAAGGTGAAGAAATCACCTTGCTGGACTTCAAAACTGATCGGCTGGACCGCCTGCACAGTGCCGTACTTCTTGGTCAGGTTGCGAACGGACAGCATGGGAAACCTCATATTCCGGCAGATGGGCGGGGCGATGATAGTGGTCCCGCCGGACTGATCTACTTCTGGCCGCTCAGCATCAGGGTGATTTCGGCGCGAGCCTTGGCGCTGGCTTCCAAGTCCTGATCCGTCTTGAACGCGGTGCGCTTGGCGCCATGAGCGATACGTTCCTCCATCAGCTTGGACAACGGGCCTTCCGTATCCGCCGGGCTGGAAATCGGCTCATACTCAGCGGCAATCTTGTAGCCTTCGGCTGCGAACCAGGCCGTAAAAAGCCGTGCTGTGTTCGGGTGCGGCGCTGCATCAGGTACGAACAGGTGTCCATACGCGGCTGGGATGTAGTCGGCGAACAGCTTGAACTTGACTGGCTGATTGGCCCTCTTGGCCTGTTCGGCGTGATTGTAGAGGAAAATCCCGAAAGGCACCACGCCGTTCGAGACGTCCTGGCTAGCTGCTGCAGACCCGCGCGAATAAACCGGGTGATTATCTATAATCGACTTGGCAAGCGCGATCGTGCCATCATATCCTAGCACGTTGGTCAGCATAGGCTGCGGCGACAGGAAGAACGAGTTGTGGCCGAACTTGCCGCTCCATTTGGGATCGGCAAAATCGGTATATTTTTCCGGAACATCAGCATCGGCGATGAGATTGGGATTCCAGCCGACACCCCAGACGGCCTGGTAATATGGAATCGCTACACCCTTGAAGTCAGGGAACGTTTTGTCTTCCAGCGTCTTCAGCGCTGGAAACTGGGCGCCAAAAACCTCCAACCAGGGATATGGCTTCATGATGCCGGCTTTCAGCGCGACATTGACTTCCTCCTCGTTGCCGCCACCGACGATGTCTACGGTGACGTTTCCGCCTGCGGCTTCTGCGATGACGCGCGTGTTCGACGTCACCGGCGAATTCGGCACCCACTCAAGCTGGGTGTCGAGGCCAAACCGCTTGTTGAAGGCATCGATGAGGGCCTTCGTCGTTTCGGGCTTGGCGGGAGTAAGAACCCATGCGGTAAGCTTGCCTTCTTTTTTTGCGCCTTCGACGATCTGGTCAAATGTCGGCGCGGATTGTGCAACGGCGTTTTCTGCCACCAGCAAGGTGGCCAATCCGAACAGGATCGATGATAGTTTCATGTCTTCCTCCCATTGTTAAATCGAACAAGCCGGCGTGCCTACCGCGCCGCCGTCACCATGATCTCGACGTCGTATCCTTCCAGCACCATGGCGGCCTGAACGGTCGCTCTGACCGGAGGCTTTGCCCCGCCCAGCCACTTGGTCCACTCGTCGTTCATCTGTTTCCAGAACCCGACGTCCCGCATCCAAATCTGGGCGCTGAGTATCTTGGTATTGTCGGCTTCGACCTCGGCCAGGAGAGCGCTGATCTTCGCCAGGATCTGCCGGGTCTGGGCGCCAACATCAAGTCCCGGTTCGTCTGCGGTGAGGCCTGCTACGAACACCATGTTCCCGTAGCCGATGGCTTGGCTCATGAATTCGCCTGCCTGGATATGCTCAACTTGCATGGTGTCTCTCCAATGTTCGCCGGAACTCAGCTCCGGGCCTCTAGATAGCCGCCGTCACGGACGGCCTTCATCGCACTGCGGGCAGCTTCCATAGTGAAGTCGAGATCCAGGCTGCTGTGGACGGTCGAAAGATGCCACTTGCCGCCGCCCATCACGTGGACGTTGCGACGCATCATCTCGAGCGACAGCTGCACAATCGCCGCTCGGTTCGTCGCGGCAAGGTCGCGGGCGTTGCGGATCTCGGTTTCCGAGAACACCGGCTCCGCAAAGGCGGGATGGCCGATCATCTGGAACGGGATCGACAGCGAGCGGGCGATTTCCGTCAGCCCGTCGGCCAGCAGCCGACCGGAGGCTTCCAACTTGCGCGGGCCGTCCTCGTCCTCCAGCACTTCGAGTGTGGCGATGCCGGCCGCGCACGACAGCGGATTGCCGTTCAGTGTACCGCTGAACCAGATGGCGCGCTCGTCTTGGGGCAGGTTGCTGACCGTCAGCTCAAGTACGTCGCGGCGCCCGGCGATTGCGGCCAGCGGCAGGCCGCCGCCGATCACCTTGCCCAGCGTGCACAGGTCCGGCGTCACGCCATAGGCCTGCTGTGCACCGCCCATCTCCATCCGGAAACCCGTCACCATTTCATCGAAGATCAGCAGCGCGCCGGTCTGGTCGGCGATCTCGCGGAGCCCCTTTAGGAAGCCGGGCTGCGGCGGGATCGCGCGCTGCACCGGTTCCACGAGGATCGCCGCCAGATCCGCGCTGTTGTCGGCCGCTAGCTGCCGCGCCATTTCCAAATCATTGAACTCCCCGACGACGATCGTGTCGGCGATGGAGGCAGGAACGCCGGCGGAATCGGTGTGTGACAGACTATTATGGCCGAGTTTCGCGACGCGGCCGACCTGGGCGTAGTCGTGGTTGCCGTGATAGGCGCCCTCGAACTTCAGAATCTTCGTGCGGCCAGTGAATGAACGGGCGAAGCGCATCGCATAGGCCGTAGCCTCCGTTCCGGACGCTGTGAACCGAACCGCCTCCGCGCAAGGCACATGCCCATTGATCTTCGCCGCCAGTTCCAGGGCTCGCTCGTTGAGGATGTAGAAATGCGTTCCCAGGGCCGCCTGCCGCGCGACTGCTTCCACCACGCGCGGATGCGCGTGCCCTATGACCATTGGCCCCGAGCCCAGAACGTAGTCGACGAAATCGCGCCCGTCCCTGGCAATGAGATGCGAACCGGTGCCCCGCGCGGCGACGAAGCTCACATCGTCGGGATAGGCGTAGCCCCCGAGATCGTTACCGGGAATGATGCTGTGCGTTGGCTCTGGTGTCGTTTGGTTGTCCATGCCTGTCTCTCCCTGCTCGCCAGCCTCTCGCTTCGCTCCACCGGAGCATGCCACTGCCGAACCTCCCGGCTTGCAGTAGGACTTTATTGAGATGCCGTCAATATCCTTGAGTTGCGTTGATCTGCGGTTCTGCTGCTGGTTTCCGGCCTTTACCTATGTTGCCGGCTGCGCGGCCGTGGTGCGCCAGCGGCTGGATTCGGCAGTCGGCGGTGCGACCGGCGGGGCTATGGGTGCTCCCGCGCCGAAGGCGTCTGCGGGGGTGGAATAATGTGGTCAATGTTCCATGGGATGGAAACTCCGCCATCGACATAGACCAGTTGGCCGGTGACGAAGCGCGCCTCCTGCGAGCACAAGAACACTACTGGGTTTGCGATGTCGTCTGCTTCGCCGAGGAAGCCGACAGGAACTGTCTCGATGAAGTCCTGCTCTTTTTCCACGAGTAGCGACCGTGTCGGCGTTTTTGTGGGCCCTGGACCGACGCCGTTGCATGTAATGCCGAACGGCCCGCCTTCGCGCGCCAACGCGCGCATTAGGCCGACCACGCCCGCCTTGCTGGCCGCATAGGGCGCCTGTCCCCGGTAACCCGCGCCGAGCACGGCCGTGGAGGCGATGTTGACGATGCGTCCGTAGCGTTGCCGCTTCATATCGACCAACACATGCTTGGACATCAGGAAGGTACCGGTCAGGTTGATCGAGATCATCCGGTTCCAGTCGGACAGCGTGGTGTCCTCGACAAGGGCCGGACCGAAATAGGAGCTGATACCAGCCGCATTGACCAGAATGTCGATGCGACCGAATGCGTCCAACGCCCGAGCACGGACATTTGCCACCTGGCTTTCGTCCGACACATCCGTGTGCACGACGATCGCCGAGCCGGCCGGCAGCGACTGGACGACCTGCTCGCCGCTGCCGGCGTTCATGTCGACGATGACGCAGCGTCCCCCGCCACGTACGAAAAGGCG
>NZ_RZQL01000257.1 GCF_003997935.1 Mesorhizobium sp. M7A.F.Ca.US.006.01.1.1
CCGCCAGCCAGGGGCCCGCCTCGACACCGCCGCACGCGCGCGCCGTGCGTGCCGCCCGGCGCAGGCCGGACAACAGAGCCGACGTCGCATAGTTCTGGGTGCCGAAGCCGGCGACGACGACAAGAACGTCTGTCGGCTCAGCCGCGTCGAAGCGGCCGCTGACCGCCACCGGCAGGCCACATGTGGTGACCGGAGCCTCCCCGGTCACCGAGACCAGCCTGAAATCGAACAGGGTCTCGCCGGAGATGCGGTTGGCGGCCCGCAGCGGATCGACGGCCGAGGCCACGCACATGATGGACGAGCCGGAAAACACCAGCAGCGTCACCTTGAGCGGCGAGCGCTCGGCGCGAAAGATCGTCGGCTTTTCGCTTTTCGTCATGGAAGCTTCGTAAAACGCAAAACAGTTTCCGGCAAGTCGGGCATTGTTGTGGTCAGTGTCTATTGGAGGAGAGTCCCCATGCCGCTTGCGATGAACCGTGAGGTTTTCATTACCTGTGCCGTGACCGGGTCCGGCGGGTCGCAGGACCGCAGCCCGCATGTGCCGCGCTCGCCCAAGCAGATCGCCGATTCGGCCATCGACGCGGCCAAGGCGGGCGCCGCGATCGTGCATTGCCATGTGCGCGATCCTGAGACCGGCAAGCCCAGGCGTGATGTGCATCTCTACCGCGAAGTGACCGAGCGCATTCGCGCGGCAGAAGTCGATGTCATCCTGAACCTGACCGCCGGCATGGGCGGCGACATGGTGTTCGGCTCGCCGGAGGCACCGCTGCCGCTCAACGAAAAGGGAACCGACATGGGCGGCGCCACCAACCGCATGGAACATGTGCGCCAGTGCCTGCCGGAAATCTGCACGCTCGACTGCGGCACCATGAATTTCGCCGAGGCCGACTATGTCATGACCAACACGCCCGGCATGCTGCGCGCCATGGGCGGCATGATGACGGCGCTCGGCGTCAAGCCGGAGATCGAGGCTTTCGACACCGGCCATCTGTGGTTCGCCAAGCAGTTGGTCGAGGAAAAGGTGCTCAACCCCGACGCGCTGGTGCAGCTTTGCATGGGCGTGCCGTGGGGCGCGCCTGACGACCTCAACACCTTCATGGCGATGGTCAACAATGTGCCGTCGACCTGGAACTGGTCGGCCTTCGCCATCGGCCGCAACCAGATGGCCTATGCCGCCGCAGCGGTGCTGGCCGGCGGCAATGTCCGTGTCGGGCTGGAAGACAATCTGTGGCTCGACAAGGGCGTGCTGGCTACCAATGCGCAGCTGGTCGAGCGTGCCGCCAGCATCGTCACCAATCTGGGCGCCAGGATCATCGGCCCGGAGGAAGTGCGCAAGAAGCTGAACCTGACCAAGCGGGCGCCGATCGCGGCATAAGCATGATCCCGAAAAGTGGGAACCGGTTTTCGGATAAGATCATGCTCAAACAAGAAGGTTCATTCATCGGAAGGGTCGACATGACTACCGTCAAATTCACCGCGATGAAGGATGGCGACCGGGACGACTACGAGTTCCTGACCGCGCATGAAATAGACTATGCGGCCAGGACCGGCGAGCGGCTGCTCGACGCGCTGGTTCAGCTCGACGTGGGCCTGTCCGGCTACAAGATCACAAGGCTCGGCCATTCGCTGCAGGCGGCGACGCGCGCCTGGCGCGACGGCGCCGACACCGACTGGATCGCTTGCGCGCTGCTGCACGACATCGGCGACATCTATGCGCCTTACAATCACGATGAATATGCCGCTTCGATCCTGAAACCCTTCGTGCGCGAACAATGCACCTGGGTGGTGGAAAAGCATGGTGACTTCCAGCGGCTCTACTATGCTCATCATCTGGGCGGCAACCGCCATGCGCGCGACCGCTTTGCCGGCCACGCCTATTTCGACGATTGCGACCAGTTTTGCGAGCGCTGGGACCAGTCCAGCTTCGACCCCGACTATGACACGCTGCCGATCGAATTCTTCCGGCCCTTCGTGCTCGAAGTCTTTGCCCGCAAGGCCTACGATCCCTCGGTGATCCGCGCCGGTGAGCGCGTGCCCCTCATCGATCCCGCAACAGCCGCGACAAGAACCGGAGCTTCCGCATGAGCATCATCAACAAGGCAGCCGCCATCGGTGGTGGTGTCATCGGCGCCGGCTGGGTGGCGCGCCTGCTGCTCAACGGCATCGACGTGTCGATCTTCGATCCCGATCCCGAGGCATCGCGCAAGGTCGGCGAAGTGATGAAGGGCGCGCGCCGCGCCTACAAGCAGATGGTGCCCGGCGGTTTGCCGAAAGAGGGCAAGCTGACCTTTGCCAAGACCATCGCCGAGGCGGTGGCCGATGCCGACTTCATCCAGGAAAGCGTGCCGGAACGGCTCGACCTCAAGCACCGCGTGCTGGCCGAGATCGATACCCACGCGCCGGCCAACGCCATTGTCGGCTCGTCCACCTCCGGCATCAAGCCGACCGACATGCAGGTGGCGATGAAGAAGCATCCGGAGCGGCTGGTCGTCGGCCATCCGTTCAACCCGGTCTATCTCCTGCCGCTGGTCGAGATCGTCGGCGGCGAACAGACCTTTCCCGAGGCGATCGAGGTCGCCAAGGAGATGTATGCCTCGATCGGCATGAAGCCTGTGGTGATCCGCAAGGAGATCGAGGCCTTCGTCGGCGACCGCCTGCTCGAAGCGGCATGGCGCGAAGCGCTGTGGCTGATCAAGGACGGCATCTGCACCGTCGAGGAACTCGACGACATCATGCGCTACGGCTTCGGCCTGCGCTGGGCGCAGATGGGCATGTTCCAGGTCTATCGCGTCGCCGGCGGCGAGGCCGGCATGCGCCACTTCATGGCGCAGTTCGGGCCGTGCCTGAAATGGCCATGGACCAAGCTGATGGACGTGCCGGAGTTCAACGACGAGCTGGTCGACCTGATCGCCACGCAGTCGGACGACCAGGCGCATGGGCTATCGATCCGAGAACTGGAAAAGATCCGCGACGACAATCTGGTCGCCATCATGGATGCGCTGTCGAAGCAGAACAAAGGCAAGGGCTGGGGCGCCGGCGCGCTGCACAAGGACTATACCAGGCAACTGGCCAAGCTGGCGGCGAAGAAGCCGACTGCCTCCAAGGCGGCCGAGAAAGCCAAAGCCTTGAAGCCGGTGAAGAAAGCCGAAAAGCCGAAGAAAAAGACCGGCAAGAAGAAAGGCTGAGAGCATGGATTTCGGGCTGTCGGAGGAACAGAGGCTCATCGTCGAGACGACCCGTGCGTTCGTCGAGAACGAGCTTTACCCGCATGAGCGCGAGATCGAGCGCACCGGCGTGCTGCGCCGTGACCTGATCGAGGAGATCAAGGTCAAGGCGATCGAGGCCGGGCTCTATGCCGCCAACATGCCGGCCGATGTCGGCGGTGCAGGCCTCGATACAGTGACCTGGCTGCTCTACGAGAAGGAACTTGGCCGCGCCAATTATGCACTGCACTGGACCTGCGTGGCGCGCCCCTCCAATATCCTCCTGGCCGGCACGCCCGAGCAGCGCGAAAAGTATCTGTTCCCCTGCATCCGCGGCGAGAAATGGGACTGTCTGGCGATGACCGAGCCGGGCGCCGGCTCCGATTTGCGCGGCATGAAGGCGACCGCCGTGCAGGATGGCGACGACTGGGTGCTGAACGGCACCAAGCATTTCATCTCCCACGCCGACCTGGCCGATTTCGCCATCGTGTTCATGGCTTCCGGCGAAGAGGATTCGCCGCGTGGAAAACGCAAGAAGATCACCGCCTTTTTCGTCGACAAGGGCACCAAAGGCTTCACCGTCCGTGATGGCTACCGCAACGTCTCGCATCGCGGCTACACCAACGCCATCCTCGAATTCGACGATTGCCGGCTGCCCGCCGCCCAAGTGTTGGGCGAAGTCCATAAGGGTTTCGACGTCGCCAATTCCTGGCTCGGCGCCACCCGGCTGCAGGTCGGCGCCACTTGCCTCGGCCGTGCCGAGCGGGCGCTTGGCCATGCCGTCGAATATGCCGCGCAACGCCAGCAGTTCGGTCAGCAGATCGGCAAGTTCCAGGGCGTATCGTTCAAGCTTGCCGACATGGCGACCGAACTGAAGGCTGCCGACCTGATGGTGTTCGAAGCCGGCTGGAAGTACGATCAGGGCACCGTCACCGACCAGGACATGGCCATGGCCAAGCTGAAGGCCACCGAAATGCTTGCATACGTTGCCGATGAAGCGATCCAGATCCATGGCGGCATGGGACTGATGGACGATTTGCCACTGGAGCGTATCTGGCGCGACGCGCGCGTCGAGCGAATCTGGGAAGGCACGTCCGAGATCCAGCGCCACATCATTTCGAGGGCGCTGCTGCGCCCGTTCGGGGCATGACATATGCATAAACTTGAGCGTCTCCTGCGGCCGAAATCGATCGCCGTCTTCGGCGGTGCGCAGGCTGCGGCCGTCGTCGCGCAATCGATCAAGATGGGCTTTGCCGGCGAGATCTGGCCGGTGCATCCGAGCAAGGACGAGGTTGCCGGCCGCAGGGCCTATCGTTCGGTGGCTGACCTGCCTGGCCCGCCGGACGCCGCCTTTGTCGGCGTCAACCGGCATTTGACCATCGAGGTGATCAAGGCGCTGGCCGAACGCGGCGCCGGCGGCGCCGTCTGCTTTGCCGCCGGCTTCCTCGAAACCGAGGCCTATGACGATGATGGCGAGCGGCTGCAGGCCGAGCTGGTCGCGGCGGCCGGCCAGATGCCGATCATCGGGCCGAATTGCTACGGCCTGATCAATTATGCCGACGGCGCGCTGCTGTGGCCCGACCAGCATGGCGGCATAAGACTGGCCGAGGGCGGCAAGGGCGTCGCCATCATCACCCAGTCCTCCAACATCGCCATCAACATGACCATGCAGAAGCGCGGCCTGCCGATCGCCTTCCTGATGACCGCCGGCAACCAGGCGCAGACCGGCCTATCCGAAATGGCGCTCGGCCTGATCGAGGATGAGCGGGTCACGTCGCTCGGCCTGCACATCGAGGCCTTCGATTCGGTAGCCGGCTTCGAACGGCTGGCGGCACGAGCCCGCGAGCTGAAGAAGCCGATCATCGCCATGAAGGTCGGCCGTTCCGAACAGGCCAGGCAAGCGACCGTCTCGCATACCGCGTCGCTGGCCGGCTCGGATGCGGCCTCGGGTGCGTTCCTGCGGCGACTCGGCATTGCGCGCGTCGATTCGATCCCCGCCTTTATCGAGGCGCTGAAGCTGCTGCACATCACCGGACCTTTGCCCGGCTATAGGCTGTCGTCGATGAGCTGCTCCGGCGGCGAGGCCTCCGTCATGGCCGACAGCGCCGAAGGCCGCTGGGTCAATTTCCCTGTGCTGGCCGACAGCCACCGCGCCCATGTCAAATCGACGCTCGGGCCGCTGGTCGCGGTCGCCAATCCCTTGGACTATCACACCTTCATCTGGAACAACGAGCCGGCGATGACCGCCACCTTCACCGCTATGGTGTCGGGCGGTTTCGACCTCAACATGCTGGTGCTCGATTTTCCGCGACCCGACCGCTGCTCGGTCACCGACTGGTGGGCGACGTTGCGCGCTTTCGAATCGGCGCTCAAGACCAACAAGGCGCATGGTGCGATCGTCTCCTCGCTGCCGGAGAACCTGCCGGAGGAATACACTGCCGAACTGATGGCGCGCGGCATGGTGCCGTTGTTCGGCATTTCGGAAGCGATGGATGCAGCCGGCGCAGCAGCCTTCATCGGCTGGGCTTGGGCTGAACCGCAGGCGCAGCCGATCGACACGTCGGCCTCCGGCGCCTCTGGCGGGGACCACGTCACCCCTGACGAGGCCGAAGCAAAATCGCGGCTGATCAAGGCTGGCCTGCCGGTGCCGAAGGGCGAGCGCGCCGCCAATGCGGTCGAGGCGGTGATCTCGTCCATGGCGCTCGGCTTTCCCGTCGCTCTGAAGGCGCTCGGCGTCACCCACAAATCCGAAGTTGGGGCTGTCAGGCTCAATCTCAGGGATGCAGAAACCGTCAGCACCGCAGCGCATGACCTGTTGCCGCTCGGCACCGGGCTCTATGTCGAGCGCATGGTGCGCGACGGCGTCGCCGAACTCATTGTCGGCTTCACCCGCGACCCGATGTTCGGCGCGGTGATGACGCTCGGCACCGGCGGCGTGCTGGTCGAGCTGTTGCGCGACAGCGTCACCCTGATGCTGCCGGCGACCCGCGACGATATCGAGGCGGCGCTGCGCGGCCTGAAACTGTTCCCGTTGCTCGAAGGCTATCGCGGCCGGCCGAAAGCCGATGTCGCGGCTGCCATCGATGCCATTTCGGGCATTGCTGCCTTCGTGCAGCAGAATGCCGGTGAGATCGAGGAACTCGACATCAACCCGCTGATCGTCTGTGCAGAGGGCAAGGGCGCCTGGATCGCCGACGCGCTGCTGGTGCTGGGAGAGAACAAGAATGTCTGACGTCATTTCTACCCGCCGCGAGGGCACGATCCTCGAAGTCACCCTCGACCGGCCCAAGGCCAACGCCATCGACCTGAAGACCTCGCGGCTGATGGGCGAGACCTTCAAGGCATTCCGAGACGATCCGGAATTGCGCGTCGCCATCGTCAAGACATCAGGCGACAAGTTCTTCTGTGCCGGGTGGGATTTGAAGGCGGCCGCCAGCGGCGATGCGGTCGATGGCGACTATGGCGTCGGCGGCTTTGCCGGGCTGCAGGAATTGCGCGACCTCAACAAGCCGGTGATCGCCTGCGTCAACGGCATGGCGGTCGGCGGTGGCTTCGAACTGGCGCTGTCCTGCGACCTTATCTACGCCTCCGATCATTCCTCCTTCGCGCTGCCCGAGATTCGCGCCGGCACGTTGGCCGACGCGGCGACGATCAAACTGCCGAAGCGCATCCCCTACCATGTCGCCATGGACCTTTTGCTCACCGGCCGCTGGATGGATGTCGCTGAAGCGCATCGCTGGGGCCTGGTCAACGAAGTGCTGCCCAAAGAGAAGCTCGAAGACCGCGTCTGGGAGATCGCCCGGCTGCTGGCCGGTGGCCCGCCGCTGGTCTTCGCCGCGATCAAGGAAACGGCGCGCGTGGCCGAGGCGCTGACCTTCCAGGACGCCATGAACAAGGTGACCCGCCGCCAGTTGCCGACGGTCGATGCACTCTACGGCTCCGAGGATGGCATGGAGGGTTTTCGGGCTTTTGCGGAGAAGCGGGAGCCGGTGTGGAAGGGGAAGTGAGGATTGTTGCCGAAATGACGGCGCTCACCCCCCTCTGTCCTGCCGGACATCTCCCCCTCAAGGGGGGAGATTGGCCTTCACTTCGCTCTTCGCAAATCTCAAACGCGAACGTCGCAAGACGGGCGGCGAGATTCATACTACCAATCTCCCCCCTTGAGGGGGAGATGTCCGGCAGGACAGAGGGGGGCGCCCTGGCTCAACCTTGGCAGCCTTTCCAGCACCCATGACCGACTACAAAACCCTCATCGACGCCGAGACCTGGGCCTTCATCGAGCGCACCAATTCCTATTATCCGCCCGACACGATCGACTACACGATCGTGCAGCAGCGCGAGATCTACGACCGCATGTGCCGCGAATTCTTTGCCGGCTATCCCGAAGGCGTCGCTGTCGAAACTTCAGCCATTGCGACGCCCACGCACGATATCCCGATCCGTATCTACCGAAGCCCACTCCAGGCAACCGTGACGGTGCTTTATGTCCATGGCGGCGGCTTCATCCTTGGTGGGCTGGACAGCCACGACGATGTTTGCGCGGAGCTCTGCGCCCGTACCGGTTATGAGGTGGTCTCCGTAGACTACCGGCTGGCGCCGGAGCATCTGCATCCGGCCGCCTTCGACGATGCGATGAGCGCCTTCGAATGGACCGCCGCCAATCGCGATCATCCTATCGTGCTCTGCGGCGACAGCGCTGGCGGCAATCTCTGCGCCGCCGTCAGTCACGCCACGCGCGGCCATTCGAAAAGGCCGGTTGGCCAGGTGCTGATCTATCCCGGCCTCGGCGGAGACCGCTCGAAAGGCTCCTATGTCAAGCACGCCGAAGCGCCGATGCTGACCGTGCGCGATCTCGAATTCTACAAGCATATCCGCACCGGCGGCGTGGATAGGACCGGGGACATCACGCTGTCGCCGCTCGCCGACACCGACTTCTCCAACCTGCCGCCGACAATGCTGATCACCGCTGAGTGCGACCCGTTGTCGTCGGATGGTGAGAGCTATCGCGACCTGATCGTGGCGGCGGGCGGACGCGCGACCTGGTTCGAGGAAACGGGGCTGGTGCATGGTTATCTCCGAGGCCGGCACACGGTCGGCCGCGCCCGCACCAGCTTCACCCGGATCGTCGATGCGGTGACCGCGCTTGGACAGGGCGATTGGCGCTGGTGATCGCAGCTAGACTCTGAGGACCGACCGGCCCCCGGCTCACTCTACCGACGCGCCCGCCGCCCGGCCGGCGCTGCGGCCGGAAAAGATGCAGCCGCCGAGGAAGGTGCCTTCGAGCGCCGCATAGCCATGCACGCCGCCGCCACCGAAACCGGCGGCTTCGCCGACCGCATAGAGCCCGGCGACCGGCTGTCCATCGGCACCCAGCACGCGGCTGTCGAGGTCGGTCTGCAGGCCGCCCAATGTCTTGCGGGTCAGGATGTTGAGGCGGACCGCGATCAGCGGACCGTTTGCCGGGTCGAGCATCTTGTGCGGCTTTGCCGTGCGGATCAGCCGGTCGCCGAGATAGGCGCGCGCGCCGCGCAGGGCGGTGATCTGCATATCCTTGGAGAACGGGTTGTCGAGCTGCCTGTCGCGGGCGCGAATCTCGCGCTCGACCTGGGCGACGTCGAGCAGCGGCTCGCCGCCGGCCAGCGCGTTCATACGGGCGACCAGCGCCGGCAAATCGGCCTCGACGATGAAGTCCTCGCCCTTTTCCATGAACGCCTTCACCGGACCCGGAATGCCGGACGTGGCGCGGCCGAGCACTTGGCGCCAGCTCTTGCCGGTCAGGTCGGGGTTCTGCTCGGAGCCCGACAGCGCGAACTCCTTCTGGATGATCTTCTTGGTCAGGATGAACCAGGAATAATCGAAGCCGGTGCTCATGATGTGGGAGAGCGTGCCCAGCGTGTCGAAGCCGGGATAGAGCGGCACCGGCAGGCGCTTGCCGCGCGCATCGAGCCACAGCGATGACGGGCCGGGCAGGATGCGGATCGCATGATCGGTCCAGATCGGCGCCCAGTTCTTGATGCCCTCGACATAGTGCCACATGCGGTCGCGGTTGATGATCGAACCGCCGGCCTGTTCCGTGATCGCCAGCATGCGGCCGTCGACATGATCGGGCACGCCGGTGATCATGCGCTTCGGTGCCGCGCCCAACCGCTGCGGCCAGTTTTCCCGGACAAGCTGATGGTTGGCGCCAATGCCACCGGAAGCGACGATCACCGCTTGCGCATGAAGCTCGAAATCGCCGG
>NZ_RZQL01000258.1 GCF_003997935.1 Mesorhizobium sp. M7A.F.Ca.US.006.01.1.1
GTCCAGCGGCACCCAGGCATCTTCCGCCCGACCGCGCGCCGTGTTTTCGAGGTTGAAGAAGCCGACATTGATGGGAGGTGTCGAGCCTGCCTTGCGTGCGGCGACGATGGTGTTCAGCACGGCGTTCGAGGAGCCCGGCGAGACTGTGATGCTGACCCCGGGATTGGCTGCCTGGAAGGCGTTCGCCACCTTTTGTGGTACGATTTCCTGAGCGCCCGTCCAGACCTGTTGCTGGATCTGGACGCGTTCCGCGGCCGACGATCGTGTAGCGGTTCCGAAAGTGAGGGCGGCTGCGGACACGCCGGCCGCGCCTAGGAAATGTCGGCGATTAAGCATATGGGTCATGACGTTTCCAAATCTGGTTGAGGGAGGCCTTCAGCTGGGATGGGAGGAAATGGTGATGTCGAGTGCACGCGTGGCGGTCAGCGCCTGATAGATGGAACAGTTTTCTAGGTAGAGCTGACGCAGCCTGTCGGCCTCGAACTGATCGACGCTGTCGATCGCTACGTCGAGATGCAGCGAGCCAAGGTTTGACTGGCCTTCGACGCGCTGAAACCGCGCGTTGATCCGGACCTTTCGGAAAGCGCTCAACTCCGGTTCGACCGCCCCTCTGAACACATTGAGCGCGCAGGTGACCAACGCTCCGCCGATCAGATGCGAGGTTCCAGCAGCGACACCGCGCCCGCCTTTTCCGACTGTCGCGTCTGTCACGATCTGAAAACCGTCGCCGCCTATCAGGAAGCGCCCGGCAATGTCCGTGGTCGCACCCTCGATGCGGACATCCGTGATCATCTGGCTCATGATGTTCCGTCTCTGAAACGTTCGCGCAGCGTCCCGGCCGCGTATTCGGTGCGGAACTGTCCGCGTTTCCTCAGGATCGGGAGAACTTCGTCGATGAAGATGTCCAGCGGTTCGTCGTAATAGGGCAGCGACAGGTTGAAGCCGTCGACGGCGCCCGCTTCCCACCACTGTCCGATGCGGTCGGCGAGCTGCTCAGGCGTGCCTATGAAGTAGCCGCCGTCGTTGCTGCCCTCGAGATGCTTCGCGATGTCGCGCAGCGTGTAGTTCCGCTCTCTTATGAGATGCAGGATCTGTTCGTAGCGGCTCCTCAGACCCTGGACCTCGTTAGGTTCCGGCAGAAGCTCATCCGGTATCCGCTCGTCCAGTCCGATTGCCTCCAGTTCGAGCCCGAACCAGCTGCGCATCGATCCGTAGACGTGATCGGCCGACGAGAGCTCGTGCAGTTCCTCGGCGATCTGCTTCGCCTTCTGCTCGGTATCGGCAAGTACCGGGCACAGCGCGGCTAGTACGGCGATTGCGTTGCGGGGCCTGCCTGCCCGCTCGGTCGCTTCCCGGATCTGGCTGGTAAACGCCAGCGTCTGGTCGAGATGGTCTCCGGGAGCGTAAATCGCGTCCGCATACGTACCGGCAAACTGTTGCCCGCTGGCTGATGCACCGGCCTGAACCAGCAGAGGATGCCCTTGCGGAGGCCTTGGGCTCGTCAGAGGCCCTCGCACATTGAAGTACTTGCCTCGATGATCGATCGCGCGGACCTTGCGGTAGTCGACCAGCGTTCCGGCAGTCTTGTCGGCGACAAGCGCGTCCGCATCCCAACTGCCCCACAGCTTGCGGACGACATCCACGAACTCGGCCGCGCGATCGTAGCGCGTCACATGTTCTAGCTGCGGGCGATCGCCGAAATTGGCAGCCGATTCGGGATGGAAAGTCGTCACGATGTTCCAAGCCGCGCGCCCCTTGGATATGTGGTCGAGACTAGCAAACGCGCGGGCGATGCCAAAAGGGTCGGCGTAGGTCGTAGAAGCGGTGGCAATCAGCCCGATATGCTTCGTCGAAACCGCTAGTGCGGAAAGCAGCGTCAGTGGCTCGAACAGCCAGCTCAAAGCCTTCCACGGATGGCTGATTATCGACAGACCATCGGCGATGAACAGCGAATCGAACTTCGCCGCTTCGACCTTTCGAGCGATCTCTATGTAATAGTCGATATCAAGAACTTCAGCGATTCTGTTTCCGGGCTGGCGCCATCCCGCAAGATGATTTCCTTGCAGTCTCATGAAGAGATTGAAGTGAATTTCTCTGCCAGTCATTCTTAAGCCCGATGCAACAATACTAAGTGAGGAATTTTCGTTCGATACAACTAAAAAGGTTAGTTCGCTCAGCCTGTAGGTCGAAAAATCCTCTTTAACCTTTTATTTCTTTTGAACCACTGCGTCCATGCCAAATATGCCGCTGATTGACCGAGAAAATTCTACTTAAGCGAATCGCCGCGAAAACATTTTGCTTGAATTGCGCAGCGGTTCGAGATCGCTTGCTGCTCGCGATCGGGGCTTACCGGTCCGAAGCCTGGCTTGCCCCGTCATGAACCGCATTGCCTATCACCCGATCATCCGCATTGACGGACTCCTTCTTCAAACCGGTCCTGCACTGCCTGCTAGCCCGCCGCCGCATAACCGCACGCGGCCATCAGATCACGCTTACGTTGCCTCGACATCAGCGCGATTCGAGCCGCCGCAGATCGGTTGGTCGCTTGCGTCCCGAGAGATCCGCGCCGCGCACCGATCTGGTCACCGACAGGTCTCTGGGCGCAGCGGCTGAGTGGCCCGCGCGCTACAACCAAACTGGACTTTCCACCACCTAACAGTCCTGAATATTGGGCACACTCCCGCTGGCGGCGCTTTGGCGACTCTGGCGGCGAATGCGGCTAGGAGCGCACAGCGGTCCTCTGCTTAATCAGTACGACCCTGATTCTCCGGAACAAGCCACAGCCGGGCATCGCCGAGAGATGAAGACGGTATAAGGTAATTCTCTACAAATGCGCTACTTCGTGCGGACTTATCCGACGATCTAGCAAGATGACAAGGAGCAACAGATGGATGTCAATTATGATCTAACCTTGGACCGCGTTGCTGAGGACCGGCAACAGACCCGGATCGACATGGCAGCAGCCTTCCGCCAGGCGGTGAATGATGACTTTCACGAAGGGATTTCCAATCACTTCACATGCAATGTACCGGGCCGCCCCGGTCGGTTTTATGTCAACAGCTACGGTCTACATTGGTCTGAGGTTACCGCTAGCAGCCTAATCGAAGTTAGCTATGACGGAGAGATCGTGGGCGGTACTGGAATTGCTGATGAAACGGCCGTGTGCATTCATGGTCCCATCCACCGCCTTATACCCGAGGCGGTGTGCGTGATGCATACTCACATGCCTTACTGCACGGCCCTCAGTCAGCTTGAGGACATGACCCTCGAGCCGACTGGCCAGACAGCCTTGTATTTCCAAGACAGGATTGCCTATGACTACAACTACAACGGCTGGGCTGACGATTTAGCCGAGGGCGAGCGGTTGGCAGGACTGATGCAGGGTAAACCCATCCTCATGCTCGCTAATCACGGCGTCGTCGTCACGGGCAGTTCTGTCGCGAGTGCCTACTACCGGCTATATTATCTGGAGCGCGCCTGCCGCACCCAAATGTTTTCGATGTGGACGCAACAGCCTCGCAGATTCGTCAAGCCAGAGATCGCGGCCAAGATCGCCGCGCAGCTCAAGAAACCCGCGCCAAGCCTCAAAATGAGCTCCGCCGATTACATGTTCAACGCCTTCAAGCGCAGCTTGGACCGCAACCAGCCGAATTACGTCCTTTAGCCCGACCCTAAAAGCCCGCCCCCACGAGTTGGAGCCGGCTTCGTTTTCGCATAGGCCCAAACGCAATGACTCGCAGGAGGTTGAGGCGTCTTCAGGTCGGTGTGCGCCGCAGGGGATCCGAGAACCCTCAGTAACGAGAGAACCTTAAATGCAACATATAACAACCGGGAGCTTAGCCTCCATGCTTCCTCACCGGGTCCAAGAACTCAGCTCCAGCCAAATCGGACTCGTTGCGGATTTGGGCCGCGACGATCCGTCTGTCATAAAGCTATGGATCGGCGAAGGCGACCTCCCAACGCCGCCTTTCATTATCGACGCGGCGCGCGTTGCTATGGAAGCCGGACACACTCGGTACACCTATGCCCTGGGGCTTCCAGAGCTCAGGGAGGCGCTGAGCGCCTATCACAATCGACACTGGGGCGTGAACATTCCTGCAAACCGGTTCGCGATCACCGCTGGCGGCATGAACGCCATTATGCAGACGGCACAAGCTCTTTTGGATGCAGGCGACGAGATCATCATCCCCTCCCCCGCCTGGGGCAACCTGACTGAGGCAGTAAGGACTACCGGCGGCGTACCCGTAGCCGTTCCCTACCGTCTCGATAGCGGCGGCCGCTTCAGTCTCAGGCTTGATGACATCTTGGCCGCGATCACGGACCGCACCAAGATTATTGCCATCAACTCACCCTCGAATCCGACAGGTTGGATAATGCCTCTCGGCGAGATGGAGGCGCTCCGTGATGTGGCGCGGGAACGCGGACTTTGGATATTGGCGGATGAAGTTTACGCGCATTTTGTATACGGCAATGCGCTCGCCCCGTCTTTCCTACAAATATGCAATGATAGGGATCTTTTAATTGTATGCAATACCTTTTCCAAAAACTGGGCCATGACCGGGTGGCGTGCCGGATGGCTTGTGTATCCGACAGGCTTGGACAATACGTTCGCCAAACTCGGTAATTACAATACTACATCCATTCCGACCTTTATTCAGCATGCAGCCGTCACTGCGTTGAACGAGGGAGATGAGTTCATCCGTAACATGGTAGTTCGTTGCACGGAAAGCCGGGCAATTCTGACTGAGGGCCTATCGCGGCTCAAAAGCGTCAGCGTCTTTCCCCCAGCAGGCTCGTTCTATTTAATGGCGCGTGTGGACACCGGGGAAAGCAGCCTCGACATTGCAATTCGCCTCCTAAGGGAGGCGAAAGTTGGCGTCGCTCCGGGGACGGCGTTTGGAGCGGATGGAGCAGGCTTCATTCGAATTTGTTTTGCTATAAGTCCGGAACTGGCGCGCGAGGCTGTCAACCGGTTGACGGGGTTTTTCGGGTTGAAGTAACCTCCAACTCCCTAACGAGCTCGGCATGCCCCATGCCGACACCGGCGGGCAGGCGCTGAAACTTCTCTCGCCAGACCACGGTTCGCAAAATTACGCTGATTGTTATCGACGGCGATAATCTGCTTCTCGCGCCAACAAAGGGCGATAGCGTGGCCGGAATATCAGCTTCTCGGTCGGATCGTCGGGCAGCTACTGTATGAGAAGTCCCGTCGTGTTCTTCATGGGCGAAATGCGATGGGATCGCCGAGCAGATGACGCAGCACCTTCTTCAGGAGTTGCCTCGTACCCCTCGATGCTCCGCGACGACCCCTAGAATAATCTGCGTCACACTCGCCACCTCCCCGCGTAGTGTTCGTTCATTTCGTCGCGGTCGCGTGCAGCGGCCTCAAGTGCCTCATCTTCATCGACTCGCTCTCAATCGGGAGCGAACTGAGGTTCGCGACCCATCGAGCGAAAGCAACGCACGTCGGTCAACGCATTGAATAGCAGGAGCCGCGGAGCGCTGAGAGGGGTCGTCCATGTTCAGCAGCGGAGTGTCAGATAGCAGAGCGCGCATTGGGATCACGTTACAAGAGTGCGTCAACTTGCGTAGCGCGCGCGTCGCTTCTGCCGCGCACCGATCCGGTAGCATTGACTATAGAACTAAAATCGCACGAAAATCATTGACATTCGTCCGCGTTGGCCCGGTTACCACGAGATCGCCGATGCCGGCGAAGAGCGTATAGGCGTCATTGTCGGCAAGCCGGTCTTTCGCATCGAATCCGAACGCGGCGGCGCGGGCGAGCGTATCGGGTGCCACATGGGCGCCCGCATTGTCCTCACTGCCGTCAATCCCGTCGGTGTCGCCCGCGATGGCGTATATGCCGGGCGCGCTATCAAGCGCAACCGCGAGGCCGAGTAGGAACTCGGCGTTACGGCCGCCGCGCCCCTGTCCGGCCATAGTGACGGTGGCCTCACCGCCGGAGAGCAGGACGCAAGGCGCGCGCGCTGGCTCGCCGTGCAACTTGGCTGATCGCGCGATCCCCGCCATGACCTTGGCGACCTCACGCGCTTCGCCCTCGATCGCGTCTCCCAGCAGAACCGGCGTCACTCCGGCCGCGCGGGCGCGAACCGCCGCTGCTTCAAGAGACCTTTGCGGCGCAGAAATGATGATGTTCTCGACGGACTGAAAACGCGAATGACCCGGTTTCGGCGTCTCCGACTGCGGGCTTCGCAAATGGGCGACAACGTTTGCGGGTGCCTCAATCGCATAGCGACGCAGAATAGCCAGCGCCTCCGCCGACGAAGAAGCGTCCGCGACTGTCGGCCCCGAAGCGACGACGGCGTGATCGTCGCCGGGTACGTCGGAGATGATTAGACTTACGACCTGGGCCGGCGAGGCCGCGAGCGCGAGGTGGCCGCCCTTAATCGCAGAGAGATGCTTGCGAACGCAGTTCATTTCGCTGATGCTGGCACCGCACCTGAGCAGCGCGCGATTGATTGAGCGCTTATCATCGATCGTCAGGCCCGGCGCGGGAGCTGCGAGCAATGCCGAGCCCCCTCCGGATATGAGGCATAGCACGAGATCGTCGGCGCTCAATCCCCTGACGCGATCGAGGATGCGCAATGCCGCACCCTCGCCCGCCGCATCGGGCAATGGATGCGACGCCTCGACGACTTCGATGAATTTCGTTGGCGCGCCATGGCCGTAGCGGGTGACGACGAGTCCCCCGAGTGGCCCGTCCCAGGCGGCTTCGACCGCCGCTGCCATCGCCGCCGCAGCTTTGCCAGCGCCGACGACGATAGTCCGTCCCTTCGGCCGCGCGGGGAGGAATTGTGCGACCCGCTTCCCTGGCGAGGCCGCATCGATCGCAGCTTGGAACAGGTTTGCCAGAAAAGCGCGCGGTTCGTTCATGGATATCTCTCCAACGCAGTGTAGACGCGACAGCCAGTTGCGTCCGGCGCGAAGCGCCTAAGTGCACCAACCTACGGAAGCGGCGCGGTCAGCGACCGCACCTACACAGCTAACCTTTGGCGATTTCGAAATTCGCCATCAATTCCAGTGCGCGCACCATTGCCGAATGATCCCAAGCCGCACCCCCGCGCGCGGCACAGGAGTTGAACAATTCCTGCGCCATCGCGGTATTGGGCAGGGATACGCCCAAGGCGGCGGCGCTGGAAAGCGCGAGATTGAGATCCTTCCGGTGCAATTCGATCCGGAAGCCAGGTGCGAACGTGCGCTTGATCATCCGCTCGCCATGCACTTCGAGGATGCGCGATGACGCAAAACCGCCCATCAAAGCGCTTCGCACCTTTGCCGGGTCGGCGCCCGCTTTCGCCGCGAACAGCAGACCTTCGGCGACCGCCTCGATGGTGAGGGCTACGATAATCTGATTGGCGACCTTAGCCGTCTGGCCGTCGCCGACGCCGCCGACATGGGTGATGTTCTTGCCCAACAATTCAAAGATCGGCTTAACCCGCGCAAACGCTTTTTCCGTCGCCCCGACCATGATCGAAAGAGTCGCCGCCTTGGCCCCAACTTCGCCGCCGGACACCGGCGCGTCGACATAGTCGCAACCCAAGGCTTCGATCTGCGTGGCGAATTGTTTGGTAGCAATCGGCGAGATCGAACTCATATCGACGACGATCTTGCCCTTGGAGAGCCCGGCGGCAACGCCCTTCTCCGCGAACAAAGCGTTTTCGACATCAGGCGTATCCGGCACCATCAAAATAACGATCTCACTGACCCGCGCGACCTCGCTCGGATTCACGCATGCGTGTCCCTCGCCTAAGAGACCCGCAGGCGGACCGCTGCGCGAATAAAGCCGAACCTTATGCCCGCTGCTGATGAGGTGCCCCGCCATCGGCGCGCCCATGACGCCGAGGCCGATAAAACCGATGTCCATGATGCAGATCCCTTATGTGGTTGAGCGTCCTGTCTCCAGGCGCTGAGCCAAGCCAATTTCCACTTGCTCATTTGGCTTCCATTCCGCGCCCATCCGACGGGGATTGGACGTATGCTGGCTGCAGTAGAACGGGACACATCCCGCCCGGATTCTGGGGACCGGGACTCCTGCGCTCTTGATATCTCACGCGCGTCGCATGACGCTTCATCGTAGCCGTGAGTTCCGCCTCCATGCGCTGCATACTTCAAATGTCATTGTGCGGCTTGCAATTGCTCGATCCAACCAGTTCGATCACATTGGCGGTTCGTACGCCAAGATTCATCAGCCGGAGATACGCTAGGCGGTTTCTCAACGGCTTGTTGCCCAGGAGACAGTTGCAAATAGGGCGGCAGTTCGGATCCTCGGTGATTAAGTATCACTCTTTGGTCACGGAGTTTTGCAGCAATCCTATTTTGTCAATCTCAACTTCGACGCTGTCACCATGCTTCAGCCACAGCGGTGGTTCGCGTCTCAATCCAATGCCTCCTGGCGTGCCCGTCACGATTACGTCGCCAGCCTCGAGGCGTGTAAAGCTGGAACAATACTCGATGAGAGCCGGAACATCGAATATCATCTGCTCCAGCAGCGCATCTTGGACTACCTCCCCGTTGAGGCGCGTCTGTATTCGCAAAGTTCCGAGCGCTCCAACCTCATCCCTTGTCACCATCCAAGGCCCGAAGCCCCCGGTTTTAGGGAAATTCTTACCTGGTGTGTATTGGCTGGTGTGCCTCTGGAAGTCGCGCACGCTCGCCTCGTTGTAGCAGGCATAGCCCGCAACATGAGCCATTGCCTCACCACGCTGAATATAACGCCCGGCCGTGCCAATAATCACGGCAAGTTCACCCTCGTAATCAAAGTAACTAGAGATCCGGGGGAGAATGAGCGCCGTCCGATGTCCCGTTTGGGTATTGGCAAAACGAGCGAAGATCGTGGGTTTTTCCGCATCGGAATGACCGATCCCGCTGCTATGGGTATCGTAGTTATGTCCGACGCAAATAATCTTGTCGGGGTTGGGGACTACCGGTAGCCATGTAATCGCGCTGATAGCGTGGCTTTTGGCCCGTGATCGAGCGTCCTCCACCGCCGCCGCAAGCGCATCTGCGGACAGGAAAGCTTTCAAATCGGCGAATTGCCTTTTGAGAGCCGTGCCCACATCGACGATTGTCTCTCCTTCAATCAAACCCCAGCTGGTTGTCTCACCGAGACGGTAGGATGCAAATTTCATCGAGATACGTCCTTGAAATTGTGATTTGAGGGATATCCAAGTTGCTCTAGACAGCGCGAGGGAGCCGCGCCAAGCAGGTTGTAAGCGGCTCCCGGCTTCTCATCGGTGCGGAAGGATCATGGAAGGGAGCGCTACGCTTGCGTTTGCAGCGCGAGCCCTCCGATCGCACGGAGATTGACGCGAGGATTAATAGCCCTTGC
>NZ_RZQL01000259.1 GCF_003997935.1 Mesorhizobium sp. M7A.F.Ca.US.006.01.1.1
GGTCGGGGCTTGTCCTGCGAAGCGCGCAGCGGGTTTTGCAAGAAATTCAGGCGTTTGAGCCCTCCTTCGCTACGGCTTCGGAGGGCATCCTGCTTCGCGCGGAGGTCGGGACTTGTCCTGCGAAGCGCGCAGCGGGTTTTGCAAGAAATTCAGGCGTTTGAGCCCTCCTTCGCTACGGCTTCGGAGGGCATCCTGCTTCGCGCGGAGGTCGGGACTTGTCCTGCGAAGCGCGCAGCGCGAAGCAGGATGGCGGAGAGGATGGGATTCGAACCCACGAGAAGCTTTTGACCTCTACTCCCTTAGCAGGGGAGCGCCTTCGACCACTCGGCCACCTCTCCGTTGCGCCGCTGGATAAAGAAAAGCGCCGGCACAATCAACAAGCCCGCACCATTATATGCAAAAATAAGAAGGCGCCGGACCGCGACCTTCCAGGGATGTGGCGGTTCTGCGGTTGTTTCCTGGCTAGCGACTCGGGAACTCGCCATGAGTCCGTCGGTCCATCGCCGGATTCGGCGGCAAACAAGGGGTTGCGGCGGGCCTGATGGTTAACGAGAGCTTTCTGAGTGAGGCCAAATCGTGTCATTTGTGCAACAACGCCAGGGGATAGCAGCCAGGCAGCCCTTTCACCGGTACGATCGTGGTTGAACGCCGCCGCCTCATGAGTAATGTCGATTTCGAAGGAGCGGCGCGGTGCGCATCTTTTTCGGTAGTGGGGATGGGGCAGGGAACGCTGTCCTTCAGCAAAGAATACCCAGACCCGTTTTTTAACTTTTGACTGGAGGTCAGAAAATGAACATCAAGAGCCTTCTCCTCGGCTCCGCTGCGGCCCTGATCGCAGTTTCCGGTGCGCGCGCCGCCGACGCCGTCGTCGTCGCCGAGCCGGAACCCGCTGAATACGTCAAGATTTGCGACGTATACGGCGCTGGCTACTTCTACATCCCCGGCACCGAGACCTGCCTGCGCATCGGCGGCTATATCCGTGAAGACATCGGTGTGGGCGACGGCGGCTCGTTCGACGGCGTCAACCACGTTACGGATCACCAGCACGGTGACGACGACTCGACCTACTGGAAGCAGACCCGCTTCACGCTGAAGACCTGGACCGGCCAGGAAACCGAGCTCGGCACGTTGAAGACCTACACCGAATACCGAATCAATTTCGGCAACAGCTACGGTGACTTTGGCGATGTGGACGGGCCTGGTGGCACCACGAACCCCAACCGCAACGGCGCCGGCTGGCAGGCGCGCAACAAGAGCAGCGCTCTGGAATTCGCCTGGATCCAGCTCGGCGGCCTGCGCGTCGGTGCTGACGAATCGGCCTTCGATACGTTCATCGGCTATGCCGGCAACGTCATCAACGACACGATCGTCCCCTACGGCAACTTCCAGACCAACGTCATCCAGTACTACTTCGATGCAGGCAACGGTCTCTCGGCCGTGGTTTCGCTCGAAGAAGGCTCGGGTGAGGTTGGCACCATCGACAGCTATGTTCCGCATGTCGTCGGCGGTCTGAAGTACACGCAGGGCTGGGGCGCCATCACCGGTGTTGTGTCGTATGACAGCAACTACGAGGAAGTCGCCGGCAAGGTTCGCCTGGACGTCAACGCCACCAACGAACTGTCGCTGTTCTTGATGGCGGGCTACGGCACCGACGACAACCTCAACGATCACACCAACAACATCGACGCGCTCGGCCGCGGCTTCTACAAGCAGTGGGGCGGCAACTGGGCTCTGTGGGGCGGTGGCACCTACAAGTTCAACGAAAAGACCTCGTTCAACCTCCAGGCCTCGTATGACGACTGGAAGGATATCGGCGTCGCGGCGAACGTCGCCTACACCGTTGTTCCTGGCCTCACGGTCACGGCCGAAGTCGACTGGCAGCGCGTCGGCCAGGGCGCCATCGACAACGACTCCGTCTGGGTCGCCGCGACCAAGAAGGACAATGTCGGCGGTCTCCTTCGCTTCCAGCGCGATTTCTAATCAATTTCGCCTTGTCGAAATCGAAACCCGGCGGGCAACCGCCGGGTTTTTTCATGCCGGTTTTCCATTGGCTCGCCAAAAGCGCAGCTACGCCGCCCCGAGACCGAGCCCCTGCACTTCTTGAAGGTTTGCGAGCGAGATAATAGCCAGCCGACGACGCCGAGCCCTGACAGTTCCGGCAATCGGGTCTATTCGCCAGTCCGCCAGCGCCGGAGCTTTCGCGGCTGGATCAATTCCCAGCCAAATCGCCCAAGCCATCGATCAGCGGTTGGATTGCGCTGCCATAATTCTTCCAGCGACTGACGGACGAGGTGTAGATCGGTTGTCGAACCTGCCAGCGGCTAAACGTGTTCACCGCACCGCCCTTGTCAAAGAATCGCAGACAGGCGTCGTCCCAGGGCAGTCCCAGATGGTCGATCAGGCGGCGGGATTGGCCTTCCTGGTCGGAGACCATGTCCTCATAGCGGTTCTGCAGGATTTGCCCTGGAAAAATCTTGTCCCAATGACCCATAAGCCGGTCGTACTCGCGATAATACAGTCCGAGTGTGTGGAGATCGGCGTTGTAGATATTATCCTCGTTGAAACTCAGGAAATAACACGAGATGCAATTGTCGATGGCATCGCGACGGCAGTGAATGATTTGTGCCTTGGGAAACAGGATCCTTATAAGGCCGATAAGCTCAAAATTATGCGGCAGCTTGTCGACTATCCGCCGCGCGTCGGGCGATCGTTGCCTGATATGGGTGAGATATTCATCGGCCAGGGACTTCGACTGATCAACTGTCATGTCCAGGATAGATCTTCGCAATTCCTCCGGCGAGCGCGTTTTCGGCGCCAGCCTGTTTGTGATGCGCCGGAGTTTTGTCAACTCGCCGGCTCCATGCACATCGGGATGGCTAGCAAGGATCTGCTCGGTCAAAGTGGTGCCTGAACGCGGCATGCCAAGCACGAAAACAGGCACGTCCGATGTGCTTCCATGACCTGCCTTGGAGGCCAGCATCGGGGGGTCGAACAGCTCGATCATGAAATCGACGCTGCGCCGATAGGAGTCCATGTCGAAGCGGCGGGTTGACAGTTCCTTTGCCTGGCGAAAATGGCCGATCGCCTCGTCGTAGCGCCTGATATCGTTCAGTATCTTGCCGGCCGCGTGATGGAACTGCTGTATGCTTTTCCTGTCGAGTTCCGGATTTTTCAGCTCGGTCAGGATGGATTTCAATTCCGCCGGCTCTTCAACGAATTGTCGGATGCTGGCCAGGCCGTTATACGCAGCGGCGATCTCCTGGCGGCGGCTGATCGCCTCCTTCATGTGTCTTGTCGCCTCGTCCATCCGACCGAGGCTTACAAGTGCGTTGGCCAGTCCCATTCGAATGGCGGAACGGCCGCTGTCGATTTCAAGCGCTTTCTCATAAAGCGGCACCGCAAGATCGGCCTTGCCGAATTCGGTGTAGGCGCGGCCAAGTGCGCACAACGCTTCAACCCAGTCGCCTTTCAACTGGCAGGCAACCTCAAAATGCCGGATCGCATCTGAATGTTCGCCGACCTTCAAATAGATTTCACCCAGCGTCAGGTGATAGTGCGGATTTTGAGGTGCTTCCCTCACGGCCCTCTCAAAACATCGAATGGCCATCTCGTCATCCAGATCGAGCGCAAAGGTGCCCAGCAAGTACAAAGCGAGAGGATGTCGGGGATTGCGCGCCAATACGCGCTGGCAAAGCGCCTCTGCCTCCGCCAATCGATCTGCCTGCTGAAGGTTGAGGGCCTGCCTGAGCAGTGCGTCATCGGCTTGGACGTGCGACAGAGAGGCCGCCCTGGGCTGCGCGACTTTCAACTGCGGATTTTGCGGTCCGGACCGAGTTTTCAGGTGTTTGGACCAAGCGGGCGGCAGGCGGTTGTTCATGGTCCCTAGCTACCAAAAAAAACCAATGGAATCCACAAGATCCGGTCTTACAGGCAGCCTTCAAAAGCTGTGGCCGGCGCGTTGGCGAGCAAGCGCTTCGAGCGTCGACCCGAAGAAAATAGTCGACCAACCGGGTGATTGCGTTTGGGATCACCGGGTGCGTAATCACGCCCATACCTACGCTTCTTCAGCTCAGCAGTGCGTGCGCGCATGAGAGGCACGCCAGACCCGCTTGAACTACGCGTCCACTAGGTCGCCCAACGCTTCAATCAGCGGCTGGATCTCGCTTTCATAATTCTTCCAGCGCTTGACGGAAGATTTGTAAATCGGCTGACGAACCTGCCAGCGGCTGGGTGTGTTGACCGAACTGTCCCTGTCGAAAAAGCGCAGGCAGGCGTCATCCCAAGGCAGCCCAAGGTAATCTATGAGGCGGCGTGACTGCGCCTCCTGGTCTTCGACCAGTGTTTCATAACTATTTTCGAAGATCAGGTTTGGAAAAACCTTGTTCCAATGCTGCATCAGCCGGTCGTATTCGCGGTAATACAGGCCAAGCGTTCTCAGATCAGTATTGTAGCTGTGTCCCTCGCCGAATCTCAAAACAAAGCAAGAAACGCAGTTGTCGATAGCGTCACGACGGCAATGAACGATGCGCGCGTTGGGGAAGAGAAGGCCGATCAAGCCTATCAGTTCAAAATTGTGCGGCATCTTATCCACGATCCGAGAGGCAGTAGGTGCTCGCTCGCTCAGATAAGCCAAATGCTCTTCTGCCAATGTTCCGGACAGGTCTTTTGTGATCGACGCGATCGCTCGATTCAAATTTCTGGCAGATGACTTTCTAAGTCCGATCGCATTCGCGACCCGCCTAAGCTTCATAAGCTCGCCCGCGCCATGAATTTCGGGATGACTTGCGCAAATCTGTTCCGTAAGCGTCGTTCCAGAGCGAGGCATGCCGACCACGAATACAGGAACCTCGGAGGGATTTCCAAAGCCGGTCCTCGCAGACAACATTTCCGGCGTGAAGGTCTCAATCAACGAATCGACCCAGAGACGGTATCGACCTATATCGAAGTGGCGGCCTGAGGCCTTTTTCGATTTGTTGAAATGCTCGAACGCATCCTTATAGCGCTTGAGGTCGTTCAGCACCTTGCCGGCGGCCAGATGGAGCTTTTCCGCGCCGTCCGTGTCAAGCTTGGGATTTCCGAGTTCATCAAGAATGGATTTGAGTTCTTTTGGCTCTTCAGTAAACTTTTGCGTCTGCACAAGATCGTTGTAGGCTGTCGGCACAGCGATACGACGTTCGATTGCCTCATGGAGGTAACCAGCGGCTTCATCCATGCGTCCCACACTGGTAAGTGCACGGGCCAATCCGATCCGCACCTTTGGATGATCCCGGTTGATTTTCAGTGCCTTCTCGTACAGCGGCAAAGCCATCTCGGGTTTGTCAAAATCAATATAAGCATCCGCCAATGCACAAAGCGCTTCGATAAGGTCTGGTTGCAACTCCAGGGCATATTGCATATGCTTTATTGCTGGGGAATACTCACTTACCTTCACATAAGCTGAAGCCAGGCCAAGATGGTAATAGGGATTCTTATCTTCCTCACTGACCGCTCGCGCGAAATATCGCAAAGCCGCCTCGTCCTCATAGCCCAGGCAAATGGTCCCCAGGATATACAGAGCGAGCGGATGATTTGGCGTGCGCGACAGAACTCGAAGGCATAGGTCTTGAGCCTCGTTGAGCCGTTTGGCCTGCTGCAGGGCGTAAGCCTGTTTCAACAGCGCTTCGTCGGCCTGCCCACGTGAAAGCGAATTTGCCATCGGCAGATTTGGCTTCGGCGCGGGACCGGGCTTGAGGTGTTTGGACCAGGCAGGCGGCAGACGATTGTTCATTGCGTGTCGCTAGCAAAAAGGGACGAAAGAATCCAGCGTCACGGATCTGTCTCGCGGCAACTTGCACCGACCCATCCGGCGCGCTAGCAAGAAGGCCCTTTCAAGCGAGCTTCCACCATGCACCAGCGCCCTCCCCTCATGCCGCTCATCGCAGCGCTTCCCTCGACGGTGCCGTTTGTCGGCCCCGAAGCGCAGGAGCGCGAGCGTGGCCGCTCTTTTCGCGCCCGCATCGGCGCCAATGAGAGCAGCTTTGGTCCCTCGCCGCGCGTCATCGCCCGCATGGCCGAGATCGCGAGCGACATGTGGATGTATTGCGATCCCGACAATTTCGATCTGAAGGTGGCGGTGGCCGCGCATCACGGCGTAAAGGCCGAGAACGTCGTTGTCGGCGAAGGCATAGATGGCCTGCTCAGCCTGGTGGCACGCATGTATGTCGCGCCTGGCGATGCTGTGGTCACCTCGCTCGGCGCTTATCCGACCTTCAACTTCCACATTACCGGTGTCGGCGGACGACTGGTGACGGTCCCTTACGAGAACGACAGGGAAAGCCTGGACGGCTTGCTGGCTGCGGTGCGCAGGGACAAGGCCCCGCTGGTCTATCTCTCCAACCCCGACAATCCGATGGGTAGCTGGTGGGAGGCGAGCGAGATTATCCGCTTCATCGAGGCGCTGCCGGAAACCACCATGCTGGTGCTCGATGAGGCCTATGGCGAACTCGGACCAGCCTCGGCGCTGCCGCCGATCGATATCTCCAGGCCAAACGTCATCCGCATGCGCACCTTCTCGAAGGCTTACGGGCTGGCGGGCATACGCTGCGGCTATGCGATCGCCGAGGCCCAGGTGATCCGCGACTTCGAGAAGATCCGCAACCATTATGGCGTCAGCCGCATGGCGCAGATCGCCGGCGTCGAGGCGCTCGCCGATCAGGATTATCTGCAAAGCGTGGTGGCGCGGGTCGCGGCCGGCCGCCGACGCATAGCCGGCATTGCCGAAGCGAACGGTCTGAAGCCGCTGGCGTCGGCGACCAATTTCATCACCATCGATTGCTGCGGCGATGGCGCCTTCGCGCTGAAAATTCTGCAAGGCCTGCTGTCACGCGACGTCTTCATCCGCAAGCCAATGGTGCCGGTGCTCGACCGCTGCATCCGCGTCAGCGTCGGCCTCGACCATGAGCTCGACATTTTTGCCGAGGAGTTGCCTGGCGCGCTGGCAACAGCACGGGGAAACTAGGATCGCGTCTGCAAGCAAACCGGCAGCAAAAGCTGCCTACAAATCCATTTCCCAGGTCTGGCCAGTCAGATCCTTGCCGAAGCTGTGATGGTGCTCCTGCGAGACCAGCCTGAAGCCGGCACGTTCATAGATCGCGCGCGCCGCAACGAGGATGTCGTTGGTCCACAGCACCAGCTTGGTGTAGCCGCAAGCCCGGGCCTGGTTCACGCATTCCGCGACCAGTCGTTTGCCGATGCCGAGGCCGCGCGCCGACGTCTCGACATGCAGCATTCTCAGCTTTGCCACCTTCTCGTCCTGATGAACCAGGAACACCGCGCCGACCGGCTGACCATCGCGCTCGGCGATCCAGCAGAAATCGCGGCCGGGCACGAAATTGCGAATGAAATCGGCGCCGATCTCGGCGAGCATGGCCTCAAACTCGATCGTCCAGCCATATTCGTCGGCATAGAGTTGGGCCTGGCGCTGCACGACCCAGCCGACATCGCCGACGCGATGCGGCCGCAACGTCACCTCGTTGCTGCCACGGGTGGGATCGCCCAGCAATTCCCCCGCCTTGCGCAAAGCGCTGCGCAGTTCATGCAACCTGTCGTCGGGGACGCTTTCAAGCAGCCGCGCCGTGTCCCGATCGGCCGCCGCCTGCAGTCCGGCAAGCGCTGCCTCGCCTCTTGAGGTCAGCGAGAGGACCCTTCGGCGCCGGTCAGCCGGGTCCGTTCTGGCCTCGGTCAGCCCCTGGCCCGCAAACTTGCGCAGGATCCGCGTCAGATAGGCGGCATCGACACGCAACTGTCTTGATATTTCGGAGGCCGCCGGGCCATTCTCCAGCCGAAAAGCCCCAGCCAGGAAACCTCGCTCGCCGGCGATTTCGGCGGAAGCCGGGTTGCTGCGGTGACCCAGTTCGAACAGCACGCGCGCCTCGGTCAAAGTGAATGCACTTTGTGTCAGCGTCTCGTCGAGAAGGCCGACAGTGCGCGTGTAGAAGCGATTGAAGCGCCTGACATCGGCCACCAAAGCGTTGCGTTCGTCCAGCATCTGCGGCCAGCTCCCAATAAGGCAGCTCCATTTTCCAAAATTAGTGGACTGAGTCAATTAAATTCAAAGCCAGAAGGCCCAGCGATTGCATCCGAGCGCAGTTCCCAGGTTGCATTCCTCAGGCCATGCGCCAGATTCAAAACGAGACAGGCTTGGAGAGATTCATGGCTGGTCATCGCAGGAAAGTGCAGGCGCGCGTCTACGGCAATGTACAAGGCGTCGGCTTCAGAGCCTGGGCCCGGGATGAGGCCACAAGCCGTGGTCTTGCGGGCTGGGTTTGCAATGAGGCGGACGGGTCCGTAACGGCCCAGATCGCAGGGCTCGAAGAGGCGGTCTCGACAATGATCGAGCGCCTCTGGAAAGGGCCGGCCGGGGCTTCGGTTTCCAAGGTCGACGTCGAGGAGTTGGCGGCTGAAAACACCTCTGTTGGGTTCAGGATCGTTGCATGAAGGTGGATTTTGGATTGAGCGCCTTGAATTAATTAAACGTTCGTTTTATTACTGCTCCACAGAGGAGCTGACATGGCACGCACCGCTGGGTCCGATGGCGAAAAGACCGAAGCGACCATCCGCGAAGCGGCGGTCAACCTCATCGCGCGCCTTGGTTACGAAGCGATGTCGATGCGCCAGCTTGCCGCCGAGGTCGGCGTCCAGGCCGCCGCGCTCTACCGCTACTTTCCAACCAAGGAAGAGCTTCTGTTCACGCTGATGCGCGAGCACATGGAAGGTCTGGCCACAGCATGGGAAGCAGCCCGCCCGGCGGACGCAGATTCGGCGCAACTGCTCTCGGCCTATGTGCGCAATCACATCGCCTTTCACATCGAACGACGGCACGCTACGCATGTGTCGAACATGGAATTGCGCAGTCTGTCGCCGGAAAGGCTGACACAGATACTGCGCATGCGCACTGCTTACGAGAAGGAGCTGCGTGCCATCCTGCGCGACGGCGACGAGACGGGCGCCTTCAGCATCGACGACACCGGCCTGACGGCCATGGCGCTGATCCAGATGATGACCGGGGTCATCGTCTGGTTTCGGCCGGGCGAACGGCTGTCCATCGCGGAAGTGACGGCGACATATCTTTCGATGACAATGCGCCTGGTTGGCGCGAGGATCGGTACCGGGGAGGAACGGCATGTACACGAACACGCTCAGCTTCGGGCATGACGAGGAGATCGAGGCGCTGCGCGACATGGTGCGGCGCTTCGCCCAGGATCGCATCGCGCCGATCGCCGCCGACATCGATCGCTCGAATGAATTCCCGGCGCATCTGTGGGGCGAACTCGGCGCGCTCGGCTTGCTTGGCATCACCGC
>NZ_RZQL01000260.1 GCF_003997935.1 Mesorhizobium sp. M7A.F.Ca.US.006.01.1.1
CCTCGTGCCGAATGGCGTCGATGACCACGTGGGACCAGAACGCAGTGCCGTCTTTGCGTATACGCCAGCCTTCGCGCTCAACTCGCCCTTCACGGGCGGCGATCTCCAGGGCACTTTGCGGACTGCCCCGCTCACGGTCCTCGAGAGTATAGAATTGCGAAAAGTGCCTGCCGATTATTTCATCTGCCGAATAACCCTTGATGCGTTCCGCACCCGCATAATGCGCTGACCCTTGGCGTTGAACAGATGCAACTGGGTGAGGTCCGGCGCCAGGAAAACCTTCTGGCCCGGCATCACGGAAATCCGCTCGCGCAGCAACGCGCTCAGCGTGTTGTTGCCGGCTTTGGCCATGACAAGGGTTTCCGCGCCGGTCGGCTCGACCACTTCGACCACCGCCGGCACGCCGCTGTCTGAGAGCTTGAGATGTTCGGGCCGGATGCCCCAGGCAAGCGCACTTTCGCCCTGTCCCAACCCAGGCAGCGGAAATACCGTGCCGTCGCTGGCGACAAAACCGTCCGTAGTGGTGCGGCCGTCCAGGATGTTCATCGACGGCGAGCCGATGAACTGGGCAACGAACAGATTGGCCGGCCGGTCGTAGAGATCGAGCGGGGCGCCGACCTGTTCGACGATGCCGCCATTCATGACGACGATCTTGTCGGCCATGGTCATGGCTTCGACCTGGTCGTGGGTGACGTAGACGATGGTGGTTCCCAGGCGCTGGTGCAGCGCCTTGATTTCGGTGCGCATCTGCACACGCAGCTTGGCGTCGAGGTTGGAGAGTGGCTCGTCGAACAGAAAGACCTTCGGGTCGCGCACGATAGCGCGGCCCATGGCGACACGCTGGCGCTGCCCGCCGGAAAGCTGGCGCGGATAACGATCCAGCAAGTCCTGCAGTCCGAGGATCGTCGCGGCACGCGCAATCTTGGCGTCGATCTCGCTTTTATCGATCTTCTTCAGCGTCAGTGCGAAGGCCATGTTCTCACGCACCGTCATGTGCGGGTAGAGCGCATAGTTCTGGAAGACCATGGCGATATCGCGCGATTTCGGCGCGACATCGTTGATAACCTTGCCTTCGAGCGCGATCTCGCCGGCGCTGATGTCTTCCAGGCCGGCGATCATCCTGAGCAAGGTCGACTTGCCGCAACCGGACGGGCCAACCAGGATGACGAATTCGCCCGACGCGATGTCGACGGACACGCCGTGGATGACCTTCGCCTTGCCATAGGCCTTATCGACACCTGATATGGTGAGCGCACTCATTGGTATTTTCCTTAGAAAGAGACCTTGTCGCCGCCCTTGAGCTGCAAGATCTGCCGTGCCTCGTCAGGGGTGGCGACCGAAGCGCCAAGCCCTTCGATGATCTGGCGTACCTTGCGCACCTGCTCGGCGTTGGATTTCGCCAGTTGGCCCTTGCCGATCCACAGTGAGTCCTCCAGCCCGACGCGCACATTGCCGCCGAGCGCAATGGCCTGGGTGGCGATCGGCAGCTGGCTGCGGCCGGCGCCCAGCACCGACCAGTGGTAGTCCTGTCCGAACAGGCGGTCGGCGGTGCGCCTCATATGCGCGACATCTTCCGGATGGGTGCCGATGCCGCCCAATATGCCGAACACGCTCTGGACGAAGAACGGCGCCTTGACCAGGCCGCGCTCAACGAAATGGGCGAGCGTGTAGAGATGGCCAATGTCGTAGCATTCGATTTCGAAACGCGTGCCGTTCTCCGCGCAGGTGCGCAGGATGTGCTCGATGTCGCCAAAGGTGTTGCGGAAGATGCGGTCGCGCGAGCCTTCGAGATAGGGCCGTTCCCAGTCATGCTCGAAGGTCTTGAAGCGCTCCAGCATCGGATAGAGACCGAAATTCATCGAGCCCATGTTGAGCGAGGCGACTTCCGGCGCGAAGGTTGCCGCCGGCTTGACGCGCTCCTCGACGCTCATCGTCGCGGCACCGCCCGTGGTGATGTTGATCACGCAGTCCGAGCGTTGCTTGATCACCTTCAGGAAGGGCGCGAAGGCCTCGGTCGATTGGTCGGGCCGGCCATCGGCGGGGTTGCGCGCATGCAGGTGGACGATGGCAGCGCCGGCCTCGGCCGCGCCGATCGCGGCATCGGCAATCTCTTGGGCGCTCACCGGCAGATGCGGCGACATGGACGGCGTGTGGATCGAGCCGGTAACCGCGCAGGTGATGATGATCTTGTTCTGGTTCGCCACTTGAAGATTTCCTCGTCTATTTGACCGCAGTCTATTTCACCGCGCCTTGGGTGATGCCGGAGATGAACTGCTTCGACAGCACGATGTAGAGCAGGGTGATCGGCAGCGCTGCCAGTGTCAGTCCGGTGAACAGCACGCCCCAGTCGGTGGTGAACTCGCCGACGAAGACGGTGAGGCCCTGCGGCAGCGTCTTGAGATTGTCCGAGGTGATCAGCACCAGCGGGAAGAAGAAGTCGTTCCAGATCGGAACGGCGTTCTGGATGGCGACGATGACCAGCGCCGGCCGCGCCAGCGGCAGCATGATCGAGCGCATGATGCGAAATTCGCTGGCGCCGTCCATGCGTGCGGACTCTTCCAGTTCGCGCGGCAAGGTCCGGAGGAAGCCGGTCATGATGAACACCGCCGAAGGAATGCCCATGGCGACATAGACCAGCACCAGGCCGGCATAGCTGTCGACCAGCCCCAGCGAATCCAGCTGAATGAACAGCGGAATGATCGCCAGTTTCAGCGGCACCGTCATGCCGCTGAGGAAAAACATCAGCACCAGCGCGCTCAGCCTGAACTGGTAGCGGGCAATCGCGTAGGCGGCCATGGTGCTGAACAGAAGGATGAGCGCCACCGCGGCCATGGTGATGCCGACGGAGTTGGCGAGGTAGCGCACGAAGTTGGTTTCGCTCCACACCCGCTCGGCATTGGCCAGCGAAAAGTGCGCCGGCAGGGCGAAGGGCGAGCTGAAGATTTCGGCATTAGTCTTGAACGACGACATCACCATGACGAACAGCGGATAGATCATGATGACGGCGTTGATGGCCAGCATCAGCTGGATGGCGCCATTCTTCAGCAACTCGGCGGGTTGCCCGGTGCGGGCTGTCGCGCTCACAGCTCGATCTCGCGACGGCGCAGGTAGCGAAGCGCGATTGCAGTGACGCCTGCAACGATGATGAACATCATCACGGCCAGCGCGCTGCCCTGGCCGAAATCCTGGATCCCGGTCGTCGTCGAACCGAAGGCGGTGCGGTAGAAATAGAGGCCGAGCACATCTGTCGCGCCGCCGGGCGAACCGGTGAGGCCAGCCATGACATAGGGGATTTCGAACCAGTTGAAGCTGCCGATGAAGGTCAGGATGGTGACGATGGTGACGCTCGGCGCAATCAGCGGCCAGATAATCCTGGTCATCAGCACATAGTCGCCGGCGCCGTCGAGACGGGCAGCCTCGATGACTTCCTTGCTGACGCGCTGCATGCCGGCCAGCAGCACCAGGGTGGGGAAGCCGAGCCAGTGCCAGACATTGGCGAACAGGACGCTGCCGAGTGCGGTGTGTTCGTTGCCGAGCCACGGTATGGCGCCGATGCCGACCAGCGCCAGCGTCTGGTTCACCAGGCCGAACAGCGGATGCAGGAACAGTTTCCACAGGAAGCCGACGATGACCGCCGACAGCACGACCGGAAGAAAGACGATGACCTGGTGGATACGGTGGCCGGGCAGCGCCTTCAGCAAGGCATAGGCGAGCAGGAAAGCGGTGCCGTTCTCGAACACCATCAGCGCCACGAAGGCGATGATGTTGTGCTTCAGCGCATTCCAGGTCCAGTCGCTGTAAGGCTGTTCAAACAGCACCTTGCGGAAGTTTTCGAAGCCGATGAATCCGGTCGGCTGCAAGCCGTTGAACTCATAGAAGGCAAGGCGGAAGGCTGAGAGCAGCGGCCAGAGCACGAACAGCACCATGACCACCAGGGCCGGTGTCAGCAGGGACGCGATCCAGAGTGACCGGCGCCACGGAAAGGCTTTTGTGGTGTGGCGCCGGCCGCTGTTCATGTCACTTGCCCTGGAAAGGCTTGTACCATTTGGCGAGGCCGTTGGTCAGGTCGGCGGCCAGCTGGTCCGGGGTGATCGAACCCGACATCATCTTGGTGATGTCGCCCTGCAGCAGCTCCGATCCCGTCGGTTTCTCGAAACGGAAGTAGACGACATTGATATGCGGCATGGCGGTTTCGTTCAACTTGGCGACATGGGCGAGAAGCTCGTCCTTGATGACGACGCCCTTGATCGGCGAGATGTTGCCGAGCAGAGCGGAGAACTTGTCGCCGAACTCCTTTGTGCCCATCCAGTTGACCAGCTTGAGCGCGGCCTCCTTGTTGGCCGACTTGGCGTTGACCGCATAGCCGCCGTCGAAAAACTTGGTCACCTGCGGCGTATCGCCGGCCTTGACCACTGGCGGGGCGACGAAGTCCATGTTGATGGCCGGGTTCTGGGTGCGGTAGCTGGCGATGTCGAAGCTGCCGCCGGCAAGCATCGCCGCTTTGCCGCTGATGAACAGCTGGCCGGCGGTGTCATAGTCGATACCTTCGAAGCCGGGCGGCATGTAGTCGCGCAATTCGAGCAGCTTGCCGAGTGCGGCGACATAGCGCGGGTCCTTGAAGGTGGTCTTGCCCGACGTCAGGTCGCTGACAAAATCCTGGCCGAGGAACGGGTTGGTGAAGATGGCGACGAACATCTCGTTGAACCAGCTTGTGCCCATGCCGTTGGCGAGGGGATAAATACCCTTGTCCTTCAGCGCCTTGCTGACGGTTATGAACTCATCCCATGTGGTCGGCGGGGTCAACCCGGTCTTGGCGAAGACGTCCTTGTTGATGAACAGGCCGAGCGTCTGCGAGGCGAAGGGCAGGGAATAGACCTTCTTGTCGGCGCGGTAGGTGCCGGCCACCAGCGCATCGGCGGGCTGGTTAGCGAGTGAAGGCACCGTGGTCAGATCCTGCGGCTCGAAATAGCCGGCCTTCACGAACTGCTCGAGCCAGCCATAGGCGTGGGTGTGGATGACGTCGCCACCCTTGCCGGCGGCCAAGGCCGTCGAGACGATCGTCGGATAGTTCTCGTCCGGGAAGGACTCGAACTTCACATGGATGTCCGGGTTGGCCTTGGTGAAATCGGCGAAAAGTTCGTTGTAGGCGGCCTTGTCTTCCTGGCGCCAGGTCCAGAACGAGATGTCGGTGGCATGCGCTACGCTGGCTGCCAATCCCCATGCGAAAGACGCGGCCGCGAGGGCCAGCCCAATCCTTCTCCTGCTCATGTTGCAATCTCCCAATCGCGCTTGATGCGCTTTTTACGACGATTATCAAATCATAGTTCTTGCCGTCTGGAAAGATAGTTTGTAAAGTTTCCTAACTAATGTGGATTGGACGCGGCAGCCCGGCTTGCGCGGTGGATATGGTGACCCAGAAAATCATTGCAGGCGTGGATATAGGCGGCACCAAGACGCGCATCATGGCGTGCCAGGGCGAGCGCATGATCGCCGACGAGGTGCTGGTGACGGAGAGCTGGCGCATTCGCCAGATGGAGACCGACGCGACGACACTGGCCGGCATCGTCGCCAATCTGTGCGGCGGCGTCGCGCCCGCTGCGCTGGCCGTTGGCGCGCATGGCTGCGACACGGGTGAACAATGCCTTCGCTTCCAGGCGCTGTTGGCAAGCAGGACCGGTGGTGCGGTGCGGGTGGTCAACGATGCCGAGCTGATGGTTCCTGCCGCTGGCTATATCGACGGCATCGGCGTCGTCTCCGGCACAGGCTCGATCGCGGTGGCACGCACGGCCGATGGCAAGATGCTGGCAGCCGGTGGCTGGGGCTGGATCCTTGGCGACGAGGGCAGCGCGCCGGCATTGGTGCGCGAGGCGGCGAAAGCAATCCGGCACAGCCTCGACCGGGGCCAGGATGGTGACCCGCTGATTGCCGGGCTGATGCGCGAACTGGGCACAGACGACCAGACCAAGCTTGGCATCCTGCTCAACGAAACGCGTGGTGCCGCGGTCTGGGGCCGCTATGCCAATGCCGTATTCGACGCGGCGATCGCCGGCTCGGCTCTGGCTATCCGTGTTATCAGCGAAGGCGGGGCAGGGTTGGCCGCATTGGTCGAACTCTTGATCGAACGCGGCGCCAATCCCGCCCTTGTCGTGGCTGGCGGCGGGGTCATCTCGGAGCAGCCGATGTTGATGACGGCATTCGTCGAGGCCATGGCAAAGGTCTCGCCGTCGAGCCAGGTGCTGCTGCTGCGCGAGCCGCCGGTGCTGGGTGCGGTCGCCTTGGCGAGACGACTGCTGGTCGGTCAGGGCCAATCTTCGGGAATTGGAGCGGTTTGAATGATGAAGCGTATCGGCTATCGCCCGGCGGTGGCGCGCCAGACGGAAAGTCTCGAAATCGGCCGGCGTTCGGTGGCCTCGTCGCTTGACGACCTCGATCTCGGCGCTTTTGCCGGCAAGACGATCGGGCTTGCCGGCATCGGCGCCAGCTATCAGGCGGCGCTGGCCGGTGCGCTTTATCTGCGCGCCTCCGGTATCAAGGCTTTTGCCTATACCCCGACCGATCTCTATGGCCGGACGGATGCAGCCGCCGATGCGTTCATCGCGCTGTCGGCCTCCGGGCAGAGCCGCGAAATCTACGACGTCATGCGCGAGGCGTCGGGCAGGCCGCGCCTGGCGGTCTGCCGTGGCAGCGGCAATCCGCTGGCTGATCTGACTGGTGCTGTGCTTGCCACGGATTCTGGCGCCGACAATGGCGCAAGCTCCACCGGCTATACCGGGACCTTGCTGGCGCTCGGCATGCTGATCGACAGGCTCGCCGGCAACAGATTCGACTGGACGACTTTGTCACCTGCAGCCGCCACCGTCCTTTCCGGTGCGCAAAGCGCTGCCGGGCAGGCGGCCCGGCTGCTGCAGGGCAGAACATCCATCGACATCGTCGCCGCCGGTGTCGGCTTCGCCAATGCCGGCGAGGCGGCGATGCTGATACGCGAGGCGGTGCGGGTGCCGGCATCGGGATGGGACACGCTGAACTATCTGCACGGGCCGATGGAATCGCAGGATGCGGCGACCGGACTGATCGCCATCGGCGACGGTCGCGAGGTGAAGATCGCGCAGGATCTTGCGGCGCTGGGCTGCCCCTCGGTGCTGGTGACGCGGCGCAGCGATGTCGCTCCAGCCGACAGGCTGGTGGTGATCTCGATTCCCGCGCTCGGCAACGCCATCGCTGATGCCATACTGGAGATCATCGCCATCCAGCTCATTGTCGGCGACATGCAGGACGCGGCCGGCCTCACCGACATCGTGTTCCGCTACCGCCAGACCGATACCAAGCTGAAGCCGTGGTCGCCGACCGAAGTCTGACGTCCTTGTCCGGACATCGCGGAAATTGCCAAACCGGTCAGCAATGAGGCATTGAGGACAGGATATGGCTTTCGAGTCGGGGCAGCGAATGCGCTTTCGCCGACCGGAGACAGGATTTCAGGCAAAGGTCGAACGGCTGAGATGGCGGCTGCGGAAATCCCCAATCTGACCGACAGCGCCCGGGCGGTGCTGCGCCTGCTTGCCTCGCACGGGCCGGTGACGCGGCCAAAGCTCGGCGCCATGCTCGACCTGTCGAAGCCTACCATGTCGGCGGCGGTGTCGGAGCTGAGCGCGCTCGGCCTCGTCGCCTCGCGTGGGATTGAGCGCGGCGCCATTGGCCGCACGGCGACGATCTACGGCCTCGGTCCAGGTGCCGGCTACGCGATCGGCATCGATGTCGGCGCCGCCCAGGTGCGCGCCGTCGCCTATTCGATGGATGCGCAGAAGCTGGCGTCGGTGGAAGAACCGATCCCGGAAACGATAGCCGGCGATGCCGACGCGGTCGGCGCCGTCGTGCTGTCGGTCGCTCGTGCCACAATGGCCAAGGTGGCCAAGAGTTTTCGCGCGTTGCGCGCCATTGCGGTGGCGGTGCCGCGCATCGTCTCCAATGATCGTTTCGACCGGCCCGGGGGGCCGTCCGCCGTGCTTGGCCTGCTGCGGCGCAGCATCGAGGTGCCGATCGTCCTGGAAAACAACGTCAACTGCGCGGCCATTGGCGAGATGCATTTTGGTGCCGCGCAAGGCCACCAGACCTTCGCCTTTCTGCAGGTCGGCGTGCGGGTTGGCCTCGGCCTCATCACCGAGGGGCGTTTGTTTCGCGGCGCCGGTGGTGCGGCCGGCGAAATCGGCCGCATGCCGTTTCCATGGTCGGCCAGCGAGACCCCCTATCGTGAAGGGCTCGAACATTATCTCGGCTCTCGGGCGCTAATAGAGCGCTGCCGTGTCGACTGGCCCGCTGGGGAAGGCGCGCCGCCCGACTCGGCCAAGGATCTGTTCGCGCGTGCTCTGGAGGGCTCAGCACCGGCGGTGGCGGCTGTCGCGCGCCATGCCGCCGATATCGGCAGGCTGGCCGCTGGCTGTATCGGCATACTCGACCCCGGCCTGATCGTGCTTGGCGGCGGTGTCGGCAGAAACCCGCTGATGACGGAAAACGTCGAGCGCGTCGCGGCAGAGCTTGCGTGGCCGACACGGATCGCCGTCAGTTCCCTGGGAGACGACGGGACCGCGCTGGGTGCCGTGAAGCTGGCGGTTGATTACACTCTCGGGCTGATGCTGCGCGAAGGGCGCCACCCGGCTGTGGTGCTGCCCCCAACGTCAAACGTGGAGCCTTAGAGGTGGTGTATCGTGGAGCACAATACCTCGTCGCCACTGAGCATTGCTAGCGCTCATCGCGCCAAAGAAGCGCCTGACGGACGAGAGAGACTGGGCCATATGGATTTCGTTTCTTGCGGTGTTCGGGAACGTGCTTTCGCTCGGCCCTGCGCTCGTTTGGCGCGCCCACGTACTGCGACGAGACTTTTTTCCTTCGCCTGAAGATCCTGCATCGCTCGTTCTAGGTGGTCGTATAAAGGAAGCCATTCCTCGCCTTGGTCACTAGGTGCGACGATGATCTCCGCAACGCGGTCGAGCGCTCGCTCGATGCGCTCCTCCTCATGAGAAATTTCAATGGAATATATGCTATTTAAACGATCGAGTGGGCATCCAGTTCCAGGCTCGAAGGCGGACGGCAGCTTTGCGCCCCATCTCAGTCGTAAAGTTGCATTTTTCAATTGCCCGGAAGCAGACACTTTCTTCAAGGCCCTTCGACGGGTTGGATAGGCTGAACTCACCGGGATCTAGACCAGGCGAAGTTTATCTCGAGCGATCTGCCAAGCCGATTCGACATGTCGCCGTGCCGCCGCTTCCGCCTCATCGGGCTTGCGCGACCTTATCGCGTCCATGATCTCGTTCATCTCGCTGATCGCAGGCTCGCGGCGGT
>NZ_RZQL01000025.1 GCF_003997935.1 Mesorhizobium sp. M7A.F.Ca.US.006.01.1.1
TCGCTTTGCGGCACCGCCAGTCCGACAAGCTGCATGCGGTTTCCGCGCGAGGCCTCTTCGGTGAACAACGAGCGGCGGCCGACGAACTCGGTCTGGCGTTTGGCGCGCGGGCCGTCGACACCGAGGTCGTGTGGCAGCGTGGTGCCGTCAGTGTCCTTGCCGATGACGATGAAACCTTTCTCTGCACGCAGGATCATCAGCGCTTCGAGGCCGATGACGACGGCGTCGAACGCCTGGCCCGCCTGGCGCAGTCGCGCCCATAACGGTTCGGCGCGATCGGCCCGGATCGAAATCTCGTAGCTCCTGTCACCGGTGAAACTGACGCGGGCGATGCGGACCTCATCACTGGCATAGGTGCCGTGGCCGATTGCCATATGCGGCAGGTCGGCGTCGTCGAGCGAGAGGCCGAGGCCAAGCGTTTCGAGCAGTTTTCGGGAGTTTGGCCCCGAGACGGTCAGCGTCGCCATGTCTGATGTGGCGTTGTGGATGTAGACGGCGTTGCGGCCAAAACGGTCCTGGCGCCATTCCTCCAGCCGCGCATGCACGGCAGCGACATGCGAGGACGAGCACGACACGACGAAGCGATGTTCGTCGAGCCGCACCAGAACGCCGTCGTCGAAGACCGCACCATTCTCCGACAGCATGAAGCCATAGCGGCAGCGGCCCGGCTTCAGCGTCGACATGGTGTTATAGTAGAGGAAATCGACGAACGCCGCCGCCTGCGGTCCAATCACCTCGATCTTGCCGAGGGTCGAGCCATCGAACAGCGCGACCGACTCGCGTGCGCGCCGCGCCTCGTCCGCGATCGAACGCTCCGCGTCCGCGTTGCCGCCATAGTGGACCGGGCGCAGCCAGCCGCCATATTCCTGGAAGACGGCGCCGCTGGCGCGGTGCACGTTTTCGAGCGGCAGCCGGCGCACCGGGGCCATCAATTCGCCGACGCGCGCGCCGGCAAAGCTTGCCAGCGGCACCGGCGTGAACGGCGGGCGGTAGGTGGTGGTGCCGACCTCCGGCACCGTGCGGCCGGTGATTCCGGCCATCAGCGCCAGGCCGGGCAGATTGGAGGTCTTGCCCTGGTCGGTCGCCATGCCAAGCGTCGTGTAGCGCTTCAGATGTTCGACCGAGACGAAGTTTTCGCGTGCGGCCAGCTCGACGTCCTTCACCGTCACGTCGTTCTGGTAGTCGATCCAGATGCGTCCCTTCGAGCCCGGCATTGGCCATGCCGCCAGATTGCCGCCTGTCGCCTCTGGTCCAGTGCTGCGCGGTGGGGCAGACTGTGTCTGGCCGAGCGATGCCACGGCGGTGCCGGCGCCAGCAAACACCTCCGACAAGGAAACCGCGCCGGCGGCGGCACCAGCCGCGGCGATGCCGTCGACCGGATCGCCCGGCAGGAAGGCCGCGCGCGCCTCGCTCCAGGCGAGCTTGCCCTTGGCCTGGCCGAAGAGATGAATCGTCGGCGTCCAGCCGCCGGAGACCAGCACGCAATCGGCATCCAACCTTGTGCCGTCGTCGAGCGTCACACCGTCGACGCGCAGCTTGCCGCTGGCGGATACGAGAGAACGCCCTTTGACCAGCCGGACATTGGCCGGCGCGGCAGGCGTGCCGTCGCGCCGGATGTCAACAAGCGTGACTTCGGCGCCGGCCTCGGCAAGCGCCCCGGCCACCTCATAGGCGCTGTCATTGTTGGTGGCGACGGCGATGCGGCGGCCGACAAGCACGGCGTGGCGCCTGAGATAGGCGAGTGCCGCATCCGCCGACATGATGCCCGGCAGATCATTGTTGGCGAAGGGCAGCGGCCGCTCGATAGCGCCGGTCGCCAACACGATCCGGCGCGGCCTAACGCGCCACAGAGTATCCGGCCGGGCGTCGAAATGGCGCTGGTTCAGCCCGACCAGATTGTGGTCGTAAATGCCGAAGGCAGTGGTCGAAGGCAGGATCAGCTGGCCGGCCGAAGCAAGCTCCGCAACCGTCTCCGCAATCCAGACGGCCGCCGATTTCCCGTCGATCTCACCGGCGCGGTGGCTGAGTGATCCGCCTGGTTTCGGCTGGTCGTCGACCAGCAGGACGGTCAGACCCGCACCAGACGCCAGTCTTGCCGCCGCCAGCCCGGCTGGTCCCGCGCCCACCACCAGCACGTCGCAATGATGGTTGATCTGGTCGGCTGTGCCCGGCGAGGTCCAGTCCGCATCGACCTTGCCCAGTCCCGCCATGGCGCGGATGCGCGGCTCGAACCTGTGCCAGTCCGGCCACATGAAGGTCTTGTAGTAGAACGCCGCCGGAATAAAGCGCGCGAAACGGTCGAGGAAGGCGTTGCGGTCGGCCAGCGCGCTGGGCGTGGCGTTGACGCTTCTCGCCACCAGCCCGTCGCGCGCCGGCTCGGTCGTGGCGCGTGTGTTCGGCGTTGCCGGCACACTACCGCCGAGATCGACCAGCGCGTTCGGTTCCTCGACGCCGGCGCCCCAGATGCCGCGCGGCCGGTGGTATTTGAAACTGCGGCCGACGACCGCGGCATCACCCGCCAGCAATGCGGAGGCGATGGTGTCGCCGACAAAAGCGTCCACGGTGGTGCCGTCGAAGCTGAAGCGGATCGGGCGCGAGCGGTCGATGGCGCTGCCGCCGGTGGCAAGACGCGAGGCGGTCACGCGACGTGCTCCCCACCGAGAGCGGCCGAGGACAGCACCTTGTGGCTGACAGTGTCGCGCTCCATGACGAAGAACTCGCCGCAGTTCATGTGGACCCAGATTTCGCGCGCCGTGCCCTTCGGATTGGTGCGCAGATAGAGATAGTCAGCCCAGCGCTCGATCGGCACGTCAGTGCCATCCGGCCTGATGTTGCCGGCATCGCCGCCATAGTGGAATTCGGTCTCGTCGCGGGGGCCGCAAAACGGGCAAGGGAAAAGCTGCATGATTGCCTCTAATGCGCGATGCCGGAGCCGGCCGCTTCGTCGATCAGCCGCCCGCTGGCGAAGCGATCGAGGTCGAACGGACGGCTGATGTCGTTGTGCTTGCCTGATGCCAGCAGGTTTGCCAGCAGCGTGCCGCCGGCGGGAATGGCCTTGAAGCCGCCCGTGCCCCAGCCACAATTGAGGAACAGGCCGGGCAGTGGCGATTCGCCGATGATCGGCGAAGAATCCGGCACGACGTCGACAATGCCGGCCCATTGCCGCATCAGCTTGAGCTGGCCGAAGATCGGGAACATCTCCAGCAGGCCGGCAATCACCCCCTCCAGCGTCGGCAGATTGCCGCGCTGGGCATAGGAGGGAATGCGGTCGAGGCCGCCGCCGATGACGATCTCGCCCTTGTCCGACTGGCTGACATAGACGCCGCAGCCCGGCGACAGCACGACCGTGTCGAGGATCGGCTTGACCGGTTCGGAAACGCAGGCTTGCAGCGCATAGGAATTGATCGGCAGCCGGAAGCCGGCCTTGGCCGCCAGCACCGAGGAATGCCCGGCCACCGCCATGCCGATACGCTCGGCACGGATCACGCCACGCGAAGTCTGGACGCCGCGACAGCGGCCGCCCTCGATGATGAAATCGGTGATCTCGCAGTTCTGGATGATGTCGACGCCGAGCCGGCTCGCCGCCCGCGCATAGCCCCAGGCGACGGCGTCATGGCGCGCCGTTCCCGCCCTGCCTTGCCAGATGCCGCCGAACACCGGGAAGCGCGCGTCCGGCGAAAAATTATAGATAGGCGCCACCCGGCGCACATCGTCAGGTGAAAATAGTTCCGCATCGATGCCGTTGATCTGCATGGCGTTGACGGTGCGCGCGCCGATCTCCATTTCGGCGGTCGAGTGGCAGAGATTGACCATGCCGCGCTGCGACAGCATGACGTTGTAGTTCAGGTCTTTCGACAATCCCTCATAGAGCCGGTGCGCCAGACCGTAGAGCTCGACGCTTTCCGGATAATAGTAGTTGGAGCGCACCACGGTGGTGTTGCGGCCGGTGTTGCCGCCGCCGATCCAGCCTTTTTCCAGCACGGCGACCCTGGCGATGTTGTGATTCTTGGCCAGGTAGTAGGCGGTCGCCAGGCCATGGCCGCCGCCGCCGATGACGATCGCGTCATAGGATGACTTCGGTTCTGGCGAACGCCAGGCCGGCTGCCAGCCGGTCTGGTCGGCCAGGCCCTCCTTGAACAGCGACAGGGCGGAGTAGCGTCGGGTCATGGCGTGCCGGACAGGCCTGATTTCGAGGGAGAACCGTGGATCATCGCATGGTCTTCCGCACCGACGTCATCGGTTCGATCGGTCATGCCCGCATCGCCTTGCCCACTGGATCGTATGGCGACGAAGCGATGACGCGCGTACCTCTTTCGACGCCGACGATGTGGGTTGTCAACTGCGTATCGATATCGGCCGCTTCGCGGTCGACCAGCGCCATGGCGAGGCTCTTGCCGACCGTATGGCCATAGCCGCCGGAGGTGACGAAGCCGGCAAGCCTGCCTCTGTTCCAGACCGGCTCGTAGCCACTGGCATCGGCGTCCGCCGCGCCGATTTCGAGCGTCACCAGCGTGCGCCTCGATGGAGCCTTCTGCTCCTTCCGGGCCGCCTCACGGCCGATGAAATCGCCCTTGTCGAAGGCAATCCAGCGGTCCATGCCGGTCTCATCAGGCGTGTAATCCTGCGTGAACTCGCGCGACCAGATGCCAAAACTCTTTTCGAGCCGCAGCGAATTGACCGCGCCGAAGCCGTATTCGGTGACGCCCAGATCCTTGCCTGCCGTCAGCAGCGCGCGGCGCAGCGCCGCGTGTTCATTGGCCTGGCAATGGATCTCGTAGCCGAGTTCACCGATGACCGACAGTCGCCCGACCTTTGCCCGCACCAGCCCGACATCCAGCGTCCTGCAGGCAAGAAAGCCAAAGGCCTGGTGCGAAACGTCCTGATGTGTGAGGCGCTCAAGCAGAATTCGCGCATTGGGACCGGCTAGCGAGAAACCGACGACGGCGTCGGAAATGTCGCGGACGGTGACGCCGTCGCCGAGATGCTGTTCGAACCAGCGCATATGCCACTGGCGCAGATAATAGGACCCCATGATCCACCAGGAGCCATCGCCCCAGTTGAAGACGGTGAGGTCGCCCTTGAGCTTGCCGTTTTCACCCAGCATCGGCGCGAGTTTGGCACGGCCCGGCTTGGGCAGCGCACAGGCAAGCAGCCGGTCGAGCCAGGCTTCCGCCTGCGGCCCGGTGATCTCGTAGCGCGAGAAGGCGGATATATCGAGCAGGCCGACACCTTCGCGCACTTTGCGGCATTCCTGCGCGACGATGTCGAAGGCGTTGGAACGCCTCAGCGTTGGTGTCTCGACGAAGCCCTGCGGCGCGAAATAGAGCGGCACTTCCATGCCCCATGAATTGCCCCAGCGCGCGCCGGCGGCATCCATTGCGTCATGCGCCCCGGCTGTCTTCAAGGGCCGTCCCGCCGGCAACTGCTCGTTGGGATAGCTCATGACGAAGCGGCGCGAATAGAACTGCCCGGTGGTCTGCTTGATGTATTCGCGGTTGGAGGCGAAATCGCCATAGCGGGCGATGTCCATGCCGTAGACATCGGCTTCCGGCTCGCCATGGATCATCCATTCGGCAAGCGACTTGCCGACGCCGCCGCCTTGCAGGAAACCGGCCATGACGCCGCACGCCACCCAGTAGTTGGGAACGCCGCGCACCGGGCCGACCAGCGGATTGCCGTCCGGCGAGAAGGTGAAGGCGCCGTTCACCCAGCGCTTGATGCCGGCATTCTCCAGGCAGGGGTAACGGCTGAAGCCGAGCGCCAGTTCGTCGGCTATGCGGTCGGTGTCTTCCTGGATCAGCTCGATGCCGTAGTCCCACGGCGCGCCGTCCATGTTCCAGTGCTTGTGGTTGATCTCGTATATGCCGAGCAGCAGGCCCTTCTGCTCCTGGCGCATGTAAGTGAAGCCTTCGAGATCGACGATCAGCGGCAATTCCTTGTCCAGCGCCTGGATTTCGGGCAGCGCCTCGGTGACGAGGTAATGGTGCTCCATCGGCGATACAGGCAGGTCGATGCCGGCCATCCGCCCGACCTGCTTGGCCCACAGCCCGCCGGCATTGACGACATGCTCGGCAATCACCGTGCCCTTCTCGGTGACCACGTCCCAGGAGCCGTCCGCGCGGCGGTTGAGTGCCAGCACGCGGTTGTGCTCGATGATGTCGGCGCCGCGCAGCCTGGCTGCCTTGGCATAGGCGTGCACGACGCCCGAGGGATCGATATGGCCTTCGCGCGCGGCATAAAGCCCACCCAGCATGCCGTCGGTGTTGAGGATCGGGCAGCGCTGCTTGATCTCATCGACGCCGACCAGATGGACATCGTCGATGCCCATGGTCTGGAAGATGCGGTAGGAGGCCTTCAGCCATTCCCAGCGTTCCGGCGCCGAGGCGACGGAGATGCCGCCGGTCATGTGCATGCCGATGCTCTGGCCCGATTCCTTCTCGACTTCGGAGAGCAGGTCGATCGTATAGGCCTGCAGGGCGGCGATGTTGGGATCGGCGTTCAGCGCATGGAAGCCGCCGGCCGCATGCCAGCTCGACCCTGCGGTCAGCACCTCGCGTTCGATCAGCGCGACGTCGCTCCAGCCGAGCTTCGCCAGATGATAGAGCACCGAGGCTCCAACCACGCCGCCGCCGATGACGATCGCCCTATATTGGGATTTCATCCTGTCGCACTCCACCCAGTCAGTGTGGCGCACCCTACCGGTATTGTACATGTGTGTCTAGATCTTGACAGACGACGGAATGAACGGCCCATGACGCCGCTCTGCGCCGATGCGGCAGAGAGCTTCTCTGCTTCTGTCGGCAGAAACCGTGCTTGCTATTGGCTGATGCGCTAAGCGAAATCGTCAGGCCGCGGCGGCCGGGCGGGCCGTACTATCGGTTGCGTGAAAGCGTCTTCTCGACATAGCGCGAGAAGTCCTCGACATCCTCCGCCGGAGGCTCCTGGCCGGTGAAGCTGCGCAGATAACCGGCGACGTGAGGAAGGCGGCTGCTCATCGGCTCGTTGAGCTCAAGCGAGTAATAGCCGATCTGCATGAAATACAGCACGCGGGCGCGCACGAAGGCGTCCTCTTCCTCATAGCCATGGCGCGTGAACATGTCGCGAATGGCGTTGACGCGTTCCTCGTCGGCCTCGTCGAGCGCGCGCCGGATGGCGGGCGAGCGGCGGGCCCAGGCCCTGATCGCGAAATCCAGCTGCGGATCGAACAGCCTTTCGTCCACCCAGCATTCGAAAATGCTCATCACCCCGCGGATGACGGTCGCGGAAGGCCGCCTGGCCCGTTCGACGATGAATTTGGTGTTGGTCTGCCGCCAGTAATCCAGCAACTGGTCGAGGAGGTCCTGCCGGCTTTTGAAATACCAGTAGAAGCTGGAGCGCGACACATCGAGCTTCTGGCCAAGCGTCAGCACGCGGACGCGTTCGACACCGTCTGAGATCAACGTTTCAAGCGCAAGCTTTAGCCAGTCTTCGCGAGTGGCCTTGATGTTGCCGGTGGCGCCGGCGCGCTGAATCGTCGTTTCGAGAGCTGCCATCGGCACGACGCATGACACGCTGCCTCAGGCAAATCAAGGCTATGGACATAAGTGTACAGGGTAAATCGACCGAAGCTGGGCGATGCGTCATGGATGTTGGCCGCATCGAGGGCTCGATGAGGCGTTGTCGTCACCCCGCCATCCGCGCGGCGCAAGCAGGGGGATTTTTGTCGCGGCTGCTGGCTCACTGTTTGCTTTCCCGCGACGCAATTGTCTGGCAAATACCAGTTCAGACAGATGCCCGCGCGGCCAACAAGCAGGAACACACGATATGACGCTGTTTCGAAAGAACCTCATCGATGGCGAGTGGGTCGGCGACGCCGGTTCGCGCAACATCAACCCCTCGGATACCGGCGACGTCGTCGGCGACTATGCCTCGGCGGGTGTCGAACAGGCCCAGCAGGCGATCGCCGCGGCCAAGGCAGCGTTCCCGGCTTGGTCCCATTCCGGTCCGCTGGCGCGTCACGCGGTGTTGAAAAAGGCCTCCGACGAGATTCTGGCGCGCAAGGACGAGATCGGCCGCAATCTGGCGCGAGAGGAAGGCAAGACGCTGGCAGAAGGCATCGGCGAGACCATTCGCGCCGCCCAGATATTCGACTTCTTTGCCGGCGAAACGTTGCGTTTGACCGGAGAGGTCGTGCCGAGCGTGCGGCCGGGCGTCGGCGTCGAGATGACGCGCGAGGCGGTCGGCGTCGTCGGCATCATCACGCCGTGGAATTTTCCCATCGCCATTCCGGCGTGGAAGATTGCGCCGGCGCTGACCCACGGCAACACCGTCGTCTTCAAGCCGGCCGAGCTGGTTCCCGAGAGCGCCTGGACCATCGTCGACATCCTGCATCGCGCCGGCCTGCCAAAGGGCGTGCTCAATCTCGTCATGGGCAAGGGTTCGGTCGTCGGTCAGGCGATGCTCGACAGTCCCGATGTCAACGCCATCAGCTTCACCGGCTCGGTCGGCACCGGCAAACGCGTCGCTGCGGCAAGCATCGAACACATGCGCAAGTTCCAGCTTGAAATGGGCGGCAAGAACCCTCTGGTCGTGCTCGACGATGCCGACCTTGCGATCGCCGTCGATTGCGCGCTCAATGGCGCCTTCTTCTCGACCGGCCAGCGCTGCACCGCCTCATCCAGGCTGATCGTGACCGAGGCCATCCATGACCGTTTCGTCGATGCCCTCAAGGATCGCATGAGCAAACTGGTCATCGGCGATGCGCTCGACGCGCAGACCCAGATCGGCCCGGTCGTCGACGCGACGCAGCTGAAGCAGGACGAGGACTATATCGCCATCGGCGTCAGGGAAGGTGCCACGCTCGCCTTCGGCGGCGAGCGGCTCGACCGCAAGACGCCGGGCTTCTACCTGCAGCCGGCACTGCTGACCGAGGCCACCAACGCCATGCGCAGTTCGCGCGAGGAGATCTTTGGGCCTGTCGCCAGCGTCATCCGCGTCAAGGACTATGACGAGGCGCTTTCCGTCGCCAACGACACGCCCTTCGGCTTGACGTCGGGCATCTGCACCTCGAGCCTCAAGCACGCCACCCACTTCAAGCGCAATTCGGAGGCCGGCATGGTGATGGTCAACCTGCCGACGGCGGGTGTCGATTTCCATGTCCCCTTCGGCGGCCGCAAGGGTTCGAGCTATGGCCCGCGCGAGCAGGGCCGCTATGCGGCGGAGTTCTACACCACGGTGAAGACGGCCTATACATTCGCAGGCTGATCGGCCACTGGCGGATCATGCCGGGCTGATCGGCCGTCGAGTATGCCGGCAACTCGCCATGCACATCTGGATTGGAGCGGCGCGAAGGGATGACAGTGCAGAACCTGACCTGGCTTAACCCGCCGCCGCACCATTCTATCGACGGCGACAGCGTTCGTGTGCGCACCGGCAAGGAGACCGATTTCTGGCGCGAGACCTTCTACGGCTTCTGGCGCGACAACGGCCACTTCCTGCACCGGCCGGTCGAGGGCGATTTCAGCGCCGAAGTCACGGTCAAAGGCGACTACCAGGTCCTCTATGATCAGGCCGGGCTGATGATCCGGCTCAGCGAAACGCACTGGATCAAGGCCGGTATCGAGTACACCGACGGCCTTGCCTATTTCTCCGTCGTCGTCACCAACGACACGTCGGACTGGTCGCTGGTCGCCATTCATGCCGGTCCGGACGGCGTCAGGATTCGGTTGACCCGTCACGCCGAGACGATCCGTGTCCAGTACCTCGATGCTTCCGACGGCCACTGGAAGCCTGTGCGGCTCGCCTGCTTTCCGATCTCCAGGACGGTTGATGTCGGCATGATGTGCTGTTCGCCGCAGCGCGAGGGTTTCGAGGTCACGTTCTCCGATTTCTCCGTCGGTCCGCCAATATCGCGGGAATTGCACGATTGACGCTTTCGGTTATCCATCCAGGCTAGGAGTTGCCGATGGCCAAGTTGCGATGGGACCGCGTGAAAAGAGCCGTCTATCCCAAGGCGCTGAGGTTTCTCGGCGTTCCGCCCGTGCTGTGGTCCCAGGGCATCGGGCATTTCTGCGATTTCGCCGGGCCACCCTGGTACCGCTGCGCACCAACTGCATCGACACAGAGCGAGGCATTTTTCCGCCAACACTTTAGCGGTGCGCACGGCATCGTCTGGCTGCGCCTGAGCACCTTGTCCAGGGATGCTCAAACCTGCGACCTCGACACGTTCGTCAGGATCGTGCTGCCGACGATCACGGCACCGTTCACGCTGCTGACGACCGATGGGGATGCTTCGGTGCCGTCGGATCTGGCGAAGGGCACCGTGGACCAGCTTCTCGCCAACCCTTTCCTAGTCTCCTGGTACAGCCAGAATTGTGATGGCACTCATCCAAGGATCAAGCCTTTTCCGATTGGGCTCGATCTTCACACACCTCGGTCCCTTACCACGCCGGCAGCGCTTGTGAGGCAACTGGAAATCATACGCGCCCGGCAGGATCATGTGGGCCGCCGCCCGCCGAGGCTGTTCTCTGATTTCAGCATCAGCAATGGCTCGAGACAGCGCCGGGAACTGCTTGATGCCTTGGGCGGATGTCCGCATGTCGATTTCCTGACGAAACGCGTCTCGCAGCGCTCGATCTGGCAACTGTACTCACAATACCCGCTTGTGCTGTCCACCGAAGGCAACGGCCTGGACTGCCATAGGACATGGGAGCTGTTTTATCTCGGCTGCATCGTCGTCACCAAGACCTCGCCGCTCGACTCGCTCTACCACGGCCTGCCGGTCATTGTCGTCGACGACTGGCATGAGGTCAGGGACCCAGATGCGCCGAGACGCTGGATAGAGCAGGTCGCGCATCTGACCGACCGGGACCATGTTTGGGGACGCTTGCATCCGCAAACCTATCTCGAGCCCATTCGGCAAGAACTTCAGCACGCATCCCGATAGGGCCACGAAATTCCGCTTGGACGCTGTGCGAAGCGGGGCTCCTGCAAGCGATGTCGAACGATGCCGCTCCTCCATATCTGGCGGAGGCAGGATCATGCGCCAGCCTCGTCCAGCCCCAGCCCGCCGCGGACTGCATCGCGGATGGCTTCTGGGCCGAACCTTGCCCAAACCGCTTGATGCGCGCGGATGCGCTGCCGTGCTCTGCGGTCCGCATCCAGGCAAAGTCCGACGGCCATCTCGGCAAGCCCTTCATCGGTCTCCGACAGCAGCAGCGCCTCTCCGTCGACCAGATCCAGACCCTCGGCCGCCAAAGGCGTGGCGATCACCGGCACGCCCCACGCCATCGCCTCCAGAATCTTGATGCGGGTGCCGCCGCCTGCCGCAAGCGGGATGATGGTGAGATGCGCCCTCGACAGAAGCGGCGCCATGTCTTCGGGGTCTTCCACGAGCTTCACGCCAGGCAATCCTGCCAGTGCTTGCACGGCCGTTTTAGGATTACGCCCGGCGAGAATTAGTGTCGCGGTCGGCAGGACCCGTCGGATTCGCGGAAGTATGGAGCCGGCTAATCTCTGGACGGCATCGACGTTTGGCGGATAGCCGAGATGGCCGACGAACAGGATCACCGGAAAGCTTTCGTCGGATCCGGGCTCGGCGGGCAACGTTTCGGGACTGTGCCCGGCGTGCGGAATTCCATTTGGAACGACATCGATCGGCGGTCTGTGCCGGGAAAGCGCCATCAGCCGCTCTCGATCCTCGCTCGAGCAGACCCAGACCCTGTCGACAAGGGCAAGCGCCTTTCTCTCGAGACGCCTGATGCCAAGGCCCGCGCTGATCGCCGCCACCGCGGGCCGCTTCGCATCCACGTGCCGCAACTGTCCCGCCAGGTCGGACTCGACATTATGCATGTCGAGAATGAGCTGTTTCGTCAGTGCCCGCAAAGGCCGCAGCAGCTTGAACAGGCCGATACCCTCGATCAGCACCGTGTCCGGACGGAAGTCCCGAACCAGTGTCTCCAGCCGCGTCAAGGCGACGCGTGAGATGCGACGCTCCGCCCTTATGCGCCACCACCCGATCGAGGCGGAGCGGGCCTCTCCCTTGATCGACAAGGCTTCGGTGCGGATCGACGGATCGGTTGTTTCCGTCGCCTGCGGCAGCACAGATACCAGGCAGACCGGGGCGAATTGCGCAGCAGACTCAGCATTGCGATAGGTCCGCAGATCCGCGCCGGAGATCGGCGGAAAGGCCGGATCGTGGGACACAACCAGCACACGTCGCCCGGTTTTCGCGGCGGAGACAACGTCGGGCGGTTGTGCGCTCGAGGGCTTCAAAGCGGACGCTCTGGGCTATGCGCCGGAGGCTTCATTCCAGACGGCATGCGAAACGGCTCCAAAACCACAACAATCGGCTTCGACTTGTTCAGCCGAACGCCGCTTTCGTCAAGCGCCGCATCGTCTGAATGTCAGATGCACCAGCTGCGGCGAGCTGCCGGAATGTCACCATCGCCTGGACCACGCCAACCAGCGGCCAGCCAGACGCTTGCACGATGAGGTGAGCCTTGTCCGCCGATAGGCGTCGCCGGCCATCTTGATGCCATGCGCTTGCGTCGGGAATGGATGGATGACGTCGGCCAGCGCACGCAATCCCATGCCCGATTTGATCGCCAGCGACACCGCATTGATCATCTCGCCGGCATGACTGGCGACGACCGTGGCGCCCAGGATGCGGTCGGACCCTTCCCTGACGTGGATTTTGACGAAACCCTCTTCCTCGCCGTCCATCACCGCACGGGCGACGTCGTGCATCAGCACTGTATAAGTCTTGACCGGGATGCCGTTCTGGCGCGCCTCCGCCGGATAGAGGCCGACATGGGCGATCTCCGGGTCAGTGTAGGTGCACCACGGAATGACCAGCTCGCTCAGTTTCCTGCGTCCGAGAAACAGGGCATTGCGCACGACCATGCGGGCTGTTGCCTCGGCGGTATGGGTGAATTTGTAGGCGAGGCAGACATCGCCCGCCGCATAGATGCGCGGATTTGTGGTGCGGAGATAGTCGTCCACCTTGATGCCGTCGGCATCATATGCCACCCCGGCGTTCTCCAGGTCGAGACCGTCGACATTGGGCGATCTGCCGATGCCGGTGATGATCTCGTCGACGGAAATCGTTGTCGTGATGTCGTCGCACACCAGGTCGGCGAGCTTCTTGCCGCCTTCCGTTCGTACCGCCACCACCTCGGTGTTGAGGCGAACCTCGACCCCTTCGCGCGCCAGCGCGTCCGAAAGGATCTGGGCGGCATCGCGTTCCTCGCCGGGCAGGAACATCGGTTCGCGCTGCGCCTGGATGACCTTCGCGCCCAGCAGGCAGAAGGCCTGCGCCGCCTCGCAACCGAGCGGGCCGCCGCCGATGACCAGAAGCCGCTTCGGGCACTCGGTGAGATCGAACATGGTCTCGTTGCTGAGATAACCGGCCTCGGCAAGCCCCGGGATCGTCGGCAGCCTGGGGCGCGCGCCTGTCGCGATCAGCGCCTTCCTGAAACGCAAGGTTTGTCCGGCTACCACGACAGCGTCCCTCCCGGAAAACCGCGCTTCGCCGAAATAAAGGTCGATGCCTTCGGAAACCAGGCTATCGGCGGCATCGGCACGGCTGATCCGCTGCCGGATCTGCCGCATCCGCGTCATGGCGCGCTGAAAGTTGACGTGAAGACGGTCCGGCGTGTCGCCGCCGAAATTCTCGGCATCGCGCATGTCGGCATAAAGCCTCGCGGTGCGGATGATCGACTTCGACGGGATGCAACCGACATTGACGCAAGTTCCGCCGATCAGGTTGCGCTCGATGAGCGCGACCTTTGCGCCGAGGCCGGCCGCTTCGTAGGCGGCAGTCAGCCCAGCCGGCCCGGCACCGATGACAACGAGGTTGTAGGGCCCGTCCGGCTGCGGGTTCTGCCAGTGCGGCGGATGGGCGCTCGCGATCAGCTCGATGTCGTTGCTGTCGACGGGGAAGGCGGTGGTCCTGGCCCGGTCACGCGACATCGCCGCCACCTGACGCCGGGCTTGCCGACTGAGACAGCCAGCCGCCATTGAATCCGGCCTTGCGCAGGCCGTTGCGGATGTGCTGATTTGACCGCATCAGCCGCCAGATCAACCCTGATCGATGGTTCTCGATCATCATCGCCACGATGCCTTGATCCAGCCCATAGTGGCCTTCCGACACCCAGCCGTGCCGGCCGAATTTCCGCCGGTTCGCCAATGTCGGATTGAAGCCGCTCGGCAGCCGGAAATTGTCGATCACCTCGGGGTAGCGATCACCGAGATGGCGCAGCGCCGCCAGGCAGATCTCCGGGGCGAAAGGCAGTGATGCCGGATAGGACCAAGGCGCGATCGTCCCGTCATCGGGCCCGAACGGAGCGCCGCGCGCGGCATAGCCGGAAAACCGTCGGCGCTGTCGCTCCACGCTGGTGCGAAAGCCGCCTGGGCCGTCGCCCGCCGAAAGTCCCCACAAATTCTCGTCGTAGCCGCTATAGCTGTAAGGGTTGTGGCGCGCATAGTCGCGGTGCAGGTAGGTCGAGCGGCGGCTGTTCTCGAAATAGTCCGAGTTCTTCTCGCGCATGAAGGCGTCGCGGATGCCGTCGAAGTCGATCCAGGCATGCGAGAATTGGTGCATGAACAGCGGACCGCCATACAGCACGTCGTAGCCGTAGATGTTTTCCCACTGATAGGTCGCGGTCCAGCCCTCGTAGCTGTTGTCCGAGGTTGGACTGTCGGGCGAAGCCATCGACAGCACGTAGAGGATCGTCGCTTCGTTGTAGCCCTCCCAGCCATAGTGGAGAAAGCCGCCCTTCGGCTTCCAGCCTTGTCGCAAGGTCGGGCTTGAGCCTTGTGCCCACCGCCAGTCGACGCGCCGGTAGAGCGCCTCCGCCAGTTGCCGGATTTCGAATTCCTCGTCATCGTCACCGGAGAAATAGGCGCCTGCCACCAGCATGCCTGATATCAGCAATGCGGTATCCACCATCGACAGTTCGCAGCGCCAGACGCGCAGGCCGGTCCGCATATCGAGGAAATGGTAGTAGAAACCCTTGTGGCCGGTGACGTCGTCGCCATTGCCTTGCGGGCTGGCCGAGAAGAAACGCAGCGCGGCCAGCGTAAGCTTCGCGGCGGCATCGCGCGCCATCCAGCCGCGCTCGACGCCGATCGGATAGCTGGACAGCGCGAAGCCGACCACAGCGATGCTGGCCGGCGAATTCGGCCGCGACGTGTCGGCGACCAGACCGTTTTCGGGATTCACGTTCTCGATGAAATAGTCGAAGGCGGCGCGCTGATAGCGGTCCAGAAGCTCGTCGTCGGACAGTGCGGCAGGCTCGGCTCTAAGCAAAAGAAGCAAGCTCCCGCCGGATGGCTGCATCCCCTGTCATGATTTCCCACTTAGCTTCGTTGCATCATTGTCGATTCGAAGTCTGGGACTATACGCCCGTGCGCTCCCGTTCGTTGCACCGTCACGCGGAATTGAGATTCGCTCTGCCTCAGTAGGTGGCGCGGCCGCCGGAAACATCGAACACGGCGGCCGTCGTGAACGAACACTCTTCCGAGGCGATCCAGCAGATCAGCGCCGCCACCTCTTCGACCTCGCCAAAGCGCGCCATCGGGATCTTGGACAGCATGAAGTCGATGTGCTCCTGGCTCATCTGCTTGAAGATCGCGGTGCGCACGGCCGCCGGCGTCACACAATTGACCGTCACCTTGGTCTTGGCAAGTTCCTTGCCGAGCGACTTGGTCAGGCCGATCACCGCGGCCTTCGAGGTGCTGTAGGCGGAGGCGTTGGGATTGCCTTCCTTGCCGGCGATCGAGGCGATGTTGACGATGCGGCCATAGTTGCGCTCGAGCATGTGCGGCACGAGCGCCTTGTTGCAGTAGAAGACGCCGTTGATGTTGATGTCGATGACCTTCTGCCAATCCTCGGTCGTATAATTCCAGGTCGTCATGTTGGGGCCGGTGATCGCGGCACTGGTGACCAGGATATCGACACCGCCAAGCGCTTCGAGCGTCCGTGCGGCGGCAGTCTCGACACCTGCGGCGTTGGCAACGTCGACAACCACGCCATGGAGGCCTGGGACAACAGCCTTGGCCTGTTCGATCTGGGCGGGATCGCGATCCCAGACCGAAATCCGTCCGCCCTCTTCGACGATTCTCTGCGTCACCGCCAACCCGATGCCCGATGCGCCGCCGGTGATGACCGCTACCCGATCGCTGAACCGTCCTGCAAAATTCATAGGCATCCGATTTCCCCCGTCACCTGAACCCGATGGACGCTGACGACGCGATCGCTGTACCATCGGCGGCGACTGTGCGGTCACCGCCAGGTAAGTTCAAGCCGGCATGCAGGCCGATCGTCTGGGCCAATCCCGTTACCCGGGATTTCCCTCGAGCTCTCTGCCCAGCGCCTTCACCATCGCCATCAGCGCCGGTCCGATCTCGGCATGCGCGCGGTCCTCGGTGATGATCTCGCCGATGCCGCCGCAGGTGATGGCAACCAGTGGCGAGCCGTCACGCGGACGGAACGGCACGCCGACTGCATGGATGTAGCTGTGCCAGGCGCCGAACGACGTCACATAGCCCTGGCGTGCATATTGGGCGATCGCATCGTCGATCGCCGCCGCGACCATAGCTGTCTTGTCCGGCTCCGCCTCCTGCAAAGCCCGCACAAGGTCGGCGCGATCCTCGGGTGAAAGGGCCGCCGCATAGGCCAACCCCATCGATGTCTTCCAGATCGGCAGGTAGGAGCCCGGATTGAGCCGCAGCGTGACAAGACTCTCCGACCGGCAGTTGGCGAGATAGACCATGTTCAGGCTGTCGCGCGTGCCGAGAGCCACCGCCGCCCCCGTCAAATCGGCCAGCGGCTGCATCAGCGGCCTGGCGACGTGAACGACGGCGCTGGAACTGAGCGCCGAATAGCCCAGCGCCACGGTGGCCGGTCCCAGGCTGTAGCGGCCGAGGTCCTTGTCGTACAGGAGGTAGCCGAGCGCGCTCAGGGTGTAGGTGATGCGCGAAACCGTGGCTTTGGGCAGGCCGGTGCGGGCAATGATGTCCTGGTTGCCGAGCGAGGCATCGCCCGGCCGGAAGGCGCGCAGGATGCCGAGCCCACGCATCAGCGACGATGAAAGCTGCGCGCCTTCGCCTTCAAGCTCCGTCTCGTCCCTGGTCGCTCGCTTGCGCACGCTGCGGGTCTTTCTGGCGTCGTCGTCCGCCTGTCGGGCCGGGGGAGCCGGCGCTGTCGATCAAAAATGAAATTAAATTCCATTTATATTGACAGCGGCTTTCGCGGACTGTCAATATGCTTCCATCGATGGCATGTCCCAGCGCCTTGTGCCATCTTACGAAACCCCTCCTTGTGAAGGTAGCCACGTGTCTCGCTATATTTTGCGCCGGCTTATCGCAATGCCGTTTCTGGTGCTCGGCATCGTCACGATCGCCTTCCTGATCACCACGGTGACCAAGGGCGATCCGCTGACCGCCATTGTCGCCGAACAGCAGATGAGCAACCCGGAAGTGGTGGCCGCCGCCAAGGCGCGTTGGGGTCTCGATCGTCCTTTGCCGGAACGCTATATGATATATCTCGGTAATCTGCTGAGCGGCGATCTTGGCACCTCCTTCATCACCAAGCGCAATGTCGGCACCGACATCCTCTACCGCTTGCCGGCAACGCTTGAACTGGTTTTCGCTGCGATGATCTTCGGCACCACGCTCGGCATCGTGCTTGGTGTGCTGGCCGCCTATTTTCGCAACAGCCTGATCGACCATGGCGCGCGGCTGTTCGCCTTGTTCGGCTCGTCGCTGCCGGTGTTCTGGTCGGGGCTCGGCCTGTTGTTCATCTTCTCGGTCACGCTGAACTGGCTGCCGGGGCCGGGCAGGGTCGATGCCCGCCTGGCATTGCCGCCCGGCATCACCGGTTTCCTCACCATCGACTCGCTGCTGGCCGGCGACTGGACCGTCTTCAAGGACGCCCTCCGGCACCTGCTTCTGCCGGCCTTCGTCCTCGGCTGGACGGTTTCGGGCACCATATCGCGGCTGGTGCGCGCCAACATGCTTGATGTGATGAGCCGCGAGTTCGTGCTCACCGCGCGCGCCAAGGGGGCGAGCGAATTCCGCGTCGTCATCGTTCACGCGTTGCGCAACACCATGGTGCCGACCTTGACCGTCATCGGCTATTCCTTCGCCTATCTGATCACCGGCGCGGTGCTGACCGAAACCATCTTTTCCTGGCCCGGCATGGGCTCCTATGCCGTCGAGGCGGCGCGCGCGCTCGACTTCCCGGCAATCATCGGCGTCACCATCGTCGGCGGCCTTGCCTTCCTGATCACCAACCTCATCACCGACATCCTCTATGTCGTGGCCAATCCGCGTGTGAGGTTGAGCTGATGTCGGCGGTCGCAACCAAATCCCGTTCCGCCGCCGTTCCTGAATGGCTGACCGCGCCATTGGTCATCGGCACGGTCGTCATCCTGTTCTGGCTGTTCATGACCGTCTTCGCCAATCTGGTCGTGCAGTTCGATCCGCTCGAAATGGTGGCGCGCCGCTTGCAGCCGCCGAGCTGGGCGCATTGGCTGGGCACCGACGCACTCGGCCGCGATGTTCTCGCCCGCACCTTGCACGGGGCGGCGCATTCGCTGCCGATCGCGGTTCTGGTCGTCGTTTCGGCCGTCATCATCGGCTCGCTGCTCGGCGCCATTTCCGGCTTCGTCGGCGGCCTGACCGGCGCGGCGATCATGCGGCTTGTCGACGTGACCTTGTCGTTCCCGCCGATGCTGCTAGCCATGGCCGTTGCGGCGTCGCTTGGGCCGGGCCTCGGCAATGCGGCCATCGCCATGGTGCTGGTCTGGTGGCCGGTCTACGCCCGGCTGATGCGGGCGCAGGTGCTTGAGGTGAAGGAGCGCGAGCATGTCGAGGCGGCGATCGCCGCCGGCGCCAGGCCGCGCCGCGTGCTGCTCACACACATATTGCCGCTTTGCTGGACCCCGGTGCTGATCAGCGCGACCATGGATCTCGGCCAGGTCGTGCTGCTTGCCGCGTCGCTCAGCTTCATCGGCCTCGGCGCCACGCCGCCGACGCCCGAATGGGGGTCGATGATCTCCGATGGTGCCGTCCACTTCTACCAATGGTGGATCGCCTTCGGCCCCGGCGTCGCCATCCTCACCATCGTGCTCGGCTTCAACTTCATCGGCGACGGTTTGCGCGACATTCTCGATCCAAGGTCGGACTAGGCGATGAGCGCACAGATATCTTCAGCGCAGTCCGGCGCAGTCGACAAGGCAGGCGAGCGCGCGCCGCTGCTGTCCATACGCGGCCTGCGGGTCGGGTTCCGCAAGGCCGGCAGTCAGTTCGAAGCGGTGCGCGGCATCGACCTCGACGTCGCCAAGGGCGAAGTGGTCGGCATTGTCGGCGAGTCCGGCTCGGGCAAGTCCGTTGGTATGCTCGCCGCGCTCGGCCTCACGTCAAAGAACGCGGTGGTCACCGGCTCGGTCCGCTTCAACGGCGACGAACTGGTCGGCAAACCGGCACACGAGATGCGCAAGATCAGGGGCGCGCGCATCGCCATGATTTTTCAGGACCCGCTGTCCTCGCTAAACCCGGTGATGACCGTCGGCGCCCAGATCGCCGAGGCGGTCAGGCTGCATCAGCGCGTGACCCGCAAACAGGCGATGGCGCGCGCGGTGGAATTGCTCCATCTGGTGGCGATCCCGCAGCCGGAGCGCCGCGTCAACCAGTATCCACACGAATTCTCCGGCGGCATGCGCCAGCGCGCGGTCATCGCCATGGCCGTCGCCAACGATCCAGACCTGTTGATTGCTGACGAGCCGACCACGGCGCTCGATGTCACGGTGCAGGCGCAGATCCTGTCGGTGCTGCGTTCGTTGCAGGAGCGGCTCGGCCTTGGCCTGGTGCTGATCACCCATGATCTCGGCGTCGTCGCCGGCCATGCCGACCGCGTCGCGGTCGTCTATTCCGGCCGCGTCGTCGAACAGGCTGGCGTGTCCGAGCTGTTCGCCGACCCGCGCCATCCCTACACGCGCGGCCTCATCGCCTCGATCCCCAACCTCGAGGAAAGCCGCGAGCGGCTGTTCTCGATCGACGGTTCGCCGCCCGCGCTCGGCCGCTTGCCGGGCGGCTGCGCCTTCCATCCGCGCTGCATCTATGCCGAGGCACGCTGCCGGACCGAGGACCCGCCTTTGCACGATATTGGCGGCCGTCTCTCTGCCTGCCATTTCGCGACGACCTTGCCGCCCTTCCACAGTGCTGTGCTGGCGGCGGCAAGCCTGGACAGTGGAAGCGTGGCCCCATGAGCGCGGCGGAGCAAATTCAAGTCGAAACCAAACCGGCGTCCGCATTGTCGGTTCGCCATCTCGTCAAGGACTTTCCGGTTCGCGGCGGCCTCGCCTTCGACCGCGCCGTTGCCCATGTCCGTGCGGTCGCCGATGTCTCGTTCGACGTAGCGTCAGGCGAAACGCTGGGCCTCGTCGGCGAATCCGGTTGCGGCAAGTCGACCCTCGGGCGCTGCCTGATGCGGCTGATCGAGCCGACCAGCGGCGAAAGCTGGTTCCGTGGCCAGAACCTGCTCGCCCTCAACCACGAAGACATGCGCCTGATGCGGCGCTACATCCAGCTGGTCTTCCAGGACCCCTACGGGTCGCTGCATCCACGCATGCGCATTGCCGACAACATCGCCGAGCCGCTGCGCATGAGCGACATGTCGGCGGCCGACCGCCGCGCGCGCGTCGCCGAACTGCTCGAACTGGTGCGGCTCAATCCCGAGCATGGCAAGCGCTATCCGCACGAACTGTCCGGCGGCCAGCGCCAGCGTGTCGTCATCGCCCGCGCGCTCGCGCTCAATCCGCAAGTGGTGATCCTCGACGAGCCGGTTTCGGCCCTCGACGTTTCGGTGCAGGCCGGCGTGCTCAACCTGCTCAAGGACATCCAGCAATCCTTCGGCACATCCTATCTGTTCATCGCCCATGACCTCTCGGTCGTGCGCCACATCTCACATCAGGTCGCGGTGATGTATCTCGGCAAGATCGTCGAAATTGCGCCGGCGGCCGAACTCTATTCGAGGGCGCTGCATCCCTACACGCAGGCGCTGCTGTCGGCGGTGCCGCTCGCCAATCCCGAGAAGGAGCGCAAGCGCGAGCGCATCGTGCTGACCGGCGATGTGCCGAGCCCGCTCAACCCGCCCTCCGGCTGCCGCTTTCGCACGCGCTGCTTCAAGGCGCAGGCGATCTGCGCAGCCGTCGAACCACCGCTCGATCCGGCTGGCGGTTCGCATCGCGTAGCCTGTCATTTTCCGGAGCCGGTCAACACGTTCAAGATCGTCTGACAGACCTGCCGAATTCATCCGCGAAGGAATTTTGATCGTGACTGAGGACCATTCCGAAAATGCCGGTACGGCAGGACCCGCACGCTTGCCGCTCGAAGGCATCAAGGTTCTCGACCTCTCGCGTGTGCTGGCCGGGCCGTGGGCGACGATGAGCCTTGCCGATCTCGGCGCCGAGGTCTGGAAGATCGAGAACATCGATGGCGGCGACGACACCAGGGCGTGGTCGGTGCCGAGCTACAAGGGTGTCTCGACCTACTATCTCTGCGCCAATCGCGGCAAGCAGAGCATCGCACTCGACATGAAGAGCCCGCAGGGGCTGGCGATCGTGCGCGAGCTGGCGGCCAAGGCCGACATCGTCGTCGAGAATTTCCGCTCCGGCACCGCCGACCGCCTCGGCGTCGGTTTCAAGGAACTCAGCGCCTCAAACCCGCGCCTGATCTACTGCTCGATCTCCGGCTACGGCCAGACCGGGCCCGATGCCGGACGGCCCGGCTATGATTTCGTCATGCAGGCCGAAAGCGGCCTGATGGCCATCACCGGCGAGAGCAATGGCGAGCCTATGCGCGTCGGCGTCGCCATCACCGATATCGTCTGCGGCATGGTCGCGACGCAGTCGATCCTGGCAGCGCTTTTCGAACGCGCGACGACCGGCAAGGGCCAGTTCCTCGACCTGTCGCTGATCGACTGCGCGCTCAGCCTGCTGATCAATGTCGGCAGCGGTTACCTCAACACCGGCCGCGAGGTCGCCCGCTACGGCAATGCGCATCCGACAGTCGTTCCCTACCAGATATTCGAAGCTTCCGACGGCGGCTTCGCGCTGGCCGTCGGCAACGATCGTCAGTTCGCGGCGCTGTGCGAGCAGGTTGTGCACTTGCCACATCTGGCTAGGGATGCGCGCTTCATCAAGGCGGGAGCGCGGGCCACCAACCGCGAGGCGCTGATCCCGCAGCTTGCCGCAGTCTTCAAGACCAAGCCACGTGACCACTGGATGGCCACCTGTGCCGCCGCCAGCGTGCCGGCCGGCACGGTAAAATCGATACCGGAAGTCTTCGACAGTCCCAATGTGCGCGAGCGCGGCCTCGTCCAGACCTTGCCGCATCCGCATCTCGGTTCCGTCGCCATGGTGCGCCCGGCGCAGGGACTTGCCGCGCAATTGGCCGCCGACTTCACCGCGCCGCCGATGCTGGGCCAGGACACAGCTGCCGTGTTGGCCGACGTGCTCGGCTACAGCGCCGAGACCATCGACCAACTGATCGGCTCCGGGGCTGTCAGCGTCTATGCGCCTGCAGCCGAACCGATCCTCGCCTGATTTTCCACGGAACGTGGCAGCCCTCGTCTCGCATTTGCGGGTCGACTGAGTGGTTCTTCACTTCAAGAGCGCGAAGAGCCGTTCCCGGAATTGCTCGGCCGGCTACTTCTGCTGGCCGTAATTCTTGTAGCGCCCGCGAATGGCGGCAATCTCGGTGCCCTCGATCAGCACCGGCGTGCCGGCGCTACGCGCCAAAAGATATTGCCGCGCCAGGGTTTCCAGCTTGATGGTGCGAATGAGTGCCGTGTCGAGATCCCCGCCGAAGGCGATCATGCCATGATTGGCGAGCAGGCAGGCCGATCTGTCCTTGAGCGCGACGACGGCGACCTTCGCCAGTTCGCTTGATGCGAACAGCGCATAGTCCGAACAGCGCACATCATCGCCACCGAAACCCGCCACCATGTAGTGGAACAGCGGCAGTCCTTCGCGTAGGCACGACAGTGCCACGCAATGGTCGGGATGGGCATGCACGACGGCGCCGGCCTCGGGAAACGCCTTGTAGATTTCGGCATGCATTTCCCATTCGCTCGACGGCCGGAATGCACCTTCCCAGGATCCATCGAGCTGCATCGCCACCATCTGCTCCGGCCGCAAGGCGCTCGTGGCTATTCCCGTCGGCGTGATCAGCATGCCGCTTGTCGTACGCACGCTGATGTTGCCGGTGGTGCCGACATTCATCCCGCTGGCGTCCAGCGTTTGCGTCGCGGTGATCAGGCTCGTGCGCTCGATTTCGAGATCCATCACGATGCTCTCCTTGCCGGGGGCCATGTGTCGATTGCCGGCGCAATAGTGCTCGGCCGTGTCATGTCTCGCAAAACGTCGGTGAAGATATCGGGGCCGCCGAGCTTCCCCGATTTCAGCATCAGCGCCAGCGGATCGGATGGCAGGCCGGGGAGGTGGGCGATGGCGCGCGACAGTCCGGGGCCCTCATAGGCCCCCATGGCGATGCGGTCGATGCCCAGCGCCTTGACCACCGAACCGGCGGTCTCGCCGCCGGCGACGACCAGCCGCCGCACACCGAGATCGAGCACAAGAATTTGTGCGATCCCGGCCAGGATCTCTTCCGCCCTTGCCGCCACCACATCGCGGCCGTGCGCCTGCTGCAGCGCTTCGACCGTCGCTTGCGGCGCTGTCGTGGCAATGGCGATCATCGTGCCGGGCAAATGCTGCTGGGCGAAGGCACGCGCTTCGGCCACGACATCGGCGCCGGCAAAGGCGCTGGCAAGGTCGATCGTCAGCAGTGGATTGTCTTGCGCAAAGCGTTCGAGCTGTTCGATGGTGCGGTCGGCGACGCTGCCGGCCAGCACCGCTGCCGGCCCTTCGACGGCCGGCAGGCTGGCGGCAAGGAGATCGCCTGAATTCAGCAGCCCATGCGTGAGCCAGGCCGGTGGCAGATGCGCAGCGACTGAGGAATTGCCGGTCATCAGCGGCAGGTCGAAAGTCGCTTCCGCGATCGCCGCCAGGTCGCGCTCGCGGATCGTGTCGGTGACCAGCAGCGTCTCGCCGCGCGCGCTGTGCTCTCCTATGGCGCTGCGAATGGCCTGAGCGCCGGCATCGACGACGGGATAGGGCACCAGTCCGACCTTGCCCTTGCTCTGCGCCTGCAGCACGCGCACCAGATTTGAATCGGTCATCGGCGTCAGCGGATCGAAGCGCTTGGGCGATTCAGCCAGCAGCTGAGCGCCGCCGAACATATGCCCCTGATAGACGGTGCGGCCGGTCTCACACAGCGCAGGGGCGAACAGCGTGACGCCGCCGCCAAGCCGCTTGAGCAGCGCTTCGGCGCAAGGGCCGATGTTGCCGGCTGGTGTTGAATCGAAGGTGGCGCAGTATTTGAAGAAGATCTGCCGCGCGCCCGCTTCCACCAGCCGGTCCGCTGCCTCCAGCACCTGGCGCACCGCATCGCAGGCCGCGATGACGCGGGTCTTGAGCAGGATCACATGGGCGAGATTGCCTGATGGGATCGGCGCGTCCAGCCCGACCGTGCATCCCGTTGGAATGCCGCGCGCCACCAGCATCGACGCCAGTTCTGTGCCGCCGGTCAGGTCGTCGGCAATGGCGCCGAACAGCAGGGAAGGCATCGACGCGGTCATGCGGCCCGTCTCATGTCTGCCGGTTTCATGTCGGTGGTCAGGCCATTCGTGGTATCATATACACAGGCCACGCGACGCAGGCGACACCTGCGCTGTTGCAAGAACGGAGAGCGGATGTGACTGCTTCTATCGCGCCGATCGCGCGCGACAATCTGACGACGCGTGTCTACGAGGAGCTTCGCCGCGCCATGATGGAAGGCCGTTTCTGGCCGGGCCATCGCTTCAAGATCCGCGACCTTGCCGCCAGCCTTCAGGTTTCTGAGACGCCAGTCCGCGAGGCGCTGATGCAGCTGGTCCGCGAAAAGGGTCTGGAGATGGAGGCGGGCCGCTCGATCACCGTCGCCCAGTTGTCGCTGGCCCAATATCTGGAACTGCGCAGCATCCGGCTGCATCTCGAAGGCATGGCGGGTGCAGCGGCGACGACGCGCATCGAGCCGCGCGAGATCGACCGTCTGGCGGCGGTGCATGAGAAACTGATTGCCAACGAGGACCATGGCCATTGGTTCGAAGCCGTCCGCGACAATTGGGAATTCCACCACTCTATCTACCAGGCGGCGCAAATGCCGGAGCTGCTGGCGATCATCGAGGGCATCTGGCTGCGCAACGGACCGCTGGTGAACTATCAGTACCCGCACGCGCGGCCGACCTATGACGGCCGCCACCGGCATCTCGACATCCTCGACGCGCTGCGCGCCCGCGACGAGAACGGCGTGCGCAAGGGCATTCAGCAGGACATGATCGAAGGCGGCCGCCTGTTGGTCCAGGTTCTCGAACGGCTGAACGACGGTGCGGTCACGCCGGAGGAACTGCGCCGCGCCGCGCAGAACGGCCGACTGGTGTCGGCCGCCGGCTGAACAGTCTGTTCTTTCCCACCGCATCGGCGCCGGTCACGCCACCTGCGCCGCAGCAGCCATGCCGGCATCGGCAGCCTGCAGCGCGAGATCTATGTCTTTTGCGGTGTGCGCGGCGCTCAGGAACATGTTGTGCCGGGGATGGAAATAGGCGCCTTCGCGCAAGGCGGCCGAGCAGAAGGCATTGGCCAGCTTGAATTCGGCATCTTCGTCGAACAGCACCATCGGCATCGACACCGGACCTGTCTGGCGCAGCGAAAGGCCATGCTTCTTCGCCGCCGCGTCGAGACCTGAGCGCAGCCTGTCGCCGGTCTGCGTCATGCGGGCGATAGCGTCGGTGTCGCGCAGCGTGTTGATGGTGGCGATCGCGGCGGCCATGGCGACGGCGCCATACCAGAACGACCCCGTCACATAGACCTTGGTAGCGGCTTCGCGGAACCGGTCGGTGCCGGTGATCGCGGCAAGCGGATAACCATTGGCGATCGCCTTCGAGAAGGCGGAAAGGTCCGGCCGTACGCCGAGTGGCTCCCAGCTGCCGGCGAGGTCGATGCGGAAGCCGGCCCTGACATCATCGACGATCAGCGCCGCGTCGGCGGCGATGGTGAGCTCGCGCGCCCGTCTGGCGAAGGCGGCGGTCGGCAGTTCCTGGTCGCGGGCGATGTCGTGCCGGAAGGCGGTCACCACGACAGCGGCGAGATCGTTGTCGGCCTGCTCGACGGCTGCCTCAAGGCTGGCAATATCGTTGTAGTCGAAATGGATCAGATGGGCGCGGTCCTCGGCGGTGACGCCGGCGAGCGAGGGTGTGCACCACGGCACGGCGCCGTGATAGGAGCCGCGCGCGACCAGCACCTTGCGCCGGCCGGTGCCGGCGCGTGCGATCGTCACGCAGGCTGTGGTGGCATCGGTGCCGTTCTTCTGCAGCATCGCCCAGTCGGCATGCGCGACCGTCTTGACCAGCAGTTCGGCCAGCTCGACCAGCACTTCACCCGGGCCGTTCATCGCATCGCCGAGGCGACGCTGCCGCTCGGCCGCCGCCTCGACTGCCTGGTGATGATGGCCGAGGATGTTGGGGCCCCAGCTGCACATCAGGTCGATGTATTCGCGCCCGTCGACGTCCCAGACCCGGCAGCCGTCGGCACGCTCGAAGAACTGCGGATAGGCGGAGCCGAGATAGCGCGTCGCCATGTGTCCCCACATGCCGCCCGGAATGACCGAGGCCGCGCGCTCGCGCAGCAACTGGTCCTTGGAGTTGATCAGGGAAGGCATAGCGAGGTCTCCGCACGTTGATATATCATATATTGATTTTGGCGCTGGAAGAGCAGGATTTGCTGGTCGTCCAGGATGAGGAAGCGGAGGGCGTCTGGCCGCCTCCCGCTTCTTTTCGCCTAGTGGCTGAGTTCCGCCAGCGGCAGGTTGCAGCAGGCACTGTAGCGTATGCCCTTGACGTCCGACTTGTAGGCCAGGATCAGGTTAGGACTGATCAACGGCAGGATGATCCTGTCCTTGATCATCTCTTCGCCGGCCTGGTGCCAGAGCTTGGCGGCCTCGTCGCCGCTTGCCGCAAGGGCTGCCTTGTAGATCTCCGCTTCCTTCGGGTTGAGCACCGACGGGTCGCGCTCCGCGCCGGCGCGGCGCGACCACGGGCTGCCCTTGGTCATGGCGAAATAGTCGATGTATTGCGAGGTGCCGTAATAGTCCGGCGCGTAGAACACCGCCGTCATCGGGATGCCGTCGCCATTGACGCGTTCGCGCCAGTTGGCGAAGGGGATCGGCTGCAGGTCGAGCTTGATGTTGATCTTGGCCAGATCCTGCTGGACCTTCTGCATTAGAAGCGACAGATCGACGCCATAGACGTTCATGCCGGGGAACGCCGCTTCCATCTCGAAGCCGTCGGCATGGCCGGCCTTGGCCAGAAGTTCCTTTGCCTTGGCGACGTCATAGGGCTGCGCCTCGAAGCCCGAACCGCCGGGGAAGCCGAGCGGGATCGGCGCGCTGATCAACTGGCCCTCGGAGCCGATGGTGAAGTCGAGGATGCTCGGACGGTCGAGGCCGAGCGAGATCGCCTCGCGCACCTCGGGCGTCAATGGCACCTTGTTGGCCTTGGCGCCGGGCGACAGCGCCACATAGATGAAGTTGTAGGACGGCACGGTCTCGATTTTCACGTCGCTGCCGGTCATCGTCTTGGCCGTGTCCGGGTCGATCTGCATGGCGATGTCGGCCGTGCCGCTCTGCAGCATCTGCGCCTGCGCCACCGCATCCTTGGTCTGCCGGATGACGACTTCGCTCAGCGCCGGCGCGGTGCGCCAGTATTTGTCGTTGCGCGCCAGCCGCAGTTCCGAATTGGGCTCATAGGATTTCAGCACGAACGGTGCGCTGCCGGCTGAATGCGCCAGGAACCAGGCCTCGGCATTGTCTGTCGTCGAAGCGTCCGCATCGGCCTTGGCGCCGGCTTCGGAAGCGACCTTGCTGTTGACGACAGCTGCGTAGGGCGCCGCCGCGATGTTGAGGAATTCGGAGCTCGGCGCGACCATCTTGACGACGACCGTATGCGCGTCCGGGGTCTCGATCGAGGCGACATTGTCCATCAGGAACGAGGCGCTGCCCTTGAGGTTCTTCAGCCGCTCCCAGGACCATTTGACGTCCTTGGCTTCGACCGGCGAACCATCCGAGAATTTGGCGGCCGGGTCGAGCGTGAAGGTGAAGCTGCTCTGGTCGGCATTACCTTCCCACTTCGAGGCGAGCAGCGGGATCAGCTTGTTGTCCTTGTCCAGTGTCAGCAGCGATTCATAGACGCTGGAATTGTAGATCTGGCAGGTGTCGCAGAAAGCGCGGTGCGGATCGAGCGAGTTGAGGTCGATGTTGCGCGCGATGACCAGCGGCTTGCTGTCCTGCGCGAAGGTGGCTGGTGCCCAGAAGGCGCTGGTGGCCAGCAGCACCGCTGCCAGCATCGTCGCCCTGGTCTTGTTTCTCGGTAGGATGGTCATGTCAGTTCTCCCATTTTCTTGTCGGATCTTGTGGCAATGCGTTCGCTCTATCCACCCACGGCAGTGAGGGATTGAAGCGCGGCCTTGAGCTTTTCAGCGCCGCCCAGTGCGGCACGGTTGAGCGGGGCCGATACGACGGGAGCCGAGAGGCTTCCCGTCACATGCAGAATCTCGTGATCGAGATAATCGAACACGCGATCCTGAATCTCCTGTGTCAGCCGTCCGCCAAGCGACAGCCCACGCTGCACCTGCTCGACGACGGCCACCCGGTTGGTCTTGCGGATCGAGGCCTCCACCAGCGGCCAGTCGAGTCCGGTCGGGTCGAGGCTGCGCAGGTCGACGATCTCGGCGTCGATGCCGGTCTCCTCGACCACCTGGCTGGCGACGGCAACCATGCTGGCGCTGGTGAGCAGTGTACAGGCGCTGCCCGGCCTGACGATCTTCGCCTTGCCGAGCCGCACGCAATAGTCGCGGTCATCCGCAGGCACAGGCCCCTCGCTCGGGAACAGTTCGACATGCTCGATGACGACGACCGGATCGTCGCATTTCAGTGCTGAATTCATCAGGCCGATATAGTCGAAGGGCGTCGTCGGGGCGACGATGCGCCAGCCGGGAAACAGGGCGAAAAGCCCGGACGGATCGCCCGAATGCTGCGAGCCGTAGCCGGTGTGCGGCGAGACGCGCACCCTGACCACGATCGGCACCGGGAAGCCGCCGCCGAACATGTGGCGCACCTTGCTGACTGCGTTGAACAGCTGGTCGGCGGCCACCAGGCAGAAGTCGCCGAACATGATCTCGACAATCGGCCGCAGGCCGCAAAGTGCTGCACCCAGCGCCACGCCGACAAAACCGTTCTCTGCGATCGGCATTGCCAGCACACGCTCCGGCCAGCGTTCCAGCGCACCCTTTGTGGCGCCCGAAACACCGCCGCGCAGACGGTGCACATCCTCGCCCATGATGATGATGCGCGCATCCAGCTCCATGGCGCGCGCAATCACCTCTGACGCGGCAACCATGAACTTGACCGGCCTGGTGTCGGCAGGCGGCACGTCCTCGATCTCGAGGAAACGCTCGTCTCTCAGCTCGGAAAGATCACCGCGTATCTGGTTGTCGACGCCGCCTGGGTCTGGCCACAGATGGTCGGGAATGCGCAGCGCGTTGCCACTCATCTCGGTGAGCGAATCGGCGGCGGTGTTGACCACCTCCATGACGCGTTGGTCGAGTGTCCCGAGTTCCGAAGCGTTCAGAATGCCCATCGTTTTCAGGCGAGCGGCCATCGTGACCAGTGGATCGCGCGCTTTCCAGGCATCCTCTTCGGCCTTGGTGCGGTAGCCGAATTCGCTGCCGGGACGGGCGCCGCTCTGGTGCAGAAAACGGTAGCAAAGCGCCTCGACCAGCACCGGGCCGCCGTCTTCCTCGATCGTCCGGCGTGCCTCGCGCATGGCGTGATGGACCGCCACCACATCCATGCCGTCGCATTCGATGCCGTGAAAGCCGAGCATGGGTCCGCGCGAGGCCAGCCGCGTCTCGCGCGTCTGCTCCTTGATGTGTGTCGAGACCGCATAGAGATTGTTTTCGGCGAAAAAGATCACCGGCAGCCGGTAGAGTGCGGCGATGTTCATCGCCTCATAGGCCGGCCCCGCCATCATCGTACCGTCCCCGAAAAAAGCGACCGAGATGTTGCCGGTGTCGAGCAGCTTGTCGGCCAGCGCATAGCCGGCCGCGTGCGGCAGGTTGCCACCGATAATGGCGCTGGTGCCCGGTATGCCGGAGGTATCGTCGCGCATATGCATCGAGCCGCCACGGCCGCCGCAATAGCCTGACTTGAGGCCCATGATCTCGGCCATCAGGCCGCGCACCGAGCCCTGCATGTCCGGGTTGAAAGCGTCATGCAGCGGGTCGAATCCGCCGGGCGTCTGCGCGTTGACAAGCTTGGCCAGGACCTGGTGATGGGCGCGGTGGGTGCCGTTGATGCGGTCGCCGGTGCCGAGCACGGACATGGCGCCGACCGCCGTCGCCTCCTGGCCGATGCTGGCATGCGCCGGACCATGCACCAGCCCGGCATTGGCAAGGTCAAGCACTTTTTCCTCGAAACGGCGGACGAGCAGCATCTGGTGATACCAGCGCAGCAGGCTCGAAACCTCGGCATCGTTCCAGTCCGAATCATCGACCTCTAGCCGCAACCAGGGCGCCGATGGCTGGATCGATGTCTGCTGGACCATGTCAGCTAGTTCCGTTCTGGTAGATGATATATCAAATATTTTCTCAGTCGATTGCGTCCGAGCATTTTCTTCGAAAGGCTGTGACCTGCAGACTCGTCAATAAATGGAATTAAATTTCATTTTCTGCCCGAGGCCGAGACTAAGCCGGGATGGCGGCGTTCCGCAAGAGGAATTTTGAGGCGCGCTTTTGGCCATTCCAGAGATAAGCCAGAGCACCGATTTGCGGCGGGAGCTTGCTGGCGGATCGGCAGGGTAGACGCTCGGCTACCGCTCCGCCCGGTGCTGAAAAAACTGCAAAAACAATTCCCGCTCGGTGGTGATGTCGAGCTTCTCGTAGATGCGCCGGCGATGGTTCTTGACCGTGCCGACGGTGATGGCGAGGCGCTCGGCGATGTTGGCCGTCGGGTGGCCGGCGAGGATCAACTGGACCAATTCCCGCTCGCGCAGCGACAGCTCCGGCCACAGGCTGGCCGGAATGGTCGGCTCCTGCCGGGGCGATGCGCCGGGGCCTGTCGGCGCCGACGTGCGGGAGAATTCGGTTCCGCGCGCCTTGATGTCGAGCGCGTGCAGCGCTGCGAATACCGGCAGCCGCTCATCCAGCAGGGCAATCTCGCTATCCTTGAATGGGGTGGTCGAGCGATCAAGAAAGATGCCGAGGCACCAGTCGCCGCCGTCGGCCAGCATGATGCCGACCTCGTCGCAGATCTCCGACTGCGCCAGGAAGCCGGCTATATACTGGCCGCGCTTGGCCTCGTCGTCGGCAAGCCGTTTCAGCGGCATGATGCCCAGCCTTCGCTCGCGCCGCCACGAGGCATAGAACGGGTCGAAGACGTAGTAGTTGTCTAGATAGCGCCGGACCATCTCGTCCGAGAAGCGCCGGTGCTTGATGAATTCCGGCGTCTGCGTCGCCGAATAGCGCGTCACCGTAACGAGGTCGTGCTCGATGTCGGCGCCGATCAGGTCGATCAGGCAGTCGACATGCCTGTCCGTGCCGGTGGCGGCGATCGCCCTGGCGAGCGGCGCCCAGATGGTCCCCATGCGCATGCCCTTTTCTCGGCGATGTCAGCCCAACCGTCATTATGTCTTTAGGCATATGGCGCGAAGCCGCCCATCGAATCTAGCCTGGTGTCAACCTAGACCAGATCCCGAGGCGACCGTGACCCAACCCAATCTCACCGCCCCTATTGTCGGCAACCCAATCGTCATCGGCATCGACGCCGGCGGCACCATGACCGACACGATCCTTGTCGATCAGGACGGCCACTTCAAGATCGGCAAGTCTGCGACCACGCCGAAGAACGAAGCCGAAGGTTTCCTGGCCTCGGCGGAGGACGCGGCGGATGCCTGGGGCATCTCGCTGGAATCATTGTTTTCCGGCGTCAACGTCGTGCTCTATTCCGGCACCGGCATGCTTAACACGCTGTTGTCGCGCACCGGCCGTCGGCTCGGCCTGATCACCACCAAGGGCCTCGAGGACATGATCCTGATGGGCCGCGGGCTGCAGGCCTGGGCCGATTATTCCTACGCCGACCGGCTGCATGCGGTCACCCACCATCATCCCGATCCGCTGGTGCCGCGCCGCCGCACCCATGGGGTCACCGAGCGCATCGACCAGTTCGGCGACATCGTGCTGCCGCTCTACGAACATGAGGTCTCCGCCGCCGTGAAAAAACTGATCGCCGACAAGGTCGAAGCGATCTGCATCATGACCATCTTCTCGCATGTCAATCCGGTGCACGAGAAGCGCATCGCCGAGATCTGCCGTGAGGAGGTCGACAAGGCCGGCGCCGACATCATCGTCTACACCAGCCATGAGGTCCGCCCGGTCATCCGCGAGCAGTCGCGGCTGAACTCGGTGCTGATCGAGGCCTACGCGACTTCGCGTGGCCGCAAGCAGCTTAGGGGCATCGAGGACGTCTCGAAGAAATACGGCTTCAAATATGGCGTGCAGACGCTGCTCTCCTTCGGCGGCCTGACGTCGATCAACCATCCGCGCCTGCATGAAACCATGATCTCCGGCCCGATCGGCGGCATCCTCGGTGCTGCCTATGTCGGCAAGTTGATCGGCAATGATTCGCTGATCTGCTCCGATATGGGCGGCACCTCTTTCGACATGGGCGTCATCACACGCGGCCAGACGCGGATCGAGAACGAGCCGCTGATGGACCGTTTCAAGCTCAACGTGCCGACGCTGCATCTCGACACGATCGGCGCCGGCGCCGGCATGATCCTCAAGGTCGACCCGCTGACCAAGAAGGTCAGTCTCGGGCCGGAAAGCGCCGGCTCGGATCCCGGTCCGATCTGCTTCGATCGCGGCGGCACCGAACCGACCATCGCCGATTGCGACGCCATTCTCGGTCGCCTCAATCCGCACTATTTCCTCGGCGGCAAGGTCGTGCTGCAGGTCGAAAAGGCCCGCCGCGCCTTCCAGGAGAAATGCTCCGACATCCTGGGCGTCGGGCTGGAGGAAGCCGCCGAAGGCATGATCGACATGCTGGAGTCCGATGCCAACAACGCGTTGCGCCGGGTCATCTCGGGTCAAGGCATCCACCCCTCCGAGTTCACGCTGCTGTCCTATGGCGGCTCCGGCCCGTTGCATCTGGCCGGCTGCTCCAGGGGCATCGGCTTCAAGGACATCATCACCTTCCAGTTCGCCGCCGCTTTTTCCGCCTTCGGCTGCACCACCGCCGATTTCATGCGCCGGCATTCGGTATCGACGCAGCACGACATCCCGTCACGCGCCGACGAGGCAACGCTGGCCGCCTTCGGCGCCAAGGTCACCACGGTCTGGAACGACCTGACCAAGGCGGCGGTTGACGAGATGATCGCCGACGGCCATGCCCGCGAGAAGATCAGGACCGTGCCGTTTCTGATGATGCGCTACACCGGCCAGCTCGAGGATGTCGAAGTCATGGCGCCGCTGGCCGAGGTCAATTCGGCCGACGATATGCGCAAGGTGATCGACGAGTTCGAGGCAGTCTACGCCAAGGTCAACCACCGCGTGTCGCGCTATGGCGAAGCCGGCTTCACCATCACCGAACTCGGGCTGATCGCCACCGCTGACAAGGTCAAGCCGGTGCTGCTCAAGCGACCCCTCGGCGCTTCCAATCCTGCTTCCGCCCACAAGGGTGTGCGCGAGGCCTACATCGGCGGGCGCTGGCACAAGGCCAATCTCTACGAGATGGATCTGCTGCAGCCCGGCCACGAAGTGATCGGCCCGGCCATCATCGAACATCCCGCCACCACGCTCGTCGTTCATCCGCAGGACCGCGTCCATGTCGATGAATGGACGCTGCTGCACTACACCCACGCTTGAGAGGGCATCGCCATGTTGGACAAACCTGCTTCGGCCCTGCGCCTTCGCGAAAGGCTGCTCGATTCCGAGCGGCTGATGGAAGAGACCGGTTGCTATGACGGCATCACGGAACTCACGCTGCGCAACCAGGATCCGCTGAAATTCGAGACGCTGCACACCAAGCTGCGCGCCTATTGCGTCTCGGCACGCGAAATGGCCCGCCGCATCTCGGCCTCGCCCGGCGTGCGCGAGGTCGGCGAAATGGTGGTCGCCATCTACACCCCCGAGGGAGACGCCATCGCGCTCTCCAACGGCATCATGGTGCATGTCCATACGATGAGCCGCTTCATCAAATGGATGATCAAAAACGGCTACGAGGACAACCCGCGCATCCGCGAAGGCGATATCTTCGCCAACAACGACGCCTTCATCGGCACCGTGCAGGTGCCCGACGTCATGGACGTGGTGCCGATCTTCCATGAAGGCACGCTGGTCGGCTGGGCGGGCGCCGTCTGCCACGAGCTGGAAGCCGGCGGCATCACGCCTGGCGGCGACGTCTGTCTCGCTCAGGAGCGCTTCACCGAAGGCCTGTTCGTCTGCGCCGAGAAGATCGGCGAGAACGATGAAATCCGCCGCGACTACGTCATCCGCTGCGAGCGCAATCTGCGCATGCCGATCTACTGGGTGTTGGATGAGAAGGCCAAGGTAGCCTCCTGCATCGACATGCGCGAAAGCGTCAAGCAGCTGATCTCCGAGATCGGCCTCGACTACTGGATGAAGGTGTCGAAGGAGTTCATCGAGGAAGGCCGCCGCGCCCAGCTTGCCCGCGCCCGCCAGCTCACCGTGCCCGGCATCTATCGCGGTCACACTTTTTACGGCCACGTCACGGCGGGAAAGCCCGGCTTCCAGCTGCTCGGCGATCCCGACTGGCTCTACAACATCCCGATCGAGATGGAGATCACCACCGACGGCAAGATCACCATGGACTTCGAGGGCACGCAGCCCTGGGGCTACCATTCGATGAACTGCACGCCAGCCGGCATGGATGGTGGCATGTTCGTCACCTTGACCCAGCACATGAATTTCGAAGGCCTGGTCAATGACGGCGCCTGGATGGCGACCGAACTGAAACTGCCGCACGGCACCTGGACCAACCCCGACAACGAAATGGTGGCGACCGCCACCTCATGGGCCCTGCTGCTGCCGGCCTATGGCGTCTTCCAGCGGCTTTTGTCGCGCAGCTTTGTCGCGCGCGGCTTTGTCGAGGAGGCCTTCGTCGGTCAGGTCAACAGCCCGATGATCGAGATGGGTGGCGAAAGCCAATACGGCACGCCGTTCGGCATGGCGCATTTCGAATGTGCCGCCGCCGGCTCCGGTGCGCTTGCCATCAAGGATGGTCTCGACACCGCCTATGTCGGCTGGAATCCGGAATCCGACATGGGCAACATCGAGGTCTGGGAACAGTCGATGCCGATGGTCTATATCGGCCGTTCGATCGTGCCCAACTCCGGCGGCGCCGGCAAATATCGCGGCGGCTGTTCCTTCGTCTCCACCTGGCTGATCAACAAGACCTCGCATCTGCGGCTCCACACCTCTGAGCACTCCTCGCGCGTGTTCGACAACGCCGGCATGTGCGGCGGCTATCCGGCGCCGACCTGCCAGAAGCATCGCGCCGTGCGCAACTCAGACATTCACGAACTGGCGGCAAAAGGCGAACCGCTGGCGCATGCGCCCGGCATCGATCCGCATGTCTCGGACTACGAGCGGAACATCGGCGGCGACCATGTCGTGGTCGAGGGGCCCTACATCACCTCGCCGCACAAATCCGGCGATATCTTCAGCCATTCTTACAATGGCGGCGGCGGCTATGGCGACGTGCTGGAGCGCGATCCGATCAAGACTGCCTGGGACGTCGAGAACGGCTTTCTCACCCGGCAAGCGGCTGACCAGGTTTTCGGCATTGTGCTGAAGGACGATGAAGACGGTTATCCCATCGCCGATATCGACGCCACCGTCGAGCGCCGCGCCGCCATGCGCAGGCAGCGTCTGGCCAAGGCGATCCCAGTGGCGGATTGGATCGCCAAGGAGCGTGGCCGTGTCGAAAAGGCTGACTTCGCCCCGGAGGTGAAGAAAATGTTCGCCAGCGCGATCAAGCTGTCGTCGCGCTTCACCAGGGAATTCAGCGATTTCTGGAACGTCGACGCCAGATCGATCTTCACGCCGGGAGCAAAGCCATGACCTCATACAGCAAGGAAGTCCTGGGTGATCTGGCCGCAGGCAAGCTGCCCTGGCCACAGACAAGGCGCATCATGAGCGCCTACAAGGACGATGACCGTTTCTTCAGGATGGTCGCCGTCTATCAGGACCGCGTCGCCTGGAAGGATCCGATCCTGCTGCCGGTCTCCGACCATCTGTTCATCTGCCAGAGCGGCGATGAGCGCATCACCCGCTGCGAATGCGGCCACTCCTTTGGCGACTATCGCAAGAACTGGAAGCTCAACGCCGCTATTCATGTGCGCAACACCGAGGAGGCTTTGCGCGAGATCTATCCCAACAGCGATCTCCCCGATCCCGAATGGATGGAAATCCGTGAATTCATCTGTCCGCAGTGCGGCACGCTGCACGAGGTTGAAGCGGCGGCACCCGGTTATCCCATAGTCCACGATTTCGAGCCCGACCTCGAAGGCTTCTATCGCGAATGGCTGGGCAAACCGCTCCAGGAAATGGGGGCTGCGCCGGTGTGATTGCCAAATCCGGTCAGGCCTGATTGCCTGTCCGGAACGAAGCGGAGAGCGTGCGCCATGAACAACCTTTCCGGCCGCAGTGCCATCGTGACCGGGGGGTTCTCGGGCATGGGCTTTGCCATTGCCACGGCTTTGGCTGAAGCCGGTGCCAATGTCGCCGTCGGCTCCTACATCGCACCCGCCGGCGCCGACAGATCAGACGCCGCCTATTATCCAGGCGCGGACGAGATCGAGCGCGTGAGTGCGGCTCTTGCCGCCCATGGAACAAGGGTTCACGCCGCCCATCTCGACGTGCGCGACAGCGACGTCACCAACCGTTTCGCCGCGGACGCCGAAGCGGCCATCGGCCCCGCCGATATCCTGGTCAATGCCGCTGGGACGACCGCGGAGCAGCCGGTCTGCGGCCATTCCGACGCGCTGTGGGACAAGATCGTCGACACCAACCTGACCGGCGCCTTCCGCACTACCCGCGCGGTTCTGCCCGGCATGATCGAGCGCGGCTGGGGCCGCATCGTCAACATTGGCTCGACTGCCGCTTCGGTTGGCTGGAAGGACAACCCTGCCTACTGTGCGTCCAAGGCCGGCCTTCTCGGCCTCACGCGCTGCGTGGCGCTGGAAGGAGCGGCGCACGGCGTCACCTGCGTCATGATCAGCCCGACCTGGGTCGAGACCGAACTGATGCGCCGCAATGTGGCGCAGGTCGTCGAGCGCGAAGGCAAGGGGCGCACGGCAGAAGAAGCGATGGCCGAGATCGCCGGGGGCAACCCGCAGCAGCGAATACTGCAGCCGCAGGAGATTGCCGCTCTGGCGGTGTTCCTGTGCTCGGATCTCGCCAAGGGCATCACCATGGAAAACATACAGATCACCGGCGGAGCGCTGTGGTAGCGCTCCTGCCGGATGGGCGGCGTCCTTGGGACGGATGTTCATTTTTCGCGCGCGCCCTGCATCTCGCATGTGCGAGAAAGTTCTTTCGCATCTGCGAGAAAAGGTGTTTACTGTTCTTGTAGCGCTCGCCATTCTCACAGGCTGATCCTAGATGAAAGTAGCCGGTCTTCGGCCATTCCTGATAGCCGTATTGGCGGCAGCTGGGTTAAATGGGCTCACCGATCGCTGTGCGCTTGCCGGGGAATCGGAGTTGCACGGCGCCCGGCTGGTTGGTCGCTTTTTAGCGACGGGAACCGAAGCCACATTCGAATGGCCGGGAACTGCCATCGAGGTCGAATTCCAAGGGGCATGGCTCGACGTAGTGCTTGACGACACAGGTCGGAACAGCATGGTCGTTGACGTTGACGGTTCTGTATCCCGCCTCGACTTGAAGAAGGGCGAACACACCTACAGGGTCTTATCGGATACGGTGGCTGCCCGGCACGCCGTACGTCTTGTCCGCCGAACCGAAGCGTCATTCGGCGCGACTGTTCTCAAGGATATTCGGACCGACGGATCTTTTCTGCCGCCGCAGCCGAAAACCCGCAGCTTTCTAGTCATTGGCGACTCCATCTCGGCTGGTTACGGCGTCGAGGGCAAGGACGCCAAATGCCGGTTTAGCGCCGATACCGAGAACCAGTACTTGACCTTTGCCGCAGTCGTGGCGCGCCGCTTTGGAGCAGACGTCACGACGCTTGCAGCGTCCGGGAAGGGTCTTGTCCGCAATTATGATGGCAGCACAAACGCAACGATGAGCGACCTCTACACGCGACTGCTGCCGTCACGTCCAGACCGGGAACAACTGCCTGATACCAGTGTCATTGTCGTGCATCTCGGCAGCAACGATTTCAGCGGCGGCGCGCGGCCGCCCGATTTTGTCGCACGCTACGCGGACTTGCTTGCCCAATTGCGCGCCAACGCGCCTGACGCAATGATCTATGCCGGTATCGGCCCGATGCTTTGGGGCGCTGACCTTGATGCCGCGGTTTCGGCCGTGAACAAGGCCGTGGCGGTCCGTCGTGCCGCGGGTGAAAGAAAAATTGCTCTGATACGATTCGATAGTCCGCGAGGAGTTGCGTCACGCGGCTGCGACTCGCATCCAAATGAAATCGGCCAGGGTCATATGGCGGACGAACTTGAGGCCCGTGTGAAGGCCGACCTTGGCTGGGAAGAGACAAAATGACTGTAGCTTCGACGGTCGCCGTAGAATCACGAACGGTGCCGGGTAGCAGCAATGTTCGTCGCAAGCTGCTCGGGCTCCAAGTTCTAAGGTTCGTCGCCGCCTTTGCGGTGGTATTGTTCCACATTGGAAGCGGCTTTCAAATAGAGTTTGGTTTTAAGAGCAATATCTTTGCCTTCGGAGCGTCAGGCGTTGATATATTCTTCGTAATCAGTGGATTCATAATCGCTTACACGACCGATGAGGCCAAAGGCGCCTGGCAATTCTGTCGCCGCCGCCTGGTTCGTATCGTTCCGCTATATTGGACGCTGACGGCAGGTATCGTGGTGATTGCGCTGATGAAACCCGGTCTGCTGAATTCGACCGTCGTGAGCGGCGAAACGATCCTGAAATCACTGTTCTTCATCCCGTTCGAAAAGCTCGACGGGTCGATTCAGCCGCTGCTCTTCCTCGGCTGGAGCCTTAATTATGAGATGTTCTTCTATGCAATATATGCTGCGTGCATAGCTGCCGGCCTGCGCGGCCCACTGCCGCCATCCATGTTCATAGTGATTCTCGTAGCGGCGGATCAATTCATCCAGAGTGAAAATGTCGCTTGGCGCTTCTACACCAATCCACTGATCCTGGAATTTGTTTTTGGCATCTTACTTTACTTGGCATATGTGCATGGTACGAAAATTTTCGTGGGACGTACTTGGCTTATGCTTGCAATTTTCGGGGCGACAATAGCCATACGGCAAATGATGCCTGGCTTGCCTTGGCTTCTGGCGAACGGCATCCCTGCCGTGCTTTTAACCGCCGCCGCTTTGTCTTGGTCGCCAACCCGGACGCGCGCGATAACATTTCTGGTTTTGCTCGGAGATGCATCATACTCGCTCTACCTCTCGCACCCTTATGTAATCCAGCTGGCGAGCAAACTGCTACCGCATCATTCGGGGCTGATGGCGCAGGGGCTGGCTGCCATCGTGGCATGCGCGCTGTCCATAGCGGTATCCATTGTCCTTTATACAATGATCGAGCGACCCGCGCAGAGTCTCTTCAATGGCTCGGCAGGCCGTAGGCAAGCCTCCTCGACGCCTAGGAAAACCGAAAATCATATCTGACTCGCGACGGAAACAGGCCGCGCACTGCCTCTGGATTTGTGGCGATCGCCCCGTTCGAAGGTGCGACGACTCGGTATCCGCCGCTTGGCCAATTCGCGTAAGATAAGTTGACCGGATTTGCCATTGAGCGCAGGGCACGATAGGTTATATTGCACTGCACAATGGAGAAGCCGTTTATTGCACGCCCCTGTCTGCGAAAATTCCGGCCGGCTCATGGCTTGCCGGCACTGGGTCGTGCCGGCGGGACTCTGAGATGAAGATTCCAAAGTCCCTGCTGGTCGACCCCGAGAAGAACTCGGTCTATGGCGCCTTTGCCGTAGCCGTCTCGATCTGGGCGTTTTCCTATTCGTTCATTTTCGGTCAGGCACTGATCCTGGCCTACTACGCGGTCTGGCTTCCACTGGTCCTGGTCGACTACCGGCGGTTTCTGCGGCATCTGTCCAGCGCCTGGCTGCCGCTGCTGTTTGCCGCCTATGTCTGCTTCTCGGTTTTCTGGTCGGCTGCGCCGGGCACCACGGCAAGGACGGCGTTCCAGTACCTCTCTCACATCGCTTGTGCCTACATCGCGGCGCGCGCCGTCAGCGTGCGCACATTGACGATAGGTGCCCTGGTCGGGATTTTCTTCATCCTGCTTTATTCGTTGCGGGTCGGCAATTATTCCGACGATGTTCTCGACGGCACCTACAATTTCGTCGGCGCGTTTGCCTCCAAGAACCAGCTCGGTTTTGTTGCCTCGCTCGGCATATATTTCAGCGTGGTGTTCCTTGCCTTTTACAGGCGCGGCCGGCTGAGCCTCATGCTTACAGCGCCTCTCATTCTGCTATCGGCCTATCTGCTGTTCGTCTCGCATTCCGCCACCTCGATGGCTTCTATACCGGCGGTTCTGGCGCTGGTGACGCTTCTTGCGATGAGCAAACTTTTGTCACGGCGCTACCGCCGGGTGATTTTCCTGATCGGCGCCGGCCTGCTGGTCGTGACTGCCTTTGTCGCCTTGAATCTCGGGCTTATGGACTTCGTCCTCGGCCTCTTCGGCAAGGATTCGACGCTCACCGGACGGACCTATCTGTGGGAGCAGGGCTGGAATGCCGTGCAGAAATCGCCGATTCTCGGCGTCGGCTATGCCGCCTATTGGGTGCAGGGCTTCGCCGAAGCCGAGCGGCTGTGGAACGAGTTCTATATCACCACTCGCACTGGCTTCCACTTCCACAACACCTATATCGAGGCTCTCGTCGAGCTCGGCTTCGTCGGGGCGACGCTGGTATCGCTGATCGTGCTGCGCACGCTCTACGGCCACGTCTCGGCAGTGGTCTTCAGGACATGGCAGGCCGATCCGGTGGTTCTCGCCGGCGTGATGGTGCTGCTGCTGATTCGTTCCTTCGTCGAGGTCGAGATACTCAACCCCTACTTTACGGGCTCCTTTCTGATGTATTTCAGCTTCTTCAAGCTGGCGCGGCTGCCCGTTACCACCCGCACACGGCGGTCCCAGGCGCTGGAGCCGGCGGATGCGGCCACTGGTGAGGCTGACTGGCCCCGGCATGCCGGCCGTCCGGCGGTCGCCGGCCCTTCATGAGCGTCATCTCGCGGTCCGACGTCGGGTCGCGAGGGGCTTTCCCAGCGGACCGATTTTAGCTGGGCGGGGCCGGCGCGCCTTCCTGCCCTTGATGTATCGGTGGTTGAGCAGGTCGAGCAGCTTCTCTGCCTGCAAAAGGTCAAATCCAAGAGCCCCATCGAACATTCGGCTGCCCGACGAGCACGTTGACGATCGACCAGAGACCGTCAGCTTACCTCCGCATGCCGTAGCGTCCTGTCACGGAGACACAGCTTCGCGGATAAGTCCCGATCAGCTGTGTTTTGCGACGGAATCTTCAGATGAAGCTTACAAGGATGGCACGAACGGCAAGCCCCGTCATAACCACCGCACACACGATACAAAATGAAAGCCCTGCTATGGTGAGTATTTGAAATCCGGCGGGGGCGTCACGGAAAGATTTCCACGTAATCTCCTCGCGATCCCATTGCTGAAATCGAGCGACGTCATTCCTCTGCTCGATAGGTTCGGAGTGTTGGCCTCCATTTTCGGTCAACCTGTTCTCCCCTCGGTGGGTGGGTGCCGAACGCGCATAGCTGGCGCCTGTCGCATCATTGAGCATTTTCGAGCTTCATCATGTCTCTCGCTCGTGCCGCGGTTTCGCCGTTCAGTTCAACGGACTGGGATGCATCGGGCAGGAATCTCGGGCCGACAACTCGGACATTCCTGCGATACGCCGGCATCGGCTGCGATGCGCCGCCGATCGACATCGCCGCCTTCCGTGGCAACCGGTCTCTGTTGTCGGCGTCTTGTGAGCAGTCGCTGGCGCATGCCGGGTCCTGCGGCCGTGGTGTTGGCGTCGGCGCCGTAATGGGGAGCCGAAAATTTTCGGAGGCAGTCAATGGGCTTGCGGAGCCCATCTGAAAAGCTGCGACAAGAACGAAAAGATGCTTCCTTGAACAAGGTCGACGGACGAGCCGGGCCTCACAAGCACGAACCATTGATCGCTTTTTCATCGAAGGAGCACGCGTGAGCTGTCTGCCAGGGGAATTCATGCAAAGGCTATCGATGGCGAAAGTTCAGCGACGAGGCCATGAGGTAAGCACCTGAGGCAGCACAGGGATATTCCCTAGACCGGTCCGCCGTTCGCTGAACGGCGAGCCGCTCTGACGCAATTGCGGACGGAAACGTCTCGTGCGTTTCCGGGATTTGCTCTACCATCGAGATCGATGTGTCGCGGTCGCAACGCACTCCAAGCGATCATCGCCTGGTGAAGAGGTCAGCAGGAATGAGGTGCGGT
>NZ_RZQL01000261.1 GCF_003997935.1 Mesorhizobium sp. M7A.F.Ca.US.006.01.1.1
GCTGGAGGCAGTTCCCGCCAGTGCCGAGCTTGCCATGGCCTATTCGAACCTTTCGCAGCTGGCGATGCTGGCCGAAAGGCTCGACGAGACCCTGTCGCTGGGCGGCAGGGCGATCGAGCTTGCCGAGCAGCTGGACCGGCAGGATGTCGTTTGTCACGCGCTCAACAATGTCGGCGCCGCCGAGCAGTGGCTGGATCTGGCCAACAGCCGGCTGCATCTCGCCCGCAGCCTCGAAATCGCGCTGGAGCAGAATTTTCAGGAGCACGCCGCGCGTGCCTTCACCAATTGCGCCTGTGGCGAGATCAACCAATTGGGCTACAGCCAGGCTCAATCCTTCCTCGATCGCGGCATAGACTATTGCGTCGAGAACGATCTGGCGACTTGGCGTGACTATATGCGTGGGGTTCGGGCACAGTTGTTGTTGCGTCAGGGATACTGGAACGAAGCTGCCGCCGAGGCTCTGGATGTCATAAGCAATGACCAGGCGACGGCGCTGGTCCGCTATCCCGCTTTGGTGGCCCTGGTGAAACTGCGTCTTCGGCGCGGAGATCCTTCGGCCGAGCCGCTGCTGGCGGAAATGAATCGGTTCCTGGAAAGGGGAGCCGAATTGCAGCGGCTGTTGCCGTACGCCGCCATCGTCGCCGAGCAGGCATGGCTCGGCGAGGCGGAAATCGCCGAGGCGCTGCGGCTGATCGACCTTGCCGAGACCCTGTCGCCGACGCGGGCCATGTTTGCCGAACTGGCCAGCTGGCGCCAGATCCTCTCCGCCGGTAGCGACGCGGGGGATACGGCCGGCATGGCCGCGCCGTACCGAATGCTCCTGGCTGGCGACTGGCAAGGGGCGGCCGCGGTCTGGGCGGATCTCAACGCACCTTATGAACGTGCGCTCGCGCTCGCCCAGGGCGATGAGCCCGCGCAGCGTGCGGCACTCGAGATATTCGAGACCCTTGGAGCCAAGCCGGTTGCGAGCCATGTGCGCGAAATCATGCGGCGCAACGGCATCATTCGCATCGCCCGGGGGCCGCGCCAGACCACGCGCGCCAACAGCGCCGGCCTGACCCAACGCCAGATGGAAGTGCTGCAACTGATCGAGCGCGGCTTCTCCAACAAGCGGATCGCAGAGCATCTGACCATTTCACCAAAAACCGTCGATCACCATGTCTCCGCGGTTCTGGGTAAGCTGGATGCCATCTCGCGTGGCGAGGCCACAGCTGCCGCGCGCGATTCCGGGCTGATCTGAAAGCAGCCCTTCCTGGGGAAAGCGCATGGCGCTTTTGCGTCAAAGTGGAGCGGATCAATCGTAGGTCAGGTCGGTCGCCTTGCCGCCGAACACCCGGTAGGCATAGAACGAATAGAAGATGATGACCGGCAGCACGACCACGGTGCCGGCCAGGATGATGGCCAGGCTTTCCGGTGCCGAGGCTGCCTGCCAGATGGTCAGGCGATCCGGCACCACGAACGGGTAGAACGACCAGGCAAGGCCGGCAAAGCCGAGCGCGAAGATGGCCGCCAGCGTCAGGAACGGCGTCAGTGAATGGCGGTCGTCGGGCTTCGGCAGATGGAAGGTCTGCCGCCACAGCCACAGGAACAGCAGCGCCGACAGGATCGGCAGCGGCGACAGATAAAGCATCTCCGGCCAGACGAACCATTTGTCGAAGATGCGCGGGCTGGCGAAGGGCGTCGCCAGCGACACCGCGGCCATGCCGAGCGCCGTCAGCACCAGTGCGGTGCGCAGCCAGCGCACCGCCTTCTTCTGCAGATCGCCCTCGGTCTTGTAGATCACCCAGGCCGCGCCCATAGCCGCGTAGGCGGCCGCAAGGCAGAACGCCACCAGCACGCCGAACGCCATGCCGCCGAGGCCGACATCGAGGCCCAGCACATAGACACCCAGCATATAGCCCTGCGCCAGCGAGGCGATGAGCGAACCAAGGAAGAAGATACGGTTCCAGCGATGCTTGCGCTCGGTCGGCACCTTGGCGCGGAAATCGAAGGCGACACCGCGCAGGATCAGCCCGACCAGAAGCACGAACACCGGAATGTAGAGCGCGGTCAGGATGACGCCATGCGCCAGCGGGAAGGCGACCAGCAGCAGGCCGACGGCCAGCACCAGCCAGGTTTCGTTGGCGTCCCAGAACGGGCCTATTGCCGCGATCATCGTATCCTGTTCGGCATCTTCGGCTGCCGCGAACAGGATACCGATGCCGAGATCGAAACCATCGAGAATGACGTAGATCAGGATGGCGAGGCCCATCAGGCCGGCGAAGATTAAGGGGAGCGCGGTTGGCCAGTCGAAGCTCATTTTCTTCTCCTACTCGCCAGCCGCCGGCTGCGACATGGCGGCGTTCATGACGCCCGGGAGCGGCGATGAATCGCCGTCCTTCGCCGCCTTCAGCGCCAGATGCACCAGCACGCCGAGATAGGCGATCAGCAACAGCACATAGAGGATGAGATATATGGCGAGCGTAAGCGCGACATGGCTGCCGGCCACCGGGCCGACCGCGTCGGCGGTTTTCAGCACGCCGGTCACCAGCCAGGGCTGGCGGCCGATTTCGGTGGTGTACCAGCCGGCCAGCGTCGCCAGCCAGCCCGACAGCGCCATCGGTACCATCAGCAAAGCGAGCGGCTTCGGCAGGCTGTGCCGGCGCTTGAGGAAAAAGGCGGCCGACCACGAGACGAGCAGCATCAAGATGCCGGTGCCGACCATGATGCGGAAACCCCAGAACACCGGAAAGACCGGCGGATGGTTGCCGGGAAAATCGTTCAGCCCCGGCACGACACCGCTGGTCGAGTGCCGCAGCACCAGGCTGGCGCCGTCGGGAATGGCGATCTCGAATTTGTTTTCGCGGGCCGCCTCGTCGGGGAGCGCAAAAAGCACCAGCGGCACGTTGGGGCCGGTGTTCCAGTTGGCCTCCATGGCGGCGATCTTCTGCGGCTGGTGCTCCAGCGTGTTGAGACCATGCTGGTCGCCGGCAAAGATCTGGATCGGGATCAGGATCGCCGCGGTGAAGACGCCGGTGCGCAGCGCCTTCCACATGGATTCCGAACGGTCGCCCTTGAGATAGCGCAGTGCCGACAGGCCTGATATCAGGAACGACACCGTCAGGCCGGACGCTAGCAGCATGTGGGTCAGCCTGTAGGGCATCGACGGGTTGAAGATGATTGCCCACCAGTCGACCGCATGCGCCACGCCGTCGCGCATCTCGAAGCCGGCCGGCGTCTGCATCCAGGAATTGAGCGCGATGATCCAGAAGGCCGAGACGGTAGTGCCGCCAGCGACCAGCACTGTCGCCAGCGTGTGGATGCGGTTGGAGACGCGGCGGAAGCCGAACAGCATGATGCCGAGGAAGGCCGCTTCGAGGAAGAAGGCGGTGAGAATCTCGTAGGCCAGCAGCGGCCCGGCGATGTTGCCGACCTTTTCCATATAGCCCGGCCAGTTGGTGCCGAACTGGAAGCTCATGGTGACGCCCGAAACCACGCCCATGGCAAAGGACAGCGCGAACACCTTCACCCAGGTGAAATAGGCGCGCATCCAAGCGGAATCGTTGGTCGCGTTGTAGCGCAGCTTGAAGAACAGCAGCACCCAACCCAGCGCAATGGTGATCGTCGGAAACAATATATGAAACGAAATATTCGCGCCGAATTGCATGCGCGACAGGATGAGCGGGTCCATGGTGGGCTCCGGCTGCTTCTAATGAGGTAAGAATAGGCCTGTAGCGCCGTTGGGTCAAAGTGGCGTCCTGCCGCGAGGCTGAACGCCACAGGACAATTTTGCCGGTTGCATGCGCGCATCCCGGGCCTACGGGCTGGTCTCCGGCACGTCGCCAAGTGCGTCCGCGAACTTGCGCATCAGGCGCACGAGTTCCTCGATCTCCTGCGCGTCCCATGTCTCGAAGATGGCGCGTCCGATTTTTTCACGCGCTGCATCGACGAGATCGGTCATCGCCTTGCCCTTCGGGCTGATGACGGCCTCGCGCACGCGCCGGTCGGCGTCACTCGGCCGGCGCTGGACAAGGCCCAGGCTCTCCAGCTTGGCGACCTGCCGGCTGACGGTGGTGTAGTCGCGTCCGACGCGGTCGGCCATTTCAACGACACCGATCGGCCCGAAACGCTCGATGCCGACGAGCAGCGGAAACAACGCCCGGTCGAGTGGAATTCCAGCCGCCTTGATCAGAACTTCATCGCGCTGCGGCCGGTTCATCAGGCCAACGATATCGAGCACAGACCCGTGCAGCTGCCGGAGCTGGGTGGCGATATGTGTATTTTGCACTTTATTCGTTGACGGCATGCGGCGACTCCATATATGTGCATTATACACGTAATGCAGGACTCAGAAAGAAAAACATCATGAAGGCCGCGATTGTTTCAAGCGCCGGGCAAACGCCAGTCTATGGCGATTTCCCCGAACCGGTGCCGGCAGCAGGCGAGAGCCGCATCGAGGTCAGCACCGCCGCCATCAGCCACGTGGTCAAGAGCCGCGCCTCGGGTCCGCACTACAGCTCTTCGGGCCATTTCCCCTTCGTCGTCGGCATCGATGGTGTCGGCCGGCTCGATGACGGCTCTAGGGTCTATTTCGCTTTGCCCAGGGCGCCCCATGGCAGCATGGCGGAGCGGACGGTGGTGGCCTCGGCGCACTGCGTGACGCTGCCTGACGATCTTGACGATGTCACCGCCGCGGCAATCGCCAATCCCGGCATGTCGTCATGGGCGGCCTATACCGAACGGGCGAAGCTCAATCCAGGCGAAACCGTGCTGATCAATGGCGCCACCGGCACGGCGGGCCGTCTCGCCGTCCAGATCGCCAGACATCTCGGGGCAAGGAAAATCATTGCCACCGGTCGCAACGCCGCTGCACTCGATGCGGTCTCGGCACTGGGGGCGGATGTGACCATCCCGCTGGTCGAGGACGAGGAGGCTCTGGAGGAAAACTTCAAGCGACAGTTCGCCGAGGGGGTGGACGTCGTCATCGATTACCTCTGGGGCAACAGCGCCGAGCGCCTGCTGATCGCCGCCGCCAAGGCAGGTGCCGACGCGGTACCGATCCGCTTCGTCCAGATAGGCTCCGTCAGCGGCTCGGACATAAATCTGCCGAGCGCCGTGCTTCGGTCGTCGGCGATTGCCTTGATGGGCAGCGGCATTGGCAGCATCCCGCTCGACCGCTTCATCGCCTGCGCCGGCGACTTGCTGCGCGTCGCCGTGCCGGCCGGCCTCCAAATCGCCACCACACCGGTGCCGTTGGCCGATGTCGAACAGGCATGGACCAAGGACGACAGCACAAGGCGCACCGTGTTCATGCTGGAGAGGCGGCAAGCCTGATCCCGCCCCGTCTTTCCACTCGTGCTCAGCTTTGGGGTCCATCGTAGCGGCTCCGAACCTGCAATGGCCGGCCGGCAACGATTGTCGAGAACTGTCAGCAGGGCATTGACTTGCGGTTGCATGCACCGACATTCGGCCTATATCAGGGGACCTCTTTCAAGCAGCCGTTTTCATCCATGCCTTCAATCCTGTCCATTTCCGGGGTCTCCAAGACCTACGCCACCGGTTTCACCGCGCTCAAGGAAGTCAATCTCGACATTCAGCGCGGCGAGATCTTCGCGCTGCTTGGGCCCAATGGCGCCGGCAAGACGACGCTGATCTCGATCGTCTGCGGCATCGTCAACCGCTCCTCGGGCACCGTCACCGTCGATGGCCACGACATCAACAAGGATTATCGCGCCGCGCGCGGCCTGATCGGGCTGGTGCCGCAGGAACTGACCATCGACGCCTTCGAGAGCGTCTGGGCGACGGTCAATTACAGCCGTGGCCTGTTCGGCAAACCAGCCAACCCGGCCTTCGTCGAGAAGGTGCTGCGCGACCTGTCGCTGTGGGACAAGAAGGACGCCAAGGCGATCACGCTCTCCGGCGGCATGAAGCGCCGGCTGATGATCGCCAAGGCGCTGTCGCATGAGCCGCGCATCCTGTTCCTCGACGAGCCGACCGCCGGCGTCGACGTCGAGCTGCGCCAGGACATGTGGGCGATGGTGCGCCGGCTGCGCGAGGATGGCGTCACCATCATCCTCACCACGCATTATATCGAGGAAGCCGAGGCGATGGCCGACCGCGTCGGCGTCATCAACCGCGGCGAGATCATCTTGGTCGAGAACAAGGCCGAACTGATGCGCAAGCTCGGCCGCAAGCGGCTGGTGCTGGAACTGCGCAATCCGCTGACGGCCATTCCCGAGGCGCTCTCGCGCTATGCGCTGGACCTGTCGCCGGATGGCGGGCAGCTGACCTACACCTATGACAACCAGGCCGAGCGGCCCGGCGTCGCCTCGTTGATGCGCGACCTCGAGGCCGGCGGCATCCAGTTCCGCGATATCGACACGCAAAACTCTTCGCTCGAGGAGATCTTCGTCAATCTGGTGAGGAGGGAGCCATGAACCTTCGCGCCGTATGGGCGATCTACCGGATGGAAATGGCGCGTGCTTTCCGCACCGTGCTGCAGAGCATCGTCTCGCCGGTCATCTCGACGTCGCTGTATTTCGTCGTCTTCGGCTCGGCCATCGGCTCGCGCATCACCGAGATCGACGGCATCAGCTACGGCGCCTTCATCGTGCCGGGTCTGATCATGCTGTCGCTGTTGACGCAGTCGATCTCCAACGCCTCCTTTGCCATCTATTTCCCGAAATTCGTCGGCTCGATCTACGAGCTTCTGTCGGCGCCGGTCTCCTATCTGGAGATCGTCATCGCCTATGTCGGCGGCGCCGCGACCAAGTCGATCATCCTCGGCCTGATCATCCTGGCCACCGCCTCGCTGTTCGTGCCGCTCACCATCCTGCATCCATTCTGGATGCTCGCCTTCCTGGTGCTGACGGCGGTGACCTTCAGCCTGTTCGGCTTCATCATCGGCATTTGGGCGAAGAGTTTCGAGCAGTTGCAACTGGTCCCGCTGCTGATCATCACGCCGCTGACCTTCCTCGGCGGAAGCTTCTATTCGATCAACATGCTGCCCGAGATCTGGCGCACGATCACGCTGTTCAACCCGGTCGTCTATTTGATCAGCGGCTTTCGCTGGAGCTTTTACGGCAAGTCCGATGTCTCGGTCGGCGTCAGCCTGGGTATGACCGTTGTTTTCCTGCTGGTCTGCATAACCATCGTCGCCTGGATCTTCAGGACTGGCTATCGGCTAAGGAACTGACCCGCGAAAGCACCCTGAGCGCCGCTAGGTCTGTTGAGATTCAGGTCAGGCCGGCCTCACCCTGAATATCGGCCGACCTAGATTGCCTTGACCAGCCGCAGCAACCCCAGCATCTCGACATACGTTCCCTTGCGGAAGGCGATGTAGACCGGCTCCTCGACGCCGTGGAAGCGGCGCTTGAAGGCCGCCTGGCCCTGCAGATTGAACCTGCGGCGGTTGACCCAGGGCGAAGAGTAGGCGCGCTGGAAGGCATTGCGCCAAAAATCGCTTTCGGCAAATCCGCTTGGCCCGATATCGAGCATTGGCGACAGGCCGAGCGTGACCACCGAGATGCCCTCTTCGCGAAAACGGTCGACGGCGAATTTGGTCAGGCCGATCTCGGCATGCGGCGAGGCATCGATATGCTTGCGCTTGAAGGCGGTCGTGTAGCCGATGACCTTGCCGTCGCGACACAGCGGGTCGAAGTCGAGCAGAGCGACCAGTTCGCCGTCGGGCCCGTGCAGCACGAAACGTCGCATGTCGGTGCCGAGATGGTCGGCAAAGTTGCGGTTGAGAAAGCTCATCTCCCAGCGCTTGACGATGCGGTCGCCACGCCAGTTTTCCGAAAGCCGGGCGATCTCGTCGAGATAGATCGTGCGCTTGTCCTCTTCGAACGAAAAGCCCTTCTTCAGCAGCCAGCGCTCGGAGTAGCGCACGGTCTCGTTGCGCTTGCCGGAAAAATCATGCTCCGGCAGGGCGAGGCGGGTGTCGATACCGAGGCGATTGACCTTGTAGCCAAGTCCGGCCAGCACGCGTGCGGTGTCCTCGCCGACCTGCACGAACCACGGGCTGCCGGCGGTCTCGACGAAGCGTCTGATGTAATCGGCCCGACGCGACGGAGCCGCCACCGGGTCGCCGAGCGCGAAATGGTGCTTCATCTTGGTGCCGAAGGCGATGTAGCCGTCGGCGTCGCCGAAATAGGAAAGCTTGCCTTGCACTGCGGTGGAATAGGCGAGCGAGAAGTCGCCATAGCGGCGCACCAGCGCCAGCCGTTCGACATGGGTCAGCGCCTGCCGCTCGACCTCGGGCGCGGCGGCCTCAAGGATCTTGTCGAAATAGAACCGCAAGGAGGGCATGGTCGAGATTCCGCGTGCCGCCTACAGCGCCGGCCGTCCAGGACGCGCCAAGGTGCTGTAACACTTTGATTCTGCGCATGACTCGAAAATCGGAGTCGATTTCGGGCATGCGCGTGGGGGATAATCGAGACCCGCCAGCCACCCAAGGCCTCGAATCAATCACATTGCCGCGACCTGATTACCGTTGATATCGCGCATATGCCATATAGAGCGCAACCGTGGCCCGGCGTGTGGCGCTAAATCGCATCGCTCGAAATTTGGCCGCGGTTTGCTGCAGGGATCCTGCGCGCGATCAAACGGTTACAGCGTCCTGCGAGCCTTGCGGCGGGACGTCGAACGGGATTCGAGTGAATGACTGATACGACAATCAGATCGGTTGCGGATCTGCCGACCACGGTCGAGCCGGCAATCGTCATCGGCGCCGGTGCTGCTGGGCTGGCCGTCGCGCACGCTTTGATGAACGCCGGCGTGCCGACGGCGATCCTGGAAAAGGAAAGCCGGTTGGCTGAGCCATGGCACCGGCGGCACCAGCAATTGCATCTCAACACCCACCGCGATCTTTCTTCGCTGCCTGGTCTCCCCTATCCCCCCGGCACCCCCGCCTTTCCGCACCGGACGGTCGTCATCCGCCACATGAATGATTTCAGGGAGGAAAACCGGCTGCCGGTGCAGTTTGGCGTCGCTGTCGAAGAGATTGCCTTCAAGGGCGATCACTGGGCGCTACGGACCAGCGCTGGCCTGCGGCTGGCCCGCAATGTCGTCGTCGCCACCGGCCGCGACAGGCAGCCGTTCATTCCCGAATGGAAAGGCATGAAGGATTTCGTCGGGCGCATCATCCATTCGGCGGATTTCGGTGACGCACAGGCCTATGCGGGCCAGAAAGTGCTGGTCGTCGGCGCCGGCAATTCGGGCTTCGATGCGCTCAATCATCTGGCCGGCATAGACACGGCCGCCATCTGGTTGTCGGCCCGCAGCGGTCCCGCCCTGCTGCCCAAGCGTATCGGCAAGATCGCCGTGCACCGGCTTTCGCCG